>JAFGDP010000103.1 GCA_016932075.1 Chitinispirillaceae bacterium | reverse complement strand
CGCATGGCGGGTTTTCACGATGACTGACGAACCCAAACACAAACCCTTGAAACCGAAGCCGGCGCTCAGTCAGGAGGTCGGCGCGAAGGCGGCTCGCAAACTCCGCGCGCGACGGCATGTTACGCGAACCGTCTGGTTTGGCCTGGGCATGATGGGACTTATCGGCTGGTCGGTGGTGGTTCCGACGCTGCTCGGCGCGGCGCTGGGTATCTGGCTCGACAATCGCCATCCAGGAAGCATTTCCTGGACGCTTTCGCTGATGGTCATCGGCCTGGCCGTCGGCTGTTTGAATGCCTGGTATTGGGTGGCCAAGGAAGACAAGGAAATGCGAAAGGAACAGGAGGATAATGATGAATGAACCTTTGGGTCTGGTGCCGGCTTTGGTGGCGGGTGGTTTACTCGGCACGATGTTCTTCGGCGGCCTCTGGTGGACGGTCCGCAAGGGCGTTTCGTCCAGACTGCCGGTGCTTTGGATTTTCGGCAGCCTGCTGTTGCGGATGAGCATCACCCTGGCGGGATTCTACTTTGTCTCCGGCGGTCATTGGGACCGGCTGCTGATGTGTCTTCTGGGATTTGTCATTGCGCGCCTTATCGTGACGCGTCTCACCCGGACGGCGAAAAAACCGGCTTGCTTGACACAGGAGGCCGGCAATGCGCCTTAGTCCCGACCAGATGATCTTCTGGCAATACGGGTTTCTCAAACTCAACGCCACCATTGTATTCACGTGGGGACTGATGCTCGTACTGGCCTTCGGTTCAAAACTCATTACGCGCAAATTGTCCACAGGTCTGAAACGTTCCCGCTGGCAGAACCTTCTGGAAATCGTCGTCACCGGCATCGAGAAACAGATTGAAGAGATAGGTCTGAGTCAGCCGCGGAAATATCTCGGCTTTCTGGGCACTCTCTTCCTGTTTGTCGCCGCAGCCAGCCTCTGCACCGTAATTCCCGGCTACGAGCCGCCGACCGGCTCGCTCTCGACCACGGCCGCACTCGCGCTGTGCGTGTTTGTGGCCGTGCCGTTCTTCGGCATCAAGGAACAAGGGGTGGGCGGCTACCTCAAGTCCTATGTGAAGCCGACGTTCATCATGCTGCCGTTTAACGTCATCAGCGAACTTTCGCGCACGCTGGCCCTGGCCGTCCGTCTGTTCGGCAACATGATGAGCGGGGCGATGATTATCGGTATCCTGCTCACCATTACGCCTTTCATCTTCCCGATCGTCATGACACTTCTTGGTCTGCTCACCGGCATGGTGCAGGCCTACATTTTCAGCATCCTGGCAGCGGTTTACATCGCGGCCGCCACACGGGTCCATAAGCCACAGCCTGAACCCGAAGCAGGATCAATCCATTGAAACAACAACACAAACAACAAAAGGAGATACTATGGACACCATGACTATTATCGCGGTGGCATCAATTGTCATCGCCGGCATCACCACCGGTTTCGGCACCATGGGGCCTGCACTGGCGGAAGGGAAGGCGGTCGCGACCGCGCTGAGTTCGCTGGCCCAGCAGCCCGACGCTTCCGCCACCATCACCCGGACCTTGTTCGTGGGTCTGGCGATGATCGAGTCCACGGCCATCTACTGTTTCGTGGTCTCGATGATTCTCATCTTTGCCAACCCGTTCTGGAACTACGTCATCGCCCAAGCCACAGGAAAGTAAACCTATGATAATCGACTGGTTCACCATCGGTGCGCAGGCGCTCAACTTTCTCATCCTGGTGTGGTTGATGAAGCGCTTTCTTTATAAACCAATCCTCCATGCCATTGACGCGCGCGAGAAGCGGATCGCTGCAGAACTGGCGAACGCCGACAGGAAAAAGGCCGAAGCAAAAAAGGAAAGCGACGAATTCCAGCACAAAAACGAGGAGTTCGACCGGCAGCGCGCCGCGCTTTTTAGCAAAACGACGGACGAGGCGAAAGCCGAACGTCAGCGGCTCTTCGACGAAGCGCGGAAGGCCGCCGCGGCTTTGAGTTCAAAACGGCAGGAAGCGCTCCGAAACGAAGAACATAACCTGCTTCAAGCCATCAGCCGCCGGACACAGCAGGAAGTGTTTGCCCTTGCGCGAAAGGCGCTTGCAGACCTCGCCGGGACGAGTTTGGAAGTACGTTTTGGCGAGGTGTTTACTCGTCGCTTGCGAGAGATGGACGGCCAAGCGAAAGCGCGTTTCGCCGAGGCCATCAAAACTTCGTCTGACCCCGCGCTCGTGCGCAGCGCGTTTGACCTGCCTGTGGAGCAACGCGCGGCGATACAAAATGCGCTCAACGAAACCTTCTCGGCTGAAATCCACGTCCGGTTCGAGACGGCGCCGGACCTGATCGGCGGCATTGAACTCACCACGAATGGACAAAAGGTGGCGTGGAGCATCGCTGATTATCTGGCATCGCTGGAAAAAGGCGTCAGTGAACTTCTGAAAGAGAAAGACAAACCTGTAGCCAAAACCGAGCCTGAGCCGGAAACAAAGAGCCAATGAACATGGAACCCGGGAGTCTCCAGAAAGTTTTTGACGGCGCGTTTGCCGGAATAAGCCAGGTGCGGGAAGCTTTCTCGCCGCAACTGACGCCACAGGAGGTGGGCATGATAACCAGTGTCGCCACCGGCATCGCCAGGGTGTCGGGCCTGCCCGGCGTTGGCTTTGACGAATTGGTGACGTTTCCCGGAGATGTGCTTGGCATTGCGTTCAACGTGGACGCGGATGAGATCGGCGTCGTGCTGCTCGGTGAATACTGGCATCTCCACGCGGGAGATGAAGTCAGGCGTACGGGCCGTGTCATGGACGTGGCCGTGGGGGATGGATTGCTGGGGCGCGTTATCGACCCGCTCGGCCGGCCACTCGATGGCAACGGACCGATGGCCGCAGGCCGGCGCCTGCCAGTCGAACGCCCCGCCGCGCCCATCATGGACCGCGCGCCTGTCACGGCGCCACTCCAGACCGGCCTTAAAGTCATCGATGCGCTCATTCCCGTCGGGCGCGGTCAGCGCGAGTTGATTCTCGGCGACCGCCAGACGGGCAAGACCGCGATTGCGATCGACACCATCCTCAACCAGCGCGACCACCAGGTGCTGTGCGTGTATTGCGCCATCGGTCAACGCACGTCCTCCGTCGCCAAGGTCGTGGCGACCTTGCGGGAAAAGGGAGCGATGGATTATACCGTCGTGGTCGTGACCGAGGGCAACGATCCGCCGGGTCTCGCTTACATCGCTCCGTATGCCGCGACCAGCATCGCGGAGTCTTTCATGGAAGCGGGCCGGGATGTGCTGATCGTTTACGACGACCTCACCCATCACGCGCGCGCCTACCGAGAACTCTCTCTCTTGCTGCGTCGTCCGCCCGGTCGCGAAGCGTTTCCCGGCGATATCTTTTATATCCACTCGCGGCTGCTCGAACGCGCAACGCACATGCGCAAGGAACTCGGCGGCGGCTCCCTCACCGCGCTGCCCATCATCGAAACCGAAGCGCAGGACATTTCCGCCTATATTCCGACCAACTTGATTTCCATCACGGATGGGCAGATCTACCTCTCGCCGTCGCTGTTCGAATTGGGCGTGCTGCCCGCGGTCGATGTCGGGAAATCCGTTTCGCGCGTCGGCGGAAAAGCGCAGCGCGCAGCATACCGCGCGGTGGCGGGCGATCTCAAGCTCGCCTATGCGCAATTTGAGGAACTCGAAACCTTTTTCCGGTTCGGGGCCCGCCTTGATGAAGACACCCGCGCAATCATCGAGCACGGACAACGAATTCGCGCCTGCCTTAAACAGCCCCAGTTCGCCTCGGTGTCCGTACCCGCGCAAATCGCCGTGCTGCAGGCACTCTCCGCAAAACTCTTTGACCCCGTGCCGCTTGACCGGATGACGGACGCGGAACGCGCCCTGCGCGAGGCGGCGGCGGATATTCCGGCGGAGGTGCGCGAGCGATTGGAAACCGCCGACAAATTAAGCGACGAAGATCGTGAAACGATTATCGAAGTCGCCCGCATATCGCTTGCCCGCTTCCAGCTCGAACCCGGACCTGAGTCCGGGCCGGAAGTCGAAATGGAGGTCAAGCCCAAGCCTAAGCCTGAACCCCGGGAAAAATCATGAGCGACACCACGGCGAGCCTGCGCCGAAAGATAGGCGGAGCCGGGGATCTCCAATCCGTCGTCCGCACGATGAAGGCCGTGGCCGCCTCGAGCATCGGACAATACGAGCAATCGGTGAGAGCGCTGGCCGGCTATTTTCGCACCGTGGAGCTGGGGCTCTGCGCATGCTTGCGGGAAAGCGGTCCGGCTCCCTTGGTTGCGGAACGGAAAAAACAACCGCGTGCGGGTTCGATTGGCGCGGTTGTCTTCGGATCCGACCAGGGACTGGTAGGCCGGTTTAATGATGTGGTGGCTGATTTTGCGGTCAAGACCATGGCGGCCCTACCGGCGAAACCCAGGGTCTGGGCCGTGGGTGAGCGCGTCCATGCGCGGTTAACTGATGCGGGGTTGCCGGTAACAGGAACCTTCGCCGTGCCGAACTCCGTCAAGGCCATAACCCCGCTCATCGGCCGGATTTTCATGGAGAGCGAGATGCGGCACAGCGAGGGTGAAGTCACCGATCTCTACCTTTTTTACAACCGCCCGGCGTCCGGGGCTGTTTATGCGCCCGTCAGTAAGCGACTGCTGCCGTTGAACGAAAACTGGCGAAGCACACCGGCCGAACTTCCCTGGCCGACGGTAAGCTTGCCCGAGGTCATTGGTGGCGGCGTCGCGACCTTGCGGGCGCTCATCCGCGAATATCTTTTCGTCTCGCTTTTCCGGGCGTGCGCCGAATCCCTTGCGAGCGAAAACGCAAGCCGTCTGGCGGCCATGCAACGCGCCGACAAAAACATCAATGAATTGCTGGAGGAACTGGGCGGGGCATTCCATCGTTTGCGCCAGAGCGGCATCGACGAGGAACTGTTCGATGTGATCTCCGGTTTTGAAGCGCTGAGCGCAGAGAAAAAATGATGCGCATTGGTGGTCCCCTGCCGTATTTCCGAGATTACATCGGCCCGGCGGGAGCAGTACAACAGCTTCACGGATCGATACGATCCGCCTTTTAACATTTGATGAGGCCGCACGGCAGCAGGTTCCATTTTCAGATTCATCAATCTCCATGGACGGAGCGCCATTGGTGTTTTAGCGCTCCTGGAGGTTGGGTAAAATTGAACAAGTCGAGGGAAAAGTAAACATCTTTGCTGCGAAGAAGTATCTTTCTCCCCGAAATTACCGGTTACTTCTCATATTTCAACCGTGGTTGCGGTCAAATTTTGTCCCCTGCGGTGAGAGATTGCCAGCAATATCAAGGGGATAGAGTAGGACGACGAGGATCCTCCATCCTCCGCCATAAAAAAGCCCTTTTTCTGCAGATTTCGCGGGTGCAAGGCATTGATGATTGATGTTCTGCCGTACGATCGAGGCCATAACTGATATAAGATACAGCGGGGGAGCGACAATTATTGTCGCGGTCTGTCTTGACGGCGGTCTCTATAGTCGTCAGGAATGCAGCGCTTCAAGGACCGCGGCGGGGTTTTTATTCGCGATCGTCAGCAAGGCCTTCGCAGGGCCTTCGGGCTCCCGCCGGCCCTGCTCCCAGTTCTGCAGCGTCCGCGCGCTGACCCCGAGCATCAGCGCGACCTCGTTCTGCGAGACATGGAGTTTTGACCGGATCGTCCGGATGTCCGGGACCTTATACCTAAAAACCCGCGAAGGCCTCTGGTGGCCGTGTTTGATCTGCCCGGCCTGCTTGATGCTTTCGATGAGCTTTGAAAAGTCATTCTTTTTCATAAAAGGTACTCCTTCATGATTGTGGTCAGATATTTCAACTGTCTGCCCGTCAGCGTTTCCTGTCTGTATTTCGGATATACGAAAAGCATGTACATCGTATTCGGTTTATCGAAACAATAGATGATTCTCAATCCGCCCCTTTTGCCCTTGCCAGGCCTGTTCCAGCGGATCTTCCGCAGACCACCGCTTCCCCGTATCAGGTCGCCCGCCTCAGGCCGGAACAGCAGTTTTTTTTGAAGCAACCGGTAATCGTCGTCCGGCAGCAGGGAACGGATTTCCCTCGTGAAAACCGGCGTTTAGATGAAGGTGAATATCATTGGTGTATAATATACGCCATTGGCGTAGAGAAGTCAAGGGTATCCGTACTAGGGGACGGTCAAATATTACATTGCTTGCCCTGTTCGACCCGGTTCACGCTTGACCTCTCTTCGTTCGTTCCTGCGGGCGGGACCCTGAACGAAATCCTATCAGCCTGCAGGCAGGTCAGGTTCATCGTGATGATCCACGGCGACCAGAACGCGACAATGAGCGCGGAGGTCCTGGTGGATGACATCAGGTTCGTCAAACAGTGACCATCGCACCGGCCCTGGATCTCAGCATACGGCACTGATGTAATCTATATGGAACTGACGCCCCAGCTTAAAAAACAAAATCGATTTCGTTGATGCAAAGAGGGGGCTGTGGTATATTTACCCGCCGGAATTGAACATTGAAGCCTGCGTCGCCGGAGCACGCCATGGAAACAAGTCCGCGGAAACCGAAACTCCTTATTAACTTCGTCCTCGCGCTCCTCGTCATTCTTGCGGCCTTTGCCCTTGACACGCGCCGCAAGCATCTTGAAGCGGAAGGGAAAACGGCCGAAACAGCGGCCGCGGACACGACGGGCCTCAAGGACACGGCGGCAGTTGCGGTTGACACCGCAGACACCGCGGCGGACACGGACGCCCGCCCGCGCCCCGGCCCGCGGAAATAAAACCCCGTCCTTTGGAATAATTCCATCCGCTCTGCTGTCTGTATTCGCTTTTCTCCGGCAGACTTGTCTGGAGCAGCCTTTGTTTGCACCAGCCTGCCGTCCTCGACGGTGAATTGGGGGCTTTCTTTGCGGCACAGCAAAGGTTGTTTTCATTCACAACGGTAACTTCCCATGAAAAACAGCGCCAACCGGACGCGGAATCGAAAGGCCGCTTTATTTTCTTCATTCGAAGAAGAAAACAGGGCGGAATACCTGCGCCTCGCCGGAATGACCCCCTCGCAGCGGCTTGATGAGTTCGTTGTTCTCCAGAAGCGTGTCTGGGGAGAGCGGTGGACAAAAAAGACCATTAAAAAAATCGCCGCCGTAGAACTGGTGTCCTGGTAGAGTGCGTTATGCTGATTACCAGAGACATGACCGACTTCGTTCTCCTGTTGAAAAAAAACAGGGTCAGGTATATGCTGGTAGGCGGTTTCGCCGTTATTTATTACGGGTATGTCCGCACGACCCAGGATATTGACATCCTGGTTTTACCGACCCCGGACAATGCAGAAAAAATGATGAAGGTACTGAAAGAATTCGGGTTCGGAGGAGCAGGTTTTACACGCGATGTATTTGAAAAAGAAGGCGCCGCCATACATCTCGGTACCGAGCCGAACAGAATTTTTATTCGGACCTGCCCGGCGACCCTGATTTTTCGTACACGCATTTCCTTATGTAGTCGACGATGCCCGGGGTATCTGTTCCTGGCATCCACGATCGCGGCCGCCACCTTCCCCGATTTTCCATACGCCATTTTCCCGGAACGCGCCGGCAGTCTGCCTTCGGGCAGCGTTGAGGAGCGCGTTGAGGGATTTTTTATTTCTACCCCTCTCTTATCAGGAGAGGGGCATCGGGGGTGAGGTTACTTCACCACCTCGAAGTCCGCATCGACCGCGCCGTCCTTGCCGTCCTTGCCTTTGGGGCCGCCGCCGTCCGGTGAGGCGCCGGCCGCGCCGGGGCCTCCCTGGTGGAACTGCTGGCCACCCGCGTCCCCGCCGCCGAAGCCCGCGCCGGCCGGACCTGCTCCGCCGGCAGCTCCCTGCGCGTGCTTGTAGAGCTCTTCCGACAGCTTCATCATGCTGTCCATGGCCGCCTTGATGGCCTTCGGGTCGCCGGCCTTTATCTTTTCCTTGAGGTCGTTGACCGCCGACTGGTACCTGCCCTTGACGTCGGACGGGATCTTGTCCCCGGCCTCGGCGAGCATCTTTTCGGTCTGGTACACCAGCTGCTCCGCGTGGTTTTTGACCTCCACCTTCTCCTTCTCCTCCTTGTCGCGCGAGGCGTTGGCCTCGGCGTCCTTGACCATGCGCTGGATCTCCGATTCGTTAAGGCCGCTCGACGACTCGATGCGGATCTGCTGCTGCTTGCCGGTGCCGAGGTCCTTGGCGCTCACGTTCATGATGCCGTTCGCGTCGATGTCGAACGAGACCTCGATCTGCGGCACGCCCCGCGGCGCCGGCGGAATGCCGAGCAGGTCGAACTTGCCGAGCAGGCGGTTGTGGGCCGCCATGTCGCGTTCGCCCTGATAGACCATGATGGTGACCGCGTTCTGGCCGTCGGCGGCGGTCGAAAAAACCTGGCTCTTCTTGGACGGGATGGTGGTGTTGCGCTCGATGAGCCTGGTCATGACGCCGCCGAGCGTTTCGATGCCGAGCGACAGCGGCGTGACGTCGAGCAGGAGCACGTCCTTGACCGACTGGTCGCCGGTCAGGATGGCGGCCTGTATCGCCGCGCCGACCGCGACCACCTCGTCCGGGTTCACGCTCCTGTTCGGCACCTTGCCGAATATCTCCTCGACCTTGCGCTGGACCGCGGGCATGCGGGTCGCGCCGCCCACCAGCACCACCTCGTCGATCTGGCTGGCGGAAAGTTTCGCGTCGTCAACGGCTTTCCTGCACGGGTCCACGCACCTGTCGATAAGGTGCTGTACGAGCGACTCCATTTTTGCCCGGGTGAGCGTCATGTCGAGGTGCTTCGGGCCGCTGGCGTCCGCCGTGACGAACGGAAGGTTTATGTTGGCCTGCATGGCGGAAGAGAGCTCTATCTTGGCCTTTTCCGCCGCTTCCTTGAGCCGCTGGAGCGCCATGCGGTCGTTGCGCAGGTCGATGCCGTTTGTTTTCTTGAACTCCTCGGCGATATGGTCCATGATAACCTTGTCGAAATCGTCGCCGCCGAGATGGGTGTCGCCGTTCGTGGATTTCACCTCGAACACCCCTTCGCCGATCTCGAGGACGGAGATGTCGAAGGTGCCGCCGCCGAGGTCGAACACCGCGACCTTTTCGTTCTTCTTTTTTTCAAGCCCGTAGGCGAGCGCGGCCGCGGTCGGCTCGTTGATGATGCGCTTGACGTCGAGCCCGGCGATGCGGCCCGCGTCCTTGGTGGCCTGGCGCTGAGAGTCGTTGAAGTACGCCGGGACCGTGATGACCGCCTCTTTCACCTCCTGGCCGATATGGTCTTCGGCCGCCTTCTTCATGTACTGGAGGATCATGGCCGATATTTCCGGGGGCGTGTAATCGCGGTCCATGGCGCGCACCTTGACCGGGTCCTCCGGCGCTCCGACCACGCGGTAGGGGACCCTTGTCTCTTCGGACGCGACCTCGCTGTGCCGCCTCCCCATGAAGCGTTTTATCGAATAGACGGTGTTTTCGGGGTTGGTGATAGCCTGGCGCTTCGCGATCGCGCCCACGAGTTTTTCACCGTTTTTTGTAAAGCCGACGATCGACGGGGTAGTGCGGCCGCCCTCGGAGTTGGCGATCACGACCGGCTTGCCGCCTTCCATGACCGCGACGCACGAGTTGGTGGTGCCGAGGTCGATGCCGATTACCTTGCCCATGTGAAGCTCCTTTTAGCTGATATCATTTAATAAATAATAGCCCCCGCTTCAGGACGATCCGCCGTAAAGCGAAGTGTCTTCAGATGTTCTTATATAAATTAAACAAATAGCATGCCAGAGCGAAAATGGTGTTTTTTGCCGAATTTCAGCAGTTTAAGGGAGGAAATTCCATTGTGAAGCGGGGAAATGTTGCAAAATCAAACGTTACGACAGATCGCTTTTCTGGTGGGGGAAACACAACGTGTTTCCCCCTGGCCTCAACCGCGCATGACCCGCGCGTTTTCGGCACACCCCTTTCAGCGGGAATGTTCGCTATTCCTGCTTTCAGCAGGCGGCTCGCACTCCCGCAACGCCTACGCTTTTGTATTTCTTGGGAAACACCGGGGCAGCATCTGTTCGACGCCGCAGGGAGCGTATCCCAGCTCATTGATCGCGTCCGACGGGTCAAGGTCCGCGTCCTGGGTGACGCCCGCGATGACGCTCCATTTGAGCGGCGGATTTCTCATGGCGCGTTTCATGACGCCGGCGAGCATGACGCACAGCCAGACCGGCAGGCGAACGACCGGCTTCCGCTCCTTTCCCATGAGCGTGAGGCAGAGACGGGCAAAGTCGAGGATGGAAAGCGACGTGGCGCCGCTCAGGTTGTACACGGCATTTTTCCCTCGTTCCATGCACGCGATTTTCACCAGCCCGTCAACCACGTCGTCCACGAACACCGGCCGCTTGAGCGCGTTTCCATTCCCGATGAACGGGACCACGGGGAATTTTTTCAGGTAGCTCAGGAACATGTCGAACTCCTGGCCGCCGCGCTGTCCGTATACCAGCGTGGGCCGGACAATGGTCCACGGCAGTTTTGATTTTTTAACGAGGTCTTCGGCCAGCCGCTTGGAGATCGAGTAGGGGGTCGGCTTCGGGTAGAGGACCGACGCCGAGGAGACATGGATGAAGTGCTTCACCCCGGCGGCCGCGGCCTGCGCCACGATGTTCCGGGTGCCGCCGGCGTTTATCGAGGTGTAGAGCGATTCGTCGTTCGTGATG
Source organism: Chitinispirillaceae bacterium (assembly GCA_016932075.1). The sequence goes on along the minus strand of JAFGDP010000103.1, from coordinate 19,813 downwards.
ATGATCGCGGCGAGGTGGAGCACCGTGTCCGCGCCGTCGCACAGCCCGCGGCATGCCGACGCATCGGCAACGCTGCCGTACCGGACGTCAACGCCGTATTCCGTGCGGAGCCGCTCGGCGTTCCTGTCGCCCGGCAGGGTGAGTACCCGCAGCGAGTGCCCCTGCTCCGAGAGCTTCCTGACAAGCACGCTCCCCATGGCGCCGGTCCCGCCGGTGATTAAAATCATAGATGCGCTCCCGTTTCAGGCTGCCGATGAAAAAATAATTAAGGCGCCTTTCCATGGTGAAAGCCGCCATTTTCATTCAAGCGCGGGTTTGCCGGATGACCGCAAGCCGAATTATAATTATTTTCCGAAACTTTTGCATGAATCAGAAAATACCATTATATTTAGACGCAGTTCAGGGGGGATATACGAAGCGGTTTACGGCATTAATGATCGCGTATGCGGTTTTCTTGACAACAGGCATTGCCTGCGCCGAAGTGCTGATAAGACCCAACGATGCGAACATCAACTACTACGGACGTTTTGATTTTTCCCATGCCGCCGACTCGGTGGCGTTCGACTGGCCCGGCGCCGTCATCGAGGCCGTCTTTCCCGGACCTTCGATAGGCGTGGAACTGAAGGACAACGGCAGTTATTTCGACGTGGAAATCGACGGGGTGAAAAGGGATTCCCTGCCGCCTTCGGCCGTTACCCATCGGACGATCTCGACGTCACTCACCACAGCCAACCACACCATCCGTATTGCGCTGCGCACCAATGGTTATCGATGCTCATTCCGCGGCTTATACCTTGCGGACGGCAAAACGCTGGCCGCAAAGCCTGCACAGCCGGTCCGGAAGATGGAGTTCATCGGCGACTCGTGGACCGCCGGGGATGTCGTGCTCCAGCCTGCGGGGGGCAGCACCGCGTACCTGTGGTCTTTCGAAGCGACGCTGACGTATGCGCGGCGGACCAGCATTGCCTTTCATGCGCAGGACAAGCTTATCGCGCGCGGAGGGTGCGGCATGGTCACCAGCAACGGCGGCGCCGCGACCATGCCCGTGCGGTATACCAGAATATTGTGCGATTACACGGGCGCGGGGAACAGCTGGGATTTCGCCTCCTGGATTCCCGATATCGTCACTATCTTCCTCGGCATCAACGATTTCAACAATAACGTGACGGACGCCAATTTCAGGACGGCCTATACCGCTTTTATCAACACGGTGCGCGGCCATTATCCGGGCGTGCCGATTATTCTGATCGGTCTGCCCGACAATGTCAACGGCCATAATATTCTCACCAACGTTCAGACCGTGGCGCAGTCATTCAGCGGGGTGTATGCGTTTTCCAGCCCTCTCCGGTTTTCCCAGGCCGCCGCGCTGTGGAGTCACCCTACCCCGGCGCAGAACCGGCTGATCGCCGATTCGCTCATTTCTCTTGTCAGGACGGTCACGGGCTGGGACACCACGGCGCCGACGGGGATCAGCGTTCCGGATGTAAAGCAGGAGGCGCGGAACGCCGTCTATGCAAACCCGATGGCCGTTACAACGTCACAGGATAAAATCGTTTTCCGGCCGCAGCTTCCCGGAGCGGTCAGAGAAATAATCGCCTATGATTGCAGGGGGCGGTCGCTGCGCAGACTTGTCACGGGGAAACAGACGCTCTCTCTGGGCAGGGATTTCGGTCTCCCGGACGGCATGTATATAATAAAGACCGCCGCGCTGCGTTAGGGCCGGCGGCGGACGCGTTCCCGGAACGCCTGGTGTGCTTTAATAAAGGAGGGTCGCCCATGTTCTTGTGGAAAAAAACGGCACTTCTCTCGTTCGTCGCCGCTCTGACGGCATCACCGGTCAACGCCCAGGTCGATCCGAATTTCCACTGCTATCTGCTGTTCGGCCAGTCGAACATGGCCGGCGGCGGGGCCGGGGTCCCGATCGGCGGAAGCGGCGCCGGCACCCTTATTCCGGCGGATTGCGATACGACGTCACGGGTCAAGGTGCTTGCTTTCTGCAACTGCGCCGCCGGGTCAGGAGCGGCCTGCACTCAGTATTCAAGCGTCCGTACCGAAAGCACGTGGTATACGGCATTCCCCGCGCTCCATATCTGCAATGAAGGGGTCAGTCCCGGAGACTGGTTCGCCAAGACCATGCTCGATTCGGTCCGGTCCGATATTAAAATCGGGCTCATTCCCTGCGCTCTGTCCGGGCAGGCCCTTAATGTTTTTTTCAAGGGCGGCAGCAACTTTAATATTCCAACGTGGGCCCATCCCACCCTCGGCAACGGCAGTCCCTACGCCTGGATGCTGGCGCGGTGCCAGCTTGCCCAGCAGACAGGGGTGATAAAGGGGATTCTTCTCCATCAGGGCGAAAGCGGCCCTGGTTCGCCCCCTGCCCTTTCATGGGTTGCCATGGCCAGAGCGATTTTTGACAGTCTGAAAAAAGACCTGGCTCTCACCAGTCTGCTTCCCGATACGCTTCCCGTCGTCGTCGGCGAGCTGCGAGAGGACAACTATGCCGCTTTCAACACGCAGAATGTTGACGTGCTTGCAGCACAGTATCCAAGCTGCGGGCTGGCGTCTTCGGCGGGCGTGGCGGTACAATCAGATGATGCATGGCACTTCAACGCCGCGGGCATGCGTGAGCTGGGCAGGCGGTACGCACTGGCGTTTCTCTCACATGCCAGCGCCGCGTACGTTCCCCGCAGAGGGACCGGCGTGGTCCCCGAACGCGCCGTCATGTACCGGGAAATGAGATCGGCAACGGGCGGCGTCACCGTTTATTCCCTCAGCGGCCGCGTCGTGCGTTCGTATTCCGCGGCGGACGCCGGCAACGCTTTCCGCGACCTGAAAGCAGGCGGCGTGTACATCGTTTCCCGCACGCTCAACGACGGGCGCACCGCGGTTCTGCCGTTTATTAAAGAATAAAGAATAATGAACAAAGAAAAAATTTTTTAGAAAAAAAGGCATCTCTCGCAGGGAGAAATGCCTGTTTGTACAGTATGGGGTCCCTTATTTCCCTCGATTGGAACCTGCTTGTTCAATCTCTGCTGTTGATTCAAACGCTTCAATACTCCTTTAAGTCGGAAAATAAAACAAATAGACCGTTGGAGGTAATCAAACTGAAACATTGACGGGAGAGATATCTACTAAAACGGGTAGACTTTGCAAATCATGCATCAAGAGAATTTTTATGACCTCATAAGCAAATGTGACGGCGATTTCATTTGACAAACAAGGGAAAAATGAAATATAATCATATATGGAAGTGGTCAACGTGAGCGGGATTTCTATTTTCAGGTTTAAATGGAGGATCCCAAAGAAAGGAATGGCGGACGAAGATGAAGAACATTAAAAAGGTTGTTTTGCTTTCAGGAGTGGTGCTGCTGGCGTTTTCCACGGCGCAGGCGGCGCGCAGGTCGTTGTACGATGTTCCCTTCAACCTTGACTGGAAATTCGCCGCGGGCTCCCAGACCGGCATGGAAGCGCGTGCTTTCAACGACGCGTCATGGCAGACGGTGAGCGTGCCGCATTCCGCCACGTATGCCGCGCCCGTCCACAGCGCCGAACAGAGCGCCATAGGCGCCACGGTTTCAAGCGACTACAACTATCGGAAGAAATTCTACTGTCCGTCGGCGGTGAGAAAGATGTTCATCTATTTCGGGGCGATAATGCAGACCGCGACGGTATATGTCAATGGAACGCCGGTCGGCTCCCACAACCACAGCGGCTATACCGCCTTCTTTTTTGACATTTCCAATACCATCACCAGGGGGGACACCAACGTCGTGGCCATCCGTTGCCACGCGGGCCCCGATGGAAACATCCCTCCGGGAGGCGACGGGGGGCAGATGCCGGACTTTGAACTCTTTTCAGGCATGTACCGCGATGTCTTTCTTATCTGCAAAGACAGTGTCTACGTGCCGCTGCGCGGGCAGAGGATAACGGTTGCCGGAACAGCCGGCAGTCCGACCGTGCATGCCGTGACCACGGTCAGGAACGACGCGGCCTCGGCAAAGAGCGTTACGGTCAACCTTACGCTGCTCAATTCGGGAGGCAGCAGCGTTGCCACTGCAACGGGAACCACATCGGTAGCCGCAAACAGCTCTTCTAATTTCAACCTGACCACAAGCGCGGTATCTTCGCCGTCGCTCTGGTCGCCGTCAAACCCCACCCTCTATTCGCTCCGGACCGTGGTGACGGTGAGTGGAGCCGCCGTTGACAGTGTCGTCGAGAAGGTGGGACTGCGCTTCTTCTCGTGGAGCGGCAGCGGCAACAACACTGCATTCTCCATCAACGGCACGGCCACGATGCTCCGGGGCGTCTGCATGGCCCAGTTCATGGGCTGGATACTCAACGCGGTTCCGGACTCAAGGTATGCACGACAAGTGGCAATGATAAAAGCAATGGGCATCAACAGCATCAGATGTTCGCACTATCCCCGCTCCCAGGCATTTTATGACGCCTGCGACTCGCTCGGAATGCTGGTGTTGTGCGAGGTCCCTTCATGGGGATGCGGCGGCGCATTTAACGGTAATACCGTTTTCTGGAACCACATGTACGCCTGCGACACCGAAATGGTCCTTGAAGCCTATAATCACCCCTCCATTTACGGCTGGTGTATGTTCAACGAAGCAACCGAGTCGACGCTGGGAGATGAGATGACCAATGAAAACAATATCATTCATGCGCTCGATCCTGTCTCAGGCTCCGGCCGGCTCACCCTGGTGGCGTGTATTCAAGGAGGCACCAAGTATACATTCGATGCATTGGGACTGAATTATGACGAATCCTCCACGGCGAACTCGTATTGTCTCAATACCGAAGCATACGGGAACGCCATGGCCGACTGCAACACCTATGGAAACTGGTACCGCAACTATGTCCGGGGCAACGCAATGGATGCGGATATGAGCACCAGCTGCAGCGAAGCAAATATCGAAGACAACACCATGCGCACGCACTACTGGGCCAGCGGCCATATGGCGGGGGCTCATTTCTGGTGCTTCATGGATTACAGCTCCGGGAGAAACACGACCGGACGCGAAGGAATCGTGGACCGCCTGTGGCTGCCCAAGAACGTCTATTTCAAAATGAGGAACAGCCTCATGGGCACGGCGACCGACTACTGGGCGAACGGCACCCCGACACAGCTGGCGCTTACTGCCGATAATACCTCCCTCAAGGCGGACGGATCCGATATCTCCCTGATCACCGCGACGCTGCGCAATGCAAGCAACGCCTGCGTGCACGCGAACTGCAACGTCACCTTTACTGCAAGTCCGGCCTCATGCGTCAGGCTCCTGTACGGGGGCCACAGCACCTCGCTCACGGATTCCGGCAATCCCGTGACCGTTGGCGTGGAGGGCGGCAGGGCAGGCGTCCTGCTCAGGACAAGCAGGACCGCGGGGAACATAACCGTGTCCGCCACAGCGACGTGCGTTTCCTCCACTCCTTCGGTGACGCTGACCAGCACGGCTCCGGCTCCTGAGACGATAGGGCCTTTTGCGTGGTCCTCATCGGCCGTGCGCCATGTGTCCCTGAAAGGTACTGTTGAGTCGTCGCGTCTGAAAATAGCCTACACGGCCAAGGGTGTCATGATCTCTTTCCCGGCGGGAATAGACAAAACGGTCCATATTATTGATTGTCAAGGTAAGGAGCGGGCGTCATATTCGCTTCAAAGCGGCGCCGCCGTGCTTGTTGATCACAGGAGCGTCGGCAGCGGCATCGTCTATGCCGAATGGGACGAAAACGGCCGCCGCATGATCACGCGGCTGAACATCGTACATTGAAGAATGGTTTTTAAAATCAGACGGTTTGCTTTTGCTATATATTGATGCCGTGCCGGGGTATTTTTTCAAGCTTTGCGATTCTGTAAAAGAATTAGGCCCCTCTGCTTTATCAGCGGAGAAGCCTAGGTTCCAAAAAACAAGTTTGGGGTCCCTTCGTAGCAGCTTTTAGAAGCCTCTTCATGAACCCCTCGGTTCCTTTTGATAGCTCGTTAGCTAAAATAGATTCGTTTTTAGAAGAGCGGGGAGAGAATTTTAAGGAGCTTATAGGCATAGAAAGGTGACGAAAACAGCTGTGAATAACTGTTTTAAACTCCTGCACGAGGATGGGAGGCCCTTTCTTGCGGTCACCTCTGTTCAGAGGTATTTGTTCATGGGTTATCCTTTCATTGAAGAATAAAAGGGAACGGCGTCATCAGCCGTCCCCTTGTTTTAACATAACGCCGTTGTTTGACTTTGTATAGTGCGTTTCTTATTATTTTATCAATACACAACCCCCAGTCATCTTAACCGAAGGAACTGTATGAAAAAAATCTACGGGTTTTTTGTCGTTGCCTGTCTCGTTGTCGGAATGGCGCTGCTTACCGGGTGCGGGGACAAAGGCACGAATCCGGACGACACGTCCGGATACATTATGAAACCGATTCCTGCGGGGAGTTTTTTAATGGGCGCGGATTCCGTTGGCACTGCCGCGGGCATGGTGAATTATTGGGACGACACGGTCCATCAGGTGACGCTCAGCGCGTTTGATATGGACAGCACCGAGGTGACGCAGGCGGATTATGCTGCACTCATGGGAGTGAACCCTTCGTATTTCACCGGAGATTCGCTGCGTCCGGTGGAACGGGTGACCTGGTACGACGCGGTGCTGTACTGCAACGCGCGGAGCAAAGCGGAAAACAAGGAAACGGTCTATTCATACGGTTCTATTACAGGCACACCGGGCAATGGTTGTACGGGTCTATCGGGTCTTGCTATTGATTATTCCAAGAAAGGCTATCGTTTGCCCACCGAGGCGGAATGGGAGTACGCGTGCAAGGGCGAGACCACGACGAATTACTGGTGGGGAAACGATACGAACGGCATGGGCACCCGTGCATGGTCGGCTTACAATAGCGGTAGTACTACCCATCCGGTAGCAACAATAGCAGCGAATGCCTATGGGTTATATGATATGACGGGAAACGTGTGGGAATGGAATAATGACTGGTACGGGAGTTACGGTAGCGTAAGCCAGGCCGACCCTACCGGCGCAGTGAGCGGCAGTTACCGCGTTCTGCATGGGGGCTCGTGGGGCAACAGCTACGACGACTTCCGTTCCGCGAACCGCTACCACGTCAACCCGTCCGACAGGCTCAACGACTTCGGGTTCCGTTGCGTGTTGCCACGGTAGAAATTATTACCCTGTTTTCTTTTACACTTTTACCCTTTTCAATCCGGGGCGCGTAAGCGCCTCGGATTATTTTATGCGGCTATTACGAGCACAAAAAGGGAACGGTTTAAACGCCGTCCCTTTTTATTTAGAACGCCAAGACATAATTGATGCCTCGGCGTTAATTGCGACAATACCGACCGATTAAAGTGTCATTATTTTTGGCCTTAATTTGGCCTCAGGGTAGTGAAAAACTATGATAAAAGGTGCTAAAAGCTGATAAAACCGGAGGAAACAAAAAAAGCCCGACTTTTTGTAAAATCGAGCTTTCCCGCTTGAAAACGGCGTTTTTCAAAGGTATATAATGGGGTCCCTTCGTATCAGCTTTTCGACAATTCTGCATGAACCCCACAGTGCCTTTTGATAGCTCATTAGCTAAAATAGATTCCTTTTTAGAAGAGCGGGGAGAGAATTTTAAGGAGCTTATTGGCATAGAAAGATGACTAAGAATACTTGTTTGGAATTCATAAGCGAGAGAGGGGAGACCCTATCACCAATCACCTACAGCGCGGGAGGCCGGCGAAACCCGATTTCAGCTGTGCGGCATGTAGGAATCGCGGTTCTGAGGCGCAATATCGTCTGAAGATTTTGAAAAAAATGCGCATTTTGTGGTAGAAAACAGAGGAGGTACTATGGACGAGAAAAAGTCTGATGAAGGTATGCAGGAGGGGTCTAAGCCGGAGGAAGGTCTTAATCCTCCGCTGGAAGAGAGATTTGAAAAGCTACGCTCGGATATTCGGAAAGAACAGGAAGAGAAGCTGCATCGTGTCTGGCCTAACCGACCAGCGGACAAGCAGCCGGTTCCTTTTAAGTGCGATTGCTGCGGAAACAAGTTCAGACTTGGCAGTTTCAGATATAAGCGGAATCATCGGAATTACTGTACAAGGGATTGTTATTATAAAGCTGTCTCGCCGAATAGGGTCAGGGTTCCGGTAGTTCACGGTTCGAGCAGAAAGGCTCGCAAAATCATCGACACATTCTTTACCCTACTTCCTGAGCACGTTGTTCATTTCATTGACCAGAATGCGGCTAACTATGATATTCGGAATCTTATGGTTTTCAGGAACCGGATGGAGTTCACCCGGTGGTATAGATATAAGGACGAGCGTGAGAATATCAAGCCCCTTTTCGACGGAAGCCAGCTTAGGTCGCTATTAGATGATAAGAAACCAAAATCAGGATGGAACTTGTCCTTTGCCGTATAAGCACGGTATCAATGGAGGTCTTCTGCTCACTACACATTCAGGGCTGAGGGTTGACAGCAAGCCTGTTTTTTGCCATTTTTGCGGTTTTGGAATAAATTTACACATGCAACCACCTGCACTTCACCCACACACATTACCGATTTACGGGTAGGACGGCAGGGCGACGGAGAGGAAGCCGCGTGTCCTCGGTGGTCGGTTAGTCCGTTGACTGGGCAGGCTCTTTAGTAAAAACCCTATTTCAGTGTCCATTTTCATTCTCCAAGCCTCTACAAGGCCGGAAAAAACGCAGGTCATTACTATCTACCTCTGACTGGAACAGTGGCTTAAAAGGGCTTATAGGAAGGCGGTTTGACAGACCTCGAAAGTGCCTCTTTTTTCATAGGGGGGGCATTTTCCGAGAAGTTTAATATGACCGGTTCAGTGCCAGATTTTTTTAGTTAGCATTGCCGACCCTGCCTGTAGGCGGCAGAAATAAACTCCTGATGCAGCTCCAGTGTTCCATGTCCTCGTATAGCTCCCTGCCGTCAACCGTTCATTATTGATGAGCGTCGCCACTTCTCGACCGCGGAGGTCACATATCTTAAGCGACACAAATGAATTCGAGGATAGGTAGAATGATATGTTTACCCCGTATGAAGAGAACGGACGCGCGACACTATATAGCGCAAGGGGATATATTTCCGTCTGGTTTCGGTGCGGTGCTAGAGAGGTTATTATCGTTGTATCAAGGGTCACGAATGCTTTCGCAACATTGCCCCAGAGCGTATCGCCCTTAAATGGCCGAATTTCCCCAACGCGGTATATTAAAGTGTCAACAGAGCCGTTAGCAACAGCTGGGGGATAGGTAATTATCGAAAAACTGTCCGTTGTTCCAAAGAAAGTGCTCTGCACTTTAAGCATGAGATGGCTTTGAACGGTTTCGACGTCAAAGTCATTAATCAGCAGTCGCGACAGGTTTAGCGTGCGGTTTGATTTAAGCGTGTCTGCGAACGCGAAGGGTGCGTTATCGATGCTCCGCAGACCAGGATAGGTACTGTCGGTACGGAGTGTCCAGACCGTATCAAATGCCCACTGGACAAATGAGGGGACCTTTTTCATCTGCGCTGTTGACAGCCCAAAAACGGAAAGGGTTCCTCCGAAATCAAAAAGTCCGCATCCCCAGCTCAAGCCAGTGGTGTTCGTGTCCCAGTAACAGTAGTTAGTGTTTCCTGTTGAAGAATTATACCCCACAATACCCCCGAGATTTCTATTCCCGGAAACAGCGCCGGCGGCATAGCAGTAGGTCATTGTTCCCAAGTTCGCTCCCGCGACTCCACCATTATTTTGTGAACCGGAAACACTACCCGTAGCATAGCAGTTGCTTACCGTTCCATGATTTATTCCCACGACGCCACCGATATCAGGGCCTCCGGAAATGGGGCCGGTCGCGTAGCAGTTCATTATCGTTCCGATAGAATATCCTACTATCCCGCCAGGGTCGCCTCCTGAAACTTTGCACGTAGTGAAACAGTTTATTATTGTTCCCCGCATGTTGTAGCCTACAATGCCGCCCACATCGCCGCTTCCAGAAACGCTGCCAGTAACGTAGCAGGTACGTAGTGTTCCTGATTGAAAGCAGACGCCAACGATACCACCGACAGGATAATACGAAAAGATACTGCAATTGAGCAGTCCAAGGCTGTCTACTGTTCCATTGAAATAGCCGAACAGCCCAACACCAAGGACGTATGGCCTACGAATAAAAAGATTTTTTATGACATAACCGCTGCCGTGGAAATTACCAGTAAATTTATTCGTCGTGTCTATGCCTATAGGAACAAACCCGCTATCGCCATGCTCAGTCTTTGATGGTGAAGCATCAATATCGGCAATTAACCTATACACGCTGCTCAGTCTATAAGTAGTTCCAATACCAACAGCCTTCAGGTCTTCATAGTCCTCAACAAGGAAAGGGTTTGCCGTGGTCCCGGAGCCGGTCATCACACCGCCCGTGGCATAGGCCAAACCGTATATAATTATGCAGGAACAGACGACAAATTGGAGGATTTTGCAGGACATATAAGCCCTCCTTAAATAGGGCATTATTCTATGCAAAATAATATAGCTGCCCCATAGGCTGATGTCAATTTTTTCTGTCACGGTATCACACTATCAGGACAGTACTGGATATGTAGAGGATATTTCACCAATCTTCCGTCCCCAGGCCGAGAAAAGGCGATTTGACAGGTTAAAAATATGGGGTGTGAGGCGGGTGCAAAAAATTGCATTTTACCACAAGATTTCCCAGGATGGATTTCATTTAAAAGCAGAGCATTTTTCGTAAGTCACTGAAGCTGATAATAGTTTGGGGTAATGAGGAGAACGAAATCACTTGCAGTAGAGGGGCGTTTGTAGCCGGTTTTTGACACCCTGCATATAGGCCACGTATCACCTATCACGTATCTGGAAAATTGTGGTAGGATTCCCAGAAAAGATACAGACTAACCCTTTCCACCCATGACACCAGTGACAGATAGCCGTCCTTTGGATGGATTCCGCATATCCTTGTCGCCGGATACTTATTTTCTCTGTCGTTAATGGCGGGGGTATCCCTTGGAAATCCAGTCATTCATCCTGTGTAGTGGAATAGGCGATTCCGGCCCGGACGGAATGGTCAACGGGCACTGGCTCGGCGTGCATAGCTTCTTCCCCACCGCAACCGGGTATCCGCTGGAATTCACCATGCCCTACTTCATGCTTCTGCGCCGTAACCACCGCGCCTACGATGAGCAGTTCAGCCTGCGGTTCGACTTGGTTAATGAGGATGGCCTTCCGGTCGGTGAGCCACAAGGTTTCAAGCATCAGGGGGTCTTTCCCACGGGTAAGCGGTTCCATCAGTATAGTGGAAGCATAAAGTTCGTTATTCCCGAACCCGGAGACTACCGCTTAGACATCACGGCAGACGAAGAAGGCACTCCGTTCGTGTATCCCTACAATATCGAGGCAACGGATAAGCCTGAAAGATAACCCCGAACTTGATTTCGTTGTAATATTATGTGGCGGAATAGATAATTAGAGGCTATGTTCAATCGCCTTTATTAACTGCATAGCAGAAGTTAGTTTTGTTGTCACACACATTGAGGTTCTTTCATGGTCACCTCCACGAATTTTGCCGTTTTTGTATTTCCTTCCGAAAGTTACATGGTTCAAGCTTACATTTACGTCATCGCAGGTGAAAACAACTGTCGAGAACAATTAAAAAGGAGATGATAATATGAGCCTATGGCTAGTAAGAGCAGGAGGTCATGGAGAACAAGAACAGGAAGCGCTCGATAACAGTGTAGTAACAATCGGATGGGATGACTTTGATGATTTATCAAATATTAAATCCAGAGAAGAATTATCGGAGTTATATCTAAAACTGAATCCCGACTCAAAAAAAATGCAAGTAGCAAATGCCGTTGGTCAGATATGGAGATTCGTTCGGGAAATTCAAAAAGGAGACCTTGTGGCTCTCCCGCTTAAGATGCAATCTGGGATTTCAATTGGTAAAGTAGAAAGCGACTATGAATTCAAGCAAATATCTCCAAATATAAAACACCTTCGACATGTAAAATGGATTAAAACAATTCCAAGGTCTGCATTTGACCAAGATATCCTTTATTCTTTTGGCGCATTTATGACTGTCTGCCAGATAGAAAGAAACGATGCGGAAAATCGTGTTAAAAAACTCCTTAAAGGTGAGGTTACTCCAGTAGTAGAAGATGAGCCTGAGCGAGAAGGGGTTATTGATATCGAGGAATACGCTAAAGACCAAATTACAAAGCATATAAACGCTAAATTTAAGGGGCATGGGTTAGCGAGATTAGTTGATGCTATTCTAAAAGCTCAGGGTTATATCACAAAACAATCAGCGCCAGGCCCAGATGGTGGAGTTGATATATTAGCAGCAGCGGGTCCTTTGGGGTTCGATAAACCAAGAGTTTGTGTGCAGGTCAAATCATCTTCTTCGGCTGTCGATGTTAAAGTTTTAAGAGAACTGCAAGGAGTTATGTCAAAAGTCAGAGCCGAACAGGGATTACTAATTTCTTGGGGTGGATTTACACCAAATACGATTAATGAAGCACGGGACGCTTTCTTTTCTATCCGTTTGTGGGATCAAGGCAATTTACTTGAAGAAATCTTTAGGTATTACGACCGTTTTGACGATGAATTAAAAGCCGAGTTACCATTGAAGAAGATGTGGGGGTTAATTATTGAAGAATGAATAGACCGAAACAGCAGAAAAGTGATGAGAAAGGCTCAGGAAGCGTAATGGCACGAGAAGAAAAAGAACTCGACCAGTTCAGACAATATCTGGAGAACCCCGGAACTGAGAATGCCAAGAACCATTTGGCTTTTCCGCTATTCCTTAAATTATTCGGCAACAAGTTTAAAAAGGAAACTAATGCTGCTGGGGCGGATATATACATCGAGGGCAAGCTCTTGGTTGAGTTGAAATCCGATAGCGAAGATTATCTCAAAGGATTTTACCAAGCTCTTCATTACGCGAAGCTTGGGTTGACGTATTCTGCTGTCTGTGTTGTTGCTAAATATTTCGTTGCTGTATGGAAAGTGAATAATATACCCGAATTTGCAAAGCGATTATCGGCTGAATCGGATGCGGCAAAACCTCCGAGTGCCATCGGTGTCCTCAACGAAAAGAAGACTACAAAAGGGCAGGCCATCGAAATCCTTAAAACAGCCATATTCAAATTAGACCCTCAAGACTTTGAAGGATTATTCAAGAGGGATTTTGACACGGCACTTCCAGAGTTCGTTCAGGCGCTAAAGAACTTAGACGCCGAACGTATACAGATTAACACACATAACTTCATAGACCACATCGCACAGCTTGAAAGATTTTTTGAAGACCCTTTAGATGCCGTCCATTGCTTCTATGCTATTGTCGGTTTCTGGGATGTTACATCAACGGTTGCCACTGACGAGTCCGATGAAGTTTACGTGACCGGAAAGAGGGGGTCAAAAGTAAGCGAAAAACTAAAAATCAAACCGCGCTTCCATGAAGAGTTTAAAAAGTTCGTGGAGAGTCGATTTGTTTTTACCAACGAAGGCTCTGGTCTTACGGTTGATTACTACTTCAGTCGGTTCGACGAAGTTATCACCCGCCTCAAGCCCGAATATGCCAAGCAGCATGGTATTTTTTTCACAGACAACAACCTCAGTAAGTTTGCCCTATGGTTTGTTCACGAATATTTTGAGAAGAGATTAAGCGACAAATATATCGTTCTTGACCCTGCCGGTGGCTCTGGAAATTTGGTAACGAGTTGGAGAGGGCACCTAAAGCGTAAAATTATCTCCGAGTTACAGCCTGACCTACTCAAAACAATCGAGCGACGGATGAAGCTTGACCCAGAGCAAATTGAAGGCGGATTTACTATCATTCCAAAGACGAGCACAAATGAAGGCTTGAATTTTTTAGATAAATCGGCTGAGAAATATGTTAGCTGCCTTATGACTGAACTGAAAGGAGAAAAGTTCAAGTTCGATAAGCCTATAGCATTTTTACTCAATCCACCCTACAAAAGCACAGACGAGAACGAGAATGTCCGCGACGCAGTCGAAGCGTCATATCCAATACATCCATCAATTCTGGAGTTGACCGGTGATGACGCTGGGAAAGAACGATATTTGGCCTTCCTTGGGCAAATTATTAATATCGCCCGCGTGCAAATGGGCGAACTGGAAACAATGGAATTGAACTTAGATGACATTCATCTTCCCGAACCATTGGATAAAAAGAAAGTCGAAACGCCGTTGATTCTCATCTTCACCCCGACATCATGGCTGATTCCGAGGCCGACCTATATTGAGTTCAGGAAAATCTTCGACAAGTATTTCAAATACGAGAAGGGTTTCATTATTCTTGGGAATGAGTTTTTTAAAATCCAAGGTAGATTCCCGGTTTCGTTCACAATATGGAGTTACCACCGCAACGAAAATGGTAATAATAACAACGTGGAAGTGTTGGATTTGACGTACTTAAAACACGAGAGCCTTGAGGTTAATTGGAATCAAAATATAAAGTCCTTGAGCACGAAGTTGAAAAGTGTCATTCGAGAAGCTTCTAGAGTTCCGCTTTCATCAAATAAAGAATCAATCAAGAGCTGGAGTGGTCAGCAGATGTATGATTTTAAGCGTGACCCCACGGCGTTAGAATTAAAATCAAGTGTGGTGTATGGTGGACTTCCCACACGTGACCCAAGGAGAAACAACAAGAAAACGTATGGGGTAGCAGATTCCTCCTTCATTGGATTCATGGATGATAATACTCCCGTTAGAATTCGACAGGATACCATTGGAAGAATATCAACAAAAAGCGACCGTGTATGGTTCAGATTGGACACTGACCTCAAGTCCAGCAACAAGACGCGCATTCACAGTGGCCCAACAGATAAGTATGGTTATTGTTCTTACGATTTGCCTTCAGCACGTAAGATATTTACATGGTTTGCAATTACTAAGGCCCTAAACGGTGTTTATCCGGTCTGGGCAAACCAGTTCGATGTCTGGGTGCCGATAATTCCGAAGGAAAAGGAGAAATTTTTCTATTCACTCTGTTTCGCATTTGGCTTGGCGGAGAACCGATGCGTGGTAACGAAGTTTGAGAAAGACAATCCAGTGAAAGGCGCTCCAGAAGTGTTCGTTGATAATCCGCTCTGCCCAACTAATCAAGAATCGTTCTGGTCAACGACTCTGAATAGAGAAATTGTTGCCAAGCCGGTATTGGCTAGCGAGTTGGTCGAGCTTATAAAACAACTCTACAAGAAGTGGAATCAGAAATACTGCAAAGGACAAAATCTATACAGCGTAGGTCTGCAAGACGAGCCGTATTTCAAGTATTTCGACTATAAGGATTTTGTCACTCCACATTCAGGACTTATTCAAATCAGGAAATATACAGAACTACACAATGCAGAAGACCTGCTGAATCTTTTTGAACAAATTTCTGCAAAGACAAAGGAAGTGCGGGAAGAAATTTATCGGCTGTTGGTTCAGGAGTTCCAATATTTTGAATAAATGGATTAATTATGAACCCCCAAACAATCGGATACGAAGTCGATTTCTTGCCTGTAGGTGATGGTGAGAAATGCGGCGATGCTATAGCCTTACGCTTTGGTAACCTTCTTGCTATTCCACCGGAACAGAACGTTGTCGTAATTGACGGCGGTTTCAAGGACTCTGGCACGGCGTTGGTAAAACACATCCGTGATTATTACAAGACTTTCAATGTGGATGTTGTCATTTCAACTCATCCTGATAACGACCACGCTTCTGGGCTTGAAGTCGTACTAACTGAATTGAATGTCGGAAATCTGTTAATGCACTTGCCTTGGAATCATACGCAAGATACTTCACATATGTTTGAAGACGACCGCGTAACTGATGAGGGCGTCAAACGAGCGTTGAGGGAATCACTTGATACTACTCGCAACCTCGAAAAGATAGCAAAGCAGAAGAACATTAATATTATGGAACCATTCTGCGGATTAACTGGTTTTAATAAAAGTATGCGCGTCTTGGGACCTACAGAAGAATTCTACAAGACTCTTCTACCCGGCTATCGAGGAACGCCTGAACCCAAGGCTGGTATGGGTGTTGGATTTGCGCAATTCTACAAGGAGGCAAAAGAAGCCGTTAAAAAGGTAGCAGAAAATTGGGGTTTTGAAACACTTGATGATACCGGCGAGACAAGCGCCGAAAACAATTCGTCTACAATAATATTATTTACAATTGGTGAAGATAACCTACTGTTTACTGGTGACGCTGGAATTCCCGCCTTATCTGAAGCGATTGGAAGGTTACAAGCCGAGAATTTCAATTTCTCAACGATGAAATTTATTCAGGTGCCCCATCACGGAAGCAGACGAAATATAGGGCCGACGTTGTTAAATACATTGATTGGCCCAAAAACATCCCAGCCGACTATAATAAAGACAGCAATTGCTTCTGTTTCACCTGACGGTGCGCCCAAGCACCCAGCAAAGAAGGTTACAAATGCATTTCTTCGTCGAGGTGCACCCGTTCATATTACGGCTGGCAACATGAAATGCCAATACGAAAACGCACCGAGTCGTGGCTGGAGCAACTCTGTCCCGCTTCCCTTCTATAACGAAGTTGAGGAATAACAATGGCAAACATGGAAACGAACCAACCACGTCTGAAAGGAAAGAACGTTTGGTGGCTACGTTTATTTATTGTGGTTAATAGTGCCATATTCCTTTCGGTTATCATCGGCAAACAGCTTACTATGACTTCGATTGACCATTTTTGGCAAAATCTTTCCGCTAAGGATGGTTTGCTTGCCCTCTGCTTTCCGCTAATAACTATCATTCTTAATGGTGTTATTGGAGACTTGGGTAAAGCTCGTCTTGTTTTTTGGAGGTGGCGTAATCCTTTGCCAGGTTGCCGCGCTTTCTCAGTTATTATGCAAACCGACCCTCGAATTGACGTCGCGAGAATAAGTACGAAACTCGGCTCTGTTCCATTGGAACCAAAGGAGCAGAATGCCAAATGGTATCACCTTTACAAGACCCACGTTGATAAGCCTATCGTTATAGAGGCTCATCGCAATTATTTACTGACTCGTGATATAACTGCAATAGCAGCATTGTTTGTAGTGGTTTTTTCATCTGGCACATTCTTGAGTACCATTGGATGGAGACTATCCGTTTTATATACTGTGGCAATCCTCGCGCAATACCTGATTGTTGCTACATCCGCACGTAATTACGGGAATCGCTTTGTTGCTAATGTTCTTGTGGAGGAATCACAAGTTTGATTTTTTAAAAGGAGGTACGTTTATGGCGAAGTACAATAGAAATTCCGGTAAAGAGTGGTCAAGTAAAGAGGTGTCCAATCTGCGCTCATTAGCACATCAGAACACTCCTACCAGAGTGATTGGCCTCAAACTTGGCAGAACCGAAGGTTCTGTGAGAACAAAGGCTTCTGAAGCAAACATATCACTCAAGCCTACGAACCAAAGGCCATACAACAGGTCAAAATAGCACGGTAGAACTGGAGCGGTCCTGTTGACAAGCGAAGGAGGTTCGGATGAAAACAATAGTTAATTCATCTGCGATGTTCTTGTTGACGTTTTTCACCGCCTTCGCCCTTTCGTCATGGACTGGGAAGGTCGTGGGAATTACTGATGGGGACACTTTCCAAGTAATGCATGATGGAAAAGCGGAGAAAATTCGCCTACAAGGAATTGATGCTCCTGAGAGTGGACAGCCGTGGGGAAATAAAGCTAAACAGTTAGCAAGTAAGCTTGCCTTTGGTCAGAATGTAACCGTTAATCCTATTACAATCGATAAGTATGGTCGAACGGTAGCAGAAATAATTTTGCCGGATGGTAAATCAGTAAACCAAATACTTGTTCAAGAGGGATTGGCATGGTGGTATCGGGAATATGCTCCTGATGATAAAACTCTTGCTTCCTTAGAACTCGAAGCGAAAGACATGGGCAGGGGCTTGTGGTCAGACCCGAATCCTGTAGCTCCTTGGGATTGGAGGCATGGCGGAGGGAAAACGGCTGTTTCAACTTCTAATAGCGAACAAACAACCGCAGATGTTTCATCGGAGCAGGTTTTTAAAACGGTTTCAGGGAAGAAGTATCATAGAGACGGATGTAGGTATCTTAAAAGCAGAATCCCTACGACAGTAAAAGACGCTCTTGCCGCTGGTTTAACTCCATGCGGGGTCTGCTGTCCACCGACAGGTGAAACGACGGGCGATAATGCTACCTTGGAATCCAGTTCATCAGGAAGCCAGAATATTCAATCTCAGCCATATACTCAACCAAGCGGCGGGGGCAGATGTCAGGCAACGACTAAAAAAGGGACTCAATGTAAACGAATGGCAAAACCCGGCTCTAACTACTGCTGGCAACATGGAGGCTAAAGAGAATAAATGAATAAATTCGTCGTATCATCTTTAATCGTAGGCGGGATTGTAATAGGCTCGGTCGGTGTCGCGGTCATTGGGGGCGGTACGCAAACTACTGGTTCTAATGTTAAACCTGATACGCTCACAGTTTGTTCATTCAATATTCAATTTCTCGGAAGCTTCCAGAAAAGAGATAACGCAGCCTTGGCAGATATTGTGAAGACCTATGACATTGTTGCAGTCCAAGAATTAGTATCCCCTCCTGTAGATGGTACATATCCTGACGGTCAAACGTATACCAGTGATATTGAATCAAAGGCGTTTTTCGATGCGATGGCTCCAAATGGGTTTAATTACGTGTTATCTTCGGAGCAGACTGGCCCCGGTCAAACGCCTCATACTGGTGGTACGGCTATGGAATGGTGGGTAGTATTCTTTAAGCCGAATAAGGTCCAGATTGCTACAGACCTGCCGATGGGCTTTATTTCCGAGCCACGATATCATAATCCTGATTATCAGCGAGTGCCGTATGCTTTCGGCTTCCGAACGCCTGATAGTTCAATGGATTTTGTTCTAATTCCGGTTCACTTACAGCCGGGTTCAAGTTCATCTGAAAAGGAACGAAGGAAGCATGAGCTACTAAGCATTTCCAATTGGGTTTCTAATCAGGATAGCGTTGAGAAGGATTTTATTATTCTCGGTGATATGAATATTTATTCGGCAACCGAGCTTGCGAATGCCACTCCCACTGGCTTTCTCTCGCTGAATGATGAATGCCGTTTAACGACTACCAATCTTACAGGAGCAGAAGGCGGTAAGCCGTATGACCATGTGATGTATAATCCGACCTTCACGTCTAACGAGATAGATTCCGCCTTTGATTTTCAGGTAATAAACCTTGTCGAAGTTATGAAGCCCAAATGGACATCGACGGGCCCTTATCCCGGCGACCCATACGTTCATAATGAATTCAGGCAGTATTATTCAGACCATGACCCAGTGATATTCAGATTGATAGGTACAAAAGATGACGATGGGGTTGTGAAAGCAGATTGCAGGAAGGATTGCCCGAAAGCTCAAAGAATATCCGCGAAGTGTAAAGATGGGACGACCGATTCCAGAACTGGCAGCGGTGCTTGTTCAGGACATCAGGGAGTTGATTGCTGGGAGTGCAGATAGCGAGGGTTGAGCTGGGAAAGTGGGGATTGTAGGGTTATCAGCTAAATACTATTATTTCGGGATTATGATAAAAAAATATGAAGGTAAAAGCAGTTGAATTTGCAGATGAACTTGAAGTATTCCGAGTCGAAGTAGAATCTGCTATTCAATTCTTCTATTCTTACTGTGCATTAAATGCTTCTCTCGTTAATAACCAAAAGGCTTTAAACATATTGGCGCTACCGGATTAATGGTGGCTGAGTGTAACACCTTTCGGCATTAAATCGAGACCGCCGAGATGAAAAAGTATAGCTTCCCTG
>JAFGDP010000102.1 GCA_016932075.1 Chitinispirillaceae bacterium | reverse complement strand
TCGTTTGGGGAATATCGATAAAATGAACTCGGAACTGTCAAAGAACAACTATTTTAGACCCATTGGAATCAAACTAGAACCAAAAATTAATACTCGTCTCAGCCTTTCAGGAACAATGAATTATACTTTCGAGCAAAGCTCGGGAAAGACATTGCAATGATTTCTCCAAAAGCACACCTGATTTCGGAGAAAAGTTTTATATTAAAACAAACGTACATTATAGCAATAAAAAGTATTATATCAAATAGCATTGTAAATGCTATCGTCAAATTTATAAAATTGACAAGGGTTATCGACAACGCCATAACAGCCCCAGCGCAGATGCCGGGAACCAGCGACCTGACAGTCCTTAATAATCCAAGAACATATGCCGTAACTGCCATATATAACAACAGATAAACGATCTCGCTTGACAATACCGCGAAAGATACTCCGGTCAACCCGAATTGGAGAAGCAGAAAAAACGCGCCTATACGCACCGGTAATTTTATAAGCTGAACAACAATCTTTCGATTAAGGAGTGCATTGGCCTCACAGAGGACCGCGAGAGGACTGGCCAGCAGATTCAACATCACTGCAATTGCTATGATCCTGACAACCTGGATTGCGCCTGTCCAGTTTTTACCAAGCACAACCATCACCAGCGTTTCAGCAGCGCACGACGCAGCGCAGGCTAAAGGAATAATAAAACCGGCAAATATCCTGTATCCCTTTAAAAAGGCTTCCCTCTGCCGCTCAGGTTCGTCTTTTACCCGGCTCAAGGCCGGGAAAAGCACCCTGCCGAAACTCAGCGCGAAATAATAGAGCGGCAGACCGACCAGCATCTGTCCCCTGTTGTAAAGCCCGAGCAGGGCCTGGCCGAGAAAGCGGCCTGATAGGATGCTTTCTATCTGCGAAGAAAGGAATTCAAGAATGCCTATTATTGAAATCCTTCCGCCATACGACAGTAACACTTTAAACGAGCTTACGGACCAGCGGGGAAGTACGGGACATCGCACGATAACAAGCGAAATCACTGCCTGTAGAAAACCCTGAGTGAGGCTCGCAAAAACCAGCGACCATACGCCCTGACCATTGAGCGCGCAGACAACACCGGTGCAGCCGTAACCCGCGACGTACGAAATGATTTCTACGATTGAATGGGATTTAAAGTCCATCCGTCTCCGGATGAGCGCCATGGGTATTGAGCCAAACCCCTGAATGAGCAAAGTGAAGGCAATAACTTTTATAATAAGGGTTACTTCCGGCGTTTTATAAAAAACCGCAGCCCAGGGGGAGATGATCCACAATACACCTACACATACGGCGCCGAAAAGAAGGACGAGCATCTGCGCGGCGCGGATGTCGGTATTGGATATTTCTTTTTTCTGGATGAGCGCCGAGCCTAGGCCCATCTGGGTGAAGTACTGGCCGAAACTCACCACCACCTGGGCCATGGCGAACAGGCCGAACACGGCCGGCGGAAGCAGCCGCGCCATGACTGCGGCAAAGCCGAGCTGGAATGCAGCGTTCGTTATCGTTGAGAGATAACTCCAGAAAAAACCAGTCGTTGTTTTACCTGTTAAATTATTGCTGTTCATTTTTTCCGCTATATATAACTGTAAAATAAAATAAGCACTTGCATTAACCTGACAAATCTGAAACCGCTCTCCGGAGTGATATATTTTCATCCCTAAAGGACGTATCCATGAAATCACTAATCACCGGCGGTTGCGGTTTCATCGGTTCGCATGTCGTGCGAAGCTGCAAAGACCTCGGCCATAAAGTCATTGCGCTCGATGATCTTTCCGGCGGGTTCACGGAAAACCTTCCGGCCGGTGTTGAGTTCGTCCAAGGTTCCGTCACTGATGTTAAACTGATAGAAAGCCTCTTTGGAAAATATCACTTCGATTTCGTGTACCACCTCGCCGCATACGCTGCCGAAGGGCTCTCGCACTTCATCCGCCGGTTCAACTACACCAACAACACGATAGGCTCCATCAACCTCATAAACGCCTCGGTTAACGCCGGGACCGTTAAAAGGTTTGTTTTCACAAGCTCGATAGCGGTGTACGGTGCTGGCCAGCTCCCCATGACCGAAGAGATGATGCCTTCGCCAGAGGACCCGTACGGCATCTCCAAGCTCGCGGTCGAGCTTGACCTGAAGGCCGCTCACGAGATGTTCGGGCTCAATTATACCATCTTCCGGCCCCATAACGTGTACGGCGAATTTCAGAACATCGGCGACAAGTACCGGAACGTCATCGGCATCTTCATGAACCAGATAATGAAAGGCGAGCCACTGACTGTTTTCGGTGACGGAAAGCAGTCGCGTGCGTTTTCCTACATAAGCAATGTCGCACCCCTGATAGCAGATTGTATCAACATTGAAAAATCAGCCAACCAGGTCTTCAATATCGGTGCCGACAAACCATATTCTGTTCTGGAACTCGCTGAAACTGTTACAAAGGCCTTTAATGTCAAACCTGCGATAAAACACCTTGACCCGCGTAACGAAGTGGTTCACGCCTTTTCCTCGCATAAAAAACTTGAAAAGGTCTTCGGGCTGCAGAAGTACGTTCCTCTTGCCGAAGGCATCTCCAGAATGGCCGAATGGGCAAAATCGGCCGGTGTCCGAGAAAGCGCTGTTTTTTCCGGTATTGAGATAGAAAAGAATATGCCGCTATCGTGGAAATCCGCGATAGTGAAGAACGACAGCGTTAATCAGTAAACCCGGCACCTGTTTTTTCCGTTCTCTATAATTTTCTCCGAAATGCCCTGCCATCTCCACCGCCAGCGGCAGTCCCACGTACCCGAGGCCCACAACGCAGACGTCAATTTTCTTTTCCATGTTGACTCCGTTTCCTGATGATTTCCCGGTCCCCGCCTTTACTGACGTTCCGGAGGGCAGGCACTGCCTCACCGGCGGGACGTCCGGTGAAAGGACGATCACCCGCCGGCCCTGAACCGCCCGATTGCCGTATACAGCGGCTCCGCAACCACGCCGCGCCCTTGTAGTCCACGGCGCCCGCCATGACGCCGAAGAGGTCGAACCGGGAAGAGCCGCGCCAGATGTGATGAAGTCATACTTTCAGCGCCGCCTTGAGTTTCTTAAGCATTGCCGCCCTCTTTGCCTTGTCCATTTTCCTGATATTTTCGAGTTTCCACTGCAATGCCGGCAATCGCTCGACCCCCGGCAGCCCAAGCAGGCCCCACTGCGGTTCGCCCTGCTTCATGGACACGAGAAAATTCTTTTCGTCTTCTGTAAGCTTGTTTTGAATTTCGGAAACAAGCCTATCCCTCGTTGCCGCGAGTTCTTCCCAGGTCACGGGCCTGTCGGTCATGCCGGCGAACTCGTTTTCGAAAACCGGCCTGATGTCCTGCCGTTTCGGAGAAAGCAGTTCGTGC
>JAFGDP010000101.1 GCA_016932075.1 Chitinispirillaceae bacterium | reverse complement strand
TTGAACAGATAAATACAGATATTCGTATCAAGAAGAAACATCACCAGGGTCTTTCCGGTTCGCGACCGCGATCCCTGCCCTGTTTCATAAAGTCAGGGTCGAACGCCGCGAACCGATCCATCAGTCCTTTGAGGCTGCGGCGATGAGGGGTGATCGTGACCCGGTTGCCTCGCCTTTCAATAGTGACCTCGTCACCGGGTTCAGCGAACCGCATTTTTATCGGAATGCGAACCGCTAAAGAGTTGCCGCTGCGAAATACTCTTGTGACCATAAAAAATCTCCCGAATTAAACGGTAATGTATATACATAAATATATACTTTTATTTGTAGTAGCGCAATACTTTTACATGGACCGTCGGGCAGTGGAAAATGCTATGCCGCGCAGAGCCGGGTCAGACAACCAACCAAACACCACCATCGCTCGACAACATCGTTTTCATGGGTTGCCCTTCTTTTTATTAAATGTGTGCGATAATTGATGCGGCTATCTAAAATACCCACACATAGGCAATCTATCACTGTGCCTGATCCTTAATCCATGTCCAGCCTATTGCGTAATAAAAAAAACGAGATTGCTCGTTCGGGTCGAAACTGAAAGCATGCGGATTTACATTTTATTCCTTTAGTGTGTGGTTATTGCCTGTCGGCGCTGTCTGTTTGCCGTCCCTGGCACCTCTTTACAAAATAGCCACCTTACTGTTGTTGTCCCCTGTTTTTCTCCTTCTCAACCGCTGGCACGCACCTGATGCCGCTTGCTGTTTTCATGCCAACTGATTTCCTGCCCCTGAGGTCAAAACCGGACGTCGCGCGACGTGGCCCTTGCCGGCGACCGTCACCGACAATCGCCAGGATGGCGGCAGTCGATTTCCGGCTTTTTTATGCACGGTTTTTCGCACCGATGCGGGCGAAAGTTCGTTGAGATTGAACTCCCATACGCTCGATCCGTCGGTTGCCGCATACAGCAGCGTATCGACCACCAGAAGATCGGTGATGAACCGGACCGTGGGGAGCCCGGTATTGAACTCGGTCCAGGTGGCGCCGGTGTCATAGGATATTTGCACGCCGAGCCCTTTTATCCCGGCAAACAGAACTCCTCTCCATGAGGCAAAGGTATTTATTCTTGGCATGCGGGAAACCGGAGGCGACCAGGTCTGTCCCCCGTCGTTTGACCGGTATACCCCGGCATTATACTCGGCAACGAGCACAAGAGAGTCATTCGCAGGATCAGGGAAACAGGCTGCCGTTGGATAGGTACAGACGTCGGTCATGTGGTCCCAGGAGCGGCCGGTGTCCTGCGACAGGAATAACCTGCCGGCAAAACCCGCGACCATGGTCTGCTTCCTGCCGGAAAAGAAGTACCAGTCTTCATTGGAGACGGTATTTTTGGTGTTTTCGAACTGGCGCAACGTCGAGTTCTCTGAAATGAGTGTTCTATAAATACCATCCCATTTTGTACAGAATACATAGCCCTCATGAATGAGCAGCGGTTTGCCCCAGAAAGAGGGGATCGCGCCTTTGAAACCCTCCTCAATCCATGCGGTGTCCGTCATCGCAAAGGTAGCGCCGTTGTCAGTGGAAATCTGTACGCCGGTCCTGCTCGACAGGGCAATGACACTGTCGGAAGCAACGATAAAAGTATTGTTGTGGATTTCAGCCGGGAATGGTTGCCACTTGTTCTGCAACAAATCATACCCGAAAACGAAATGATAGAACGCCGAGCACATTAACCGGTTGCCCGATACACAGAGCGCTGAAACGGGCATGCAGCTCAGCCCGGTGTTGGAGGGCTGCCAGACAGTATCGCTTCCGGTGATTGCATATATTCCACCGCATCTTGGCGCGAGCAGGAGGCGGTCGGGCAAGGACAAAAAGCAGTTTCCATCAGGGACCGGAAGTCCTTTTTCCAAACGCTGCCAGGTTGCGCCGTGATCATTGGAAACATAAACAGAGGTTTGTAGAGTATATTTGGTAATTAGTGCGCTGGTTTCAATAATCGCGGCGAATATCCTTTTTCCACTATTTCCAAAAGATAGTACACGTTTAAACCAGGAAATTGGCAACCCAATTTGGGCTTTTTCCCATGTATAACCATTATCGTACGATGCGAAAATGCACCCCTCGTCTATTACCCACTCCTTTCTGCCAGCCAACAAAACAGTATCAACTTTGCCGAGTACACTTATATTTTTCGTATTCACAGTCAACCCTTCATTGACCCGTTCCCATGTTTTGCCACTATCCGCTGAGCGGATAACTCCCCCGTATGGTCCTGTTTGATTGCCGCTCAAGAAAAGAAACGAGCCCATGCTTTCCATGGAAGAGCAGGAATACAGTGTAGGGAACCCTTCCTGTCTGTTCAAATCTTTCCAGGTAGTACCTGAATCTGTGGAAATAAATAGCGTAGCGGAGCCACCGGCTGCTCCCGCGATAACTACGCCCAGTGCCGCTCCGATCATATTTACCCGCCGGTCAGGGTCTATGGGAGGTGTCACCGGTTCCCAGGTTACTCCATCGTCTCCGCTGCGCCATACGCCATTGCTGTAGGTGACCTCAAAAATGTACCGGCCTAGTGCGCACATATTCGTGACCGGAGCAGCTCCACTACTATACCGCCATGACCTCCCTTCATCGGTTGACTTCCATACACCGCTATGGGTTCCGGCAAAAATGGAATTTCCGCACTGCACAAGCGCATTGACATCCCCGCCATCAGGACCGCCGGTCGTGCGCCACTGCTGTGAATTGAGAGGGGAGAGACACCCCAAAACAGCCAGCATGATCCAGACGCGATTATGGCGCAATTTCGGCAAGTCCTTCATTGGTTGCTCCTTTATATTAGTATACCGCCATAACGGGGAGAAACACCATATGAATTACCGTGTTTCTCCCCAAAGTACCCTGATTACTTAATGTTAAAAACAACCTCTTCGGCGGCAACCAGATCATCGATATGTTTTTGCTGCCGCTCCTGGGTCAGCATCATGCGCGCCTCCTTTAAGGACCCTTTGAACTTTTTCTCTTTCATCCATTCGTATACCTCCCCATCCTGAAGGGAGTTCATTATCCGCGATTCAGAATAGCTGTAAGCGGCATGCATCACCGATGTTTTTGTTTCATAATCACTCTCGGCGCATTGAGCATCACCCTTCAGGACCGCGCGAAGCGTACCGACCTTTATTGTGCAATTCTCAAGGCTACGCCTGTTCAGGATTTCCATATAATCGGAGAGAGTCTGTGCCTGCAACCCGTTAATGTCAAAGTTTTCATTAATCATGTTCTCCCGCACAAGCCGTGAAACCGATCGCTCGATCTCCATGTCCGTTAACCGGGCATTGTTCCTTTTGGCCTCTTCCGCAAGAAGGTTACCGGCGGCGATGAGGCGGACGATGTCCATTTTTGCCTGGGAGGGTTCTTTGCTCCTCTTGCCCAGCAGGTTCAACGCACTCGCGTTCTTCTTAAGATATGCATTGAATTCATCGCCTGTGATGAAAGGTTCTCCTTTCCGGGTGGCGAGTATTTCCGTAGGACCGACCGAAAGATCGGCCCAGGTATAGGTATCATGTCCAGGTTTCAGCACATGGCCGTGTTCGGCCCGGATTTTATAAGAGTCGGACTGTATGAAGATTTCCCATAGCTTGTCATGGTTAAGAACATACACCGGAATATTTTTCTCGGCAAGATTAGTCAGCCATTTCTCAAAAAGGCCAACCCGGATATCGGCGGGTTTTTTTATGGTGAGTGGAATATCCGGCGTGTTCTTGATGGAACGGTCTTTATCAAGGTCCTCTCCGGCTACGGCAAGATACAGCGATTTTTCCGGGTCGTTCATCTCCAGGTTGCGTTTTGCCGCAAGCTGTTCGGCCATCGCCTGCCGCTTGAGCGCTTGAACGGCGATGAAAGGGTCGGTGGCATTGAATGTTTTCATAGCCGCTGTGATGGCGCTTTCATCATAAACGCGGCTTCCGATTTTGACGACTCCATCCTTTGCGCTGACAGCCATAGTCATGCAGAAGAATGCGATACATAGTATGATTTTGCTGTTCATAGGAACGTCCTTTCAGTTAGGTAGACTTACCAGTTGCACGTGCTTCCATACCCGTAGTAATCGGATTCATCGTCGCGTATTATCTGAGGAATTCTGCCATCACCGGGCCAGGATTCACAGTAATAATCCGCGAGATTCATCTTATTGTCGCCGTACTTTTTAAAATAGGCATTGAAGTCATTGTCATAGGCTCCAACACCACCTACTGGGGGACTGGTCCATGCCCAATCGTCGTGCCCCAGAATATTTATTCCATAGGGGCACCATACCGTGTTGCCGTAATTGTGTTTTTCATAAACATAAGCAACAGGCCGCCAATCATCGCTTGATGGGTCGATATCCAGCCATCTTTCCTCGCCGGTACAGAGATAGGCCAGGCAATGGTTGTTATCACCGACATCAACTTCGAACATACGCGGACCATTTTCATAAGGTTCGCCAGAAAGCCTTATCACATCAAAAGTGTTGATAGCATACTTCGGATAGGGGTCATTTGCCGCAGGACCCCATTCACGGAGTTCCACATTCCCGTTGGTGCCGTCTAAATCAAGGTCGATCATATGGCCGCTTCTCCACGAATAGCTACCGTCAAGGTAAATGTGCGGAAATCGCTCTCCATCGTTATTCGCTCCGTTTGGAAAGCTATAAGTATACTCGCCGATCCACTCCGCATCTTTTGCCAGATAGTCGGCTGTGCCCCAGCAATTCGCATTTGCATGACTCTGATCGCCAATTTCTGAATACCGGGTTTCCATATACTTCGACCGCCACTTAAAAGAGACATACGGGTCCCAATACGAACTTTGTCCGCCACTTCTGTCATCTGAAAGGGCATCGCAGATCTCATCATAAGTGCCATTCCAGGAGGGGACATCGTCGAGAGAAAGCCAATAACTGTTCCATATGCTCTGGGTAAGGGTTTCGGCGTTTACTTGTGTCCATGACCACCCCGCCCACGGAAGATACATCCAATCATAAAATGGACCGTTAGCAACGAACTCTTCAATATACCAGCGATATTCATGATACCACGTTTCTACTCCGCAGACGGTCGCTTTGTAACGTGTCTTTTTTGCAACTTCTCCGGCTTCATTTTGAAAGAACAACATCCCGCCGGTCCAATATGGCGCGAGGGCCATAGAATGAATCGAGAAGATTAAAACAACAAGTCCTGGAAGAAACAGATTTTTCTTGATCATAAGGTCTCCTTAATGAATAACGATTAGGTTGTCTTCTTGAATCCAAAAGTGGCAAGTAGTATGATTATGCCTGTGACCGCTACCGCGGTTCAGTCGAGGGCGTATCCGGTCGATATCTCTCAAGGCTACCGGCCGATACCCCTCTGCTTTTCTACAAAAATCCTGTCATGGCGCATCAC
>JAFGDP010000100.1 GCA_016932075.1 Chitinispirillaceae bacterium | reverse complement strand
GGGTAACGGGCATGACCAAAAAAAATTCGCTTTACAATAGCTCGGGCCGTATAGCAAAGGAAATAGTTACCCGGAAGCAGACTCTGTATATATTAATCGTCTCATAATAGAATTCTGTCACCGCTCATGGTGAGCTTGCCCGTCTTCGTCCTGTCCGCCGTAGTTGTACGATGGTGGTAGCGGCTTCCCTACCTTTTTTTGCGCCAAGTTACAAAAACTCACTTATTTTTATTAATTTTATCTCACATAACTATATGATTTATATTAGACTATTTTTTTATCGCACATATTTAATAGCAGAAGTATTAATTTTTTCTTATATTGAAATGAAAAAACAGCCGGGATTATTTATGCCGAATATTTTTTCATTTACCGATTACCGGAAATTCATACTAGCCTGGTACGCCGAGAAAAAACAGGGGCGTCCGAAGATCACCTACCGATCTGTTGCGAATGCCCTCGGGTTCAATTCCGCGGCACATGTCCTGATGGTCCTTAAAAACAAGGCAAACCTTTCCGAAGATCGCGCGCTGCGGCTGGCAGCCCTGATGGGGTTGAATAAAAAGGAGACCAGCTATCTCCAGCTGATGGTTAATTATAACCAGCACCGCTCCGCGTCAGACAAACAGCGTTTTCTCCGGAAGATGGTCCGGTTGAACTCCTCAGGCACCGTCCTCTTAAAACCCGACCAGTATGAGTACTATCAGAAGTGGTATTATGCCGCGATACACGACATTCTCTCCTTCTACCCTTTCAGCGGCGACTTTGGCGCTCTCGCCAGAATGGTCGAGCCTGCCATAACGCGCCTTGAGGCCGCCAAAGCGGTCACGCTTCTTGAGCGGCTGGGATTCATTGCTAAAAAAGAGGATGGCTCCTATGCCTGTTCATACCCCGGCATCAGCGCCTATGCAGAAGGCCACTCGCTCGTGCTGAGCTCCTATGCCGAGGCCATGATGGACCAGGCCCAACAGGCGCTCCAAAAATTTCCGGGCGATGAGCGCTCCATCTCCTGGGCAGGGTTTTCCATGTCAAAAGCGACCTTTGAAAAGGTCAGGGAGGAAGCGCGGGAGTTCAGGAAACGGATCATTGCCATGGCCCAGGCCGACCGGTCACCGGACCGGGCGTATCATATTAATATGCAGATATTCCCTGTTTCGAGGCGCTTTGAGCGCAGTACAGAAAAGAGGGCGGATCTATGATACGAAGCGCTCTCTTTTCCCTGGTAACCGCGGCGGGGACCATCTTTTTGACCTGTGCCGACCTGGGCGGGATCGGGCATGAGGGTGAGGCGCGGATTTCAGGACAGTTGGTATTACCGGATGGCACTCCTGCCGCTCAAACGCAGGTCACGTTGTTTCCAAAAGACTACGATCCAGTCAAAGGCGCGCGGACGATTCCTTTAGAGACTACCGATGCGCAGGGGAACTACCTTTTTCCCCGGGTTTCGCCGGGCGATTATACGATTCTGGCAATAAACAGCGACCGCCGGATCAGAACGCTGATCAGCGGAATTCGTGTTGCAGGAAACGAAATCAGCGTTCCCGCCTGCACGCTTTTTACCTCCGGAGCCATAAAAGTCACCCTCTCCGGCTCATCCAATTCCCTTACAGCGTATGCCTATATTCCCGGGACCAATATATCCTCGTTTTTTGATACATCCAGCTGGACCGCTATTCTTGATTCAGTGCCGGCGGGAACGATTCCTGCGGTATATTATGCGGCCTCAATCAGTGACATCCCGGTGATAGTAAGGGATGATATCCCCGTTGCATCCGCGGACACTGCAATTATAGCCAATCCATCCTGGAAACATGCAAAGCGGATTTTCCTCAATACAACATCCTCAGGCGCCGGCGTTTCCGGCAATGTAAAAAATTTCCCGGTACTTGTCAGATTAAACAGCGGTAATTTCAATTTTTCCCAGGCAAACCCACATGGCGCAGATATTCGGTTTACAAAGCGGGACAATATGTTTCTATCCCATGAAATCGAGCGCTGGGACCCTGTCGCCAGGCTTGCCGAAATCTGGGTGAAGGTTGATACGGTGCATGGCAATGACAGTACGCAATCGGTTGTGATGTACTGGGGGAATCCGGCCGCAACAGACTCGTCACGCAGTGCAACCGTGTTTGACACGACGAACGGATTTCAGGGCGTATGGCATTTTGCACAAGCGGGCAATGTCGCCATGCTTGATGCGACACAAAACCATTATGATGGCACCTTGTCGGATACCGCGCCTGTCTCGGTAGGCGGAGCCATCGGCCTATGCCGCCATTTCAACGGTACGTCAACATATATACAAATGAAAAACACCGCAAGCAGCAAGCTGAATTTTCCGGAAAATGGAATGTATACGGTATCAGCCTGGGTATATATCGATACCTTGGATGGTCGCACCCAGGTTATAGCCGGCAAGGGACATAACGACTATTTCCTCAAGGTCTTTTCGAATAGGAGTACCATTGTGAATCAATGGGAATTCACCGAATATCATGATAAAGCAGGGTGGCAGATCATTTATCATCCTGCAATCCAGAAAGCATGGAAACATGTTGTCGGTGTCCGCAACGGAACATCGCAATACCTGTATGTCGATGGAGTTCTCGTGAATGATAGTATTTACAATGGGCCGGACACGCTTTCGCGAAACAGCTCATTTGATTTTGCAATCGGGAAATATCTAGCGGCAGTCAGTTTATGGGGCCAGAACTATGCGCATCTTAAAGGTTCGGTGGATGAAGTTAGAGCTTCTAATACGGTGCGAAACCCGGATTGGATCAAACTGTGTTATATGAATCAGAGAAAAGACGATAAGCTGATTATTGTAAAGTAGTCTAAAATAAAGTACTGCCAGTTTCTCCCCGCGAAGGATTCCACTGGCAGTAGCATGAAAAAAGAGCCGTGGTTCCCCGAGGGGAATGCCTTGTTCTTTTCATTGTTAAAATACATTAATGGTCATTTTTTAGCTTAGTAAATTTTATCCGAGTAGAATGTTCTGTCGTTAATAGTTGCATATAACCTTCAAAAAACAGGTATGTTCTCTAAAAATTAAAAGGAGAAACCATGAATCGTCTTCAAATTTTAGCAATTTGTTGTTCGCTCAGTATCACGGCAACGGTATCCGCCACACAACCAGCAAATTACACCGCCACCTGGGCATCGGTTAATCAACACACTCCAGCGCCTGAATGGTTCAAGGATGCCAAATTCGGCCTCTGGTTTCACTGGGGAGTTTACAGTACCGCGGCCTTCGGAAGTGAATGGTACCCGCGCAATATGTATGCAAACGGAAGCAGCGAATTCAATCATCATGTTTCGACATTTGGTGATCCGTATTCTGCCTGGCCGTATCACAACTTCATTAATGGCGCAAACAACAAAGCCGGAGTATTCACCCAATTTGCGCCAAAACTCAAATCCGCTGGCGGTAATTTTGACCCGAATGAGTGGGCTTCGCTTTTTGATTCTGCAGGAGCAAAATTTGCCGGCCCGGTTGCCGAACATCACGACGGATTTTCTCTGTGGAACAGCACCGTAAGCGAATGGAATTCGGTTTCCAAAGGGCCAAAACTTGATCTTGTTGGACTTTTTGCAACTGCTTTCAGGGCCAAAGGAATGAAGTTTTTTGTCTCGGAACATATTGCTTACGGTATTACGGGATATTTTCAGTATGTTCCCGCACAGACAACCACAACACTGCAAAACCTGTATCATAAGCTGTCGAGAACGGCAGAAGAGCAGAAATGGCTGACCAAACAGAAAGAACTCATCGACTTGTATCAACCCGACTACATGTGGCATGACTTTGAGCTCGGCAAACTCAGCGAACAGGTGAGGCTGGAGTATCTTGCCTATTATTACAACAAAGCAATAAGCTGGAAAAAAGACGTTGTAGCATCGCACGTGGTGCGTAACGGCGGTGACGATGGCTTCAACCGCCTTGGAGAAGTGGCGCAATTTGAACGGGGCGGGCCCAGCGATATTGTAAATCCCTTTTGGCTCGCCGGAGATGCGATCAGTTCGTCGTCGTGGTGCTATACTCAGGGTATCGGTTACTATTCCACAATATCTTTACTCCATGCGCTTATAGATAGAGTCAGTAAAAACGGGTGCTTGTTGCTCAACATTTCCCCCATGGCAGACGGCACGATTCCGCAGGGACAGCGTGCCGTACTGCTCTGCATGGGGGACTGGCTCAGAAAATTCGGTGAAAGTATCTATGCGACCCGCGCTTGGGTCAAATACGGCGAAGGCCCCACAGCAATAGGCGGAGGTGAATTTTCCACGCCCAAAACAGGAACAAACAGGGATTGGCGTTTTACACGGACAAAGGATTCTTCCATACTTTATGCTATTTGTCTGGGGTGGCCGGGTAATGGCGCGACTACGACCATTGCTTCGATAACGCCGGCGCGTTTACCCCTCGGGACGCATTCCAGGGTGTACCTCCTTGGAGCGTCGGCGGGTACATTCACTCAATTGAATTTTAATCAAGGCTCGGCTGGGTTGCAGGTCACCATGCCTGCCGCTCAGCCCTATACCGCTTTAGCATACGTGCTGAAGATTGTCAAAGATGCAACCGTAACTACCGCTTTCAGGCCGGGAATGACTTCGGAGCATTGCGGCAGAACCATGTTTCGTACGTCATCGAACGGCTTCGCGCTCGATCCGGATTTTGCGGGCAAGCGAAAAACAATCGCGGCGTATGATCTGAAGGGCCGGCTTGTCGGCATAAAAACTATCGAAGAGAATCGGGTGGACTTAAAGAAGTGGTTTTCTGTCGGTCAAGGAATACATGTTGTCTCGGTAACCCCTAGCCGGTGACGCGGCGAAAGGCGTTATGGCGCACGAAAAGAAAGGCATCGTATTCGGTCGCCCGTTCCCGAAAAATCAATTTGCCTGTCAGGTAACGATCGAGGGGAAATATTGAAAAAGGAGAAAAGGTGTCAAGGAACCAAAAAAAAGGAATAACAAGCGTACTGCTGCTGTGTGCGTTGCATGTGATTGCAGTGTCTACGGCGGTTTCCGCACAGAATGCTTTTTATGTTTCACCAACCGGAAACGACAACAATCCGGGGACATTATCACAACCGTTTCTGACTATCACAAAAGCTCGGGATACTGTCCAGAAAATAAACAGCAGCATGACCGGCGATATTATCGTCTATCTGCGCGATGGAACCTACGCGACTACAAGTCCTATAAGGGTAGGAACCGCATGTTCGGGCACTAATGGTTATTATGTCAGGTTCGTGAATTATCCCGGTGAAATTCCCGTTATAAGCGGCGGACAGACGATAGGTGGATGGGCGCTTTACGATGCGGCAAAAAATATCTATCAGGCTACCGGCGTCAACTTCAACTTCAGACAGTTGTATGTCAACGGTATAAAAGCGGTCAGGGCGAGGACGCCCAATGCCTCCGGGTGTGCAAATGGACCCAATTTTAACCGAACCACGGGTATTGACGCGGCAAACAAGAACATTCAAGTACCGGGCTCGGTCGTTGCGAATTGGGGAAATTTTACGAATGTTGAAATGCATATGATGGTCAATTGGAGTGATAATGTCGTACGTTTAGCGTCTTATACAACAAGCGGCGGCACCGCATACCTTAAAATCCAGAATCCCGAAGACCCGACGCTTTTTCAGCGTCAATTTCCCCAGCTCGCATGGCCCTCAGCGTCAAAATGCTACTATTTTGAAAATGCGTACGAGTTTATTGACGTGGAGGGTGAATGGTACCTGAACCGGTCAACGAATACGCTTTACTACAAACCTCGCGGTAACGAAACCATGGCAACGGCTTCGGTAATTGCACCGAAGGTCGATACCCTTTTAATCCTGCGCGGCAGCAACACGACCAATCAGGCGCATCATATTGTTTTTCAGGGCATTACGTTCGCCCATTCGACCGACCTCAGAGCCAGCAATTCCGGCTTTCTTGACATGCAAGCCGGGCAGTATAGCCTTATCCGGACCGTAGGGAATTCACAGTACGTCGCGCGTCCGGTCGCGGCGGTGTATGTCGCCTGCGCCAATCATATCAGGTTCGAACGCAACGTGTTCACCCAGCTTGCCAACACAGGACTTGATTTTCATTACGGTACCCACGACGACAAGATTCAGGGTAACGTTTTTTACGACATCGGCGGAAACGGGATTTCCCTGGCGAAGTTTACTCAGGATACGGCAACGGAAGACCATGTTCCGTATAATCCGGTCGACACAAACGAACGGTGCGCTCGGGATACAATCAAGAACAATTACATCAATAATGTCACGACCGAAGTGCAGGGCGCATGCGGCATTGCCTGCGGGTATCCACGCTATGTCGATATCGAACACAATGAAATATGTAACGTCAACTATACCGGCATTTCGGTAGGATTCGGATGGACTACCACGGCAAATGCCATGACGAACAACAGGATCTTTCGCAACAACCTGCACCATATCTGCACCTTCATGGGCGACGGCGCGGCAATATATACGTTGTCGAACCAGGGGAGCGGTTCGGATATGTCATATAACTATATCCACGACTGGTCTGTCTCACCGTGGGCGGAATATTCTAGTTATTCAATTTATCTCGATGAAGGGACCGGTGGTTATAATGTCCATGATAATGTCATGGTCAACGCACCAAATGTTATTAATCGGAATGGAGCGCAGGGAATCAATACGTTAACAAACAACAACGGAACAAGCCAGACAACTATCGACAGCGCCGGCATCGAAATTGCCTATCGCGATATCCGTTCCCTTATCTACCGGAACGCCCCGGTTTCCTATGAGGCGGAAGCGTGCGGCAACCTTTTAACAGGTACCGCGAAGACGGCAAGCGTTACTGCCGCATCCGGAGGCCTTTGCGTCGGGAATGTGGGCAACGGCGCCAATAATATTCTTCAGTTCAACGGCATTTCGGTTTCTTCGGCGGGAACCTATACGCTCACCATTTATTACCTTAGCAGCGCGGCGCGGACCGCAAGTATGAGTATCAACGGCGGAAATGTGGCCACTATCAATTTCCCCTCGAGCGGAAGTTTTACTACCCTCGGCAGCGTATCCACCACCGTTTCCCTTTCGGCTGGCAATAATACCATCCGGTTTTCGAACAGCTCGGCTTATGCCCCGGATTTTGACCGAATCGCGCTCGTCATGCCTACTGCCATTCTACAGAAACACGAAGTACAGCCATTGCGTGCCGGTGCGCCGACTTTCTCTATCGCACAGGGAAGATGCCGTTTCGAAGTTCCATCTATAGCGAGAGCTGGTCTTTTAAGAGTGGTACTAATAAGTTGCAGTGGAAAAGTTGTACAACGACTGTTCTCGTCTATGTCGAGTGGAGGTACTTATTCGGCAACGATTAGCAAAAATATTGCTCCAGGAGCATATATGGCTTACCTGGAGTTTGGCAGTGTGAACAAAACTTTCCCGGTACTTGTTGTAGCTCAATGAAGTGCTACCAAATATTCACAACGTAGGATGCATTTTAAGCGCGAAGATAATTGGAATAAGGGGACGGAGTAAAAATATCTGTTTATCTTATGCCTCCAAAAGCACGGTTGAATGTTCCTGGAATGATATATCATGTCATGGCCCGATTCCTGAGGAGTGAAGTTCTCTTCAAGGATGACAATGATCGTTCTTTTTTTCTACGACTTTCGGATTCTTCCTCCCATTTTACCCATTGTAGCATATGCTATCCGTGGGCATAAATTAATGAAATTATCCCAGTTAACTTGATATTTCCTCGTAATATCAACGTATTATACATGTCAAGTGTGGGCATTTTTGCCAACAAATATTGATTTCAACCGCATTTTATTCGCGAAGCAGCAGCGTTTTCTGATTATATTATGCACCATGAGACCGGTTAAAGAATATTTCGAATATCGAGAGTACCTAAGGGATGTTTTTGAGGAAAAGAAAAAGGAATGCCCCTATTTTTCCTACCGTTTCATGGGCAAGAAAGTATCCACTGATGCGTCACACTTGGTAAAAATATTCCAGAAACAGCGGCATATCGGGAGGAATTCGATAGAAGTGTTCATCACCTTTTGTGATCTTAAAGGAAGCGATGCGGAGTATTTTTCCACCCTCGTACATTTTAACAAATCAACATCCGACCGTGACAGCAGGTTTTATTATGAGAAGCTGCTTGCCCTTAAAGGAGTAGCGGCGCATGCGCTCGAGAAAAGCCAGTACGAATTCTATACAAAATGGTATTATTCCGCGGTTCTGACGCTTCTGGATTTTTACCCGTTCAGGGCCGATTACAAGGCCCTGGCTTCCAAGGTGAGCCCACCGATTACCATAGCCAAGGCAAGAAAAACGATCTCGCTTTTAAAAGAACTCGGGTTGATTAAAAGAAAACCGGGAGGGCCTTATTATCTTACCAATAAAATCATCACCACCGGCAACCAGTGCCGATCGATTGCTGTGAAGGCGTTCCAGGAAGAGACCATACGGCTGGCCGCCGAGGCGCTCCACCGGCACCCTAAAGAGAAGAGGAATATTTCAACGGTAACAATCACCATCGCTGAAAAAAATCTCGACGGTATAAATGAAATGATCAAAGAGTTCCGGGAGGCATTATTAAACTATGCCGAAGCGGAAAAGAGCCCGGACAAGGTATACCAATTGAACATTCAACTGTTTCCCCTGACTATATGAGGCCTGTTTTCCGTCAATTGTTCGCCGTCGCCGGAATCTGCGCTTTGATAATGCTACAATGCGGGAACCTGGCTGACCTCTCAGGAGCCGGGTCCGAGACGACCAACAGTCTTACCGGTACGGTCGCCATGGCCGACGGCACGCCTGCGGCATTTGCCGTGGTACGGCTTATCCCCAATAGCCATGATGCCGTAAAAAGCGAACCGCTGCCCGCGCGCCTCATTACCACAGCCAATAAACAGGGTAAGTATGGATTTCAACGGCTCGATACCGGCGCATACACGATCCTGGCGCACCACACGGCCGGAACAACCACGGCGTTTATCACCGGAATCCATGCAATCGGCGATACGGTCACCGTAGAACAGATTAGGCTCAAGGAGCCCGGGGCGATCAGTGTGGTCTTGCCGGATAATGTCGATAAGAGCGTCGGATATCTCTACATTCCCGGCACCACCATATTCACCTTTCTGAACAGCCAGGGCGAGTTGGTGACGCTTGAATCGGTACCAGAGGGTATCATGCCGGCGATTGCGTATTCATCAACAAACAGTCCCGTATCGACCATCATCAGGTATGATGTCGCGGTCAATTCCGGCGACACCGCCGTTGTCGTGAACCCGGGATGGAAGCATGCGCAGCGCTTGGTTCTTAATACATCGGCCACAGGCGCCGATGTTGCGGGAATAGTCTATGGATTTCCCGTGCTTGTCAGATTAACCGGAGCGAATTTCGATTTCAGCCAGGCACAAACCGGTGGCGCCGATCTCCGTTATACCAAACAGGACAATACGTTTCTACCCATTGAAATAGAACGCTGGGATTCGCTCGACAGGACGGCCGAGATCTGGGTGAATGTCGATACGGTGTTTGGCGGCAACGACAGCCAGTACCTTACGATGTACTGGGGCAATCCTGATGCGAGCAGCACTTCGAGCAGCACGGCGGTGTTTGATACGGCCGCTGGATTTCAGGGAGTATGGCATTTAAACGAGTATGGTAACGACATCGCGCTCGACGCGACCGCCAACCGGTACGATGGAAATGCATACCATATGTCCGGCGCTTCATCGACACCCGGAGCAATCGGCAATGCCCGGGCCTTTGACGGCGATTCGAGTTACATCACCATGCCGAATACGGCAAGCGGCAAACTGAATTTCCCAGAAGACGGCTATTTTACGGTTTCGGCCTGGGTGTATGCGGATACGGCCGATTACGTGTATCGCACCATTGTGGCAAAAGGATATCAGCAGTACTTTTTATGGATTACGTATATCCCCTCGAATAAGCCGCTGTGGGAGTTCGGCAACTTTAGTGAAACCGATAACTGGCACACGTCAAACACGCCGGTAACGGAAAAACAGTGGATGCTTCTCACCGGTGTGCGACAGGGGAGTGCGCAATATTTGTATTGCAATGGCGAGCTTGTCGCCGATAAAAGCACAATATTTTCCTGGGGACTCTCAAGGGATACTTCAAACGATTTTACCATAGGCCGTTTTTTTAAAGAAGCCACCTTTCCGTCGAATTTTGGGTATTGCTATTTCAAAGGTAAAATCGATGAAGTGAGCGTTTCCCGTGGTGCTCGAAGCGGCGATTGGATACGGCTCAGTTATATGAATCAGAGGAATGATGACAAGCTTGTACAATTTAAATAAGAGTTGCCAGTGATCAGTTGAAAGTTGACAGTAAAAGACGACAACATCATTAGAAAAGGAAAAATATTGGTAGCAAACGTATTGCGGTAATAGTTGGTAAACAAAAAAAAGGCCGCCGGTTTCATCTTGCGAGGAGGTAACCGGCAGCCGCGAGAGAAAGGAGTATCAGCCGGCCTTGGGAGGCAGAGCCTTGCCCTTTTTCTTTGCAAAGAAAATATACAATGTAACCTTAATCAAAGGAGTAGCGTTATGCGTAAAATTTTCATTCTCCTTATGACGGCTTTGATCAGCGGGGCAGCCGTTTCGCAGGCGTCGGGCGGCGTCATTCCAAACAACCAGGTACTCATTATCGGCGATTCGTATTTCGACGTTGGGAGATCAATTAATATTACTCTTTCTCAGCACGCCGTGGCCGATGGAATATTAGCCGCAGGCCAATTTCACCAAGTAGCGGTAAGCGGTACGTGGCTTGGACCCGGCGGCAGCTCTCCTAGAATTCCTGAGCAGTATGCAAACAATAAGCAAGGCGTTAAATGGGTCATCATGGACGGCGGTGGCAACGATTGCCTACAGCATACCTGTCCGTTACCTTTTGCTCCAAGCTGTCAGACCTTCCAGGATGCGGTCAAAGCGCTTAAAGATCTTTACTCGCAGATGGCAACGAATGGTGTGAAAAAAGTCATCTTTTTATCGTATCACCATTTTCAGGGCTTTCCAAACCTGGAAAACCAATACCTGGTTCTTGGGCCCATGCTCAAGGAGGTGGTAGATAAGACCACGAAACCCATTGTCTATTGGTTCGACGTTGTGCCTCTTTTCCTGGGAAAAGAAAGACAATACACCTTGGACGGCGTCCACCCCAACGACGCCGGCGGAAAGATCATCGCAGATGCACTGTGGCAATTCATTAAAGATAAGAAATTTTTCGACACTGCCAGCGTGCAGATTACAAGCACCGTGGAAAACGCCACCGTGTTACGGCCTATGGTGACGGTTTTTCACAACCGGATTCAGGTTTCCTTGTCTCTTTCCAATAAGGCGAATATTTGCGCGCGCCTCTATGCTCTCTCGGGTCGAAAGGTCGCGATTGCAGAAAGACAGGCCCCTGTTTCCGGATTTCAAACCATTCAATTCCCACTCAACGCGGCGGCTCCCGGAGTTTATTGCCTTGAGATCGATGGCGGAGGGATGTTCGATCGGTCAAAAGTGCTGGTGCGATAACCAAAGGGCAGCCAACCGGGTTTCCGATACATGGGTGTTGCCATCTATTTCCGCCTAGTATTCTGCGGGCAGAACGGACAGATGGTCGATATACCCGCCCGCTCTCGAAAAATCAAATTACTTATCAGTCCTGGTGGAAGTGCATGAAGGATAACTGTATAGGACAATAAATAATGTAATTCCAATTCTCACGGAGTGGGAAAAAGGGTTATATTGGGTATAGTTAATCAGGGGAGGTGCTCTGATGTTCACATTTCCCGGTAAAAAAACAAATGCTCAGTTGGTAGCCGCGATTCCGATGAGGGTGAGGGCTTGCTGCGTGATTGCGTTTTTTTTCTCGATGCTCTCCGGACAAAGCCCCACGTACACCGGCCTCAGCTACGGTCCTGCAAGCACCAACAAACTGGACCTGTACATCCCGACAAGCGGAACCAAGCCTTTCCCCATCGTGGTCTGGATCCATGGCGGCGCCTGGATGAGTGGCACACGCGACGATCCATTGGCACGGGACCTGTTCAACATCGTGGGTCCTAAAGGTATTGCGGTCGCCAGCATTGACCATACCATGTCCAGCGGCGCCAAGTGGCCGGTCCAGTCGCAGGAGTGCAGGGCGGTCATCCGGTGGGTGCGTGCTAATGCTTCACAATACAATCTCGATCCTGACCGCATCGGCACGGGCGGCATGTCGTCAGGCGGACACCTCGCTGCTTTCCTCGGCACGTCGGGTGATGTCACGACCGCCACCTCAGGCAGCGTTACTATGGATCTTGAGGGAACCATTGGCGGAAACACCGGCTATTCGAGCAGAGTACAGGCGGTCCTGGACATGTACGGACCCACCGATTTCCTGACCATGAGCGCACCGTGTCCTGGCAACAATCCGCAGGTTAGTACCATGGATCACGACGCAGCCAACTCGCCTGAATCGTCGCTGATCGGCGGGGCCATTCAGCAGAACAGGGACAAATGCGCGCTCGCCAATCCGATCCATTTCGTGACCGGGGACGACCCGCCGTTTCTCATGCTGCATGGCACCAATGATGCGCTGGTTCCAAGCTGCCAGAGCAGGAAACTGGATTCGGCTTTGGCAAAGGCATTCGCGGCAAACAACAAAGAGCACTCCCTCTACCTGCTTTCACAGGGGCATGGTTTCAGTCCGAACGTACAACGGGACACGGTGCTAGCATTTTTCACGCGCTACCTGCTTAACCAGACTGCAACCGAAAAGCCGCTGGTATTGCGTACCCGTGCAAACACATCCATGGTCCAGGTTCACGGCACCCGGCTTGTGGCCGCGGGAAAGGAGCCGCTGATCGTTAGTTTCTTTGATCTCGGAGGCCGCGGCAGGGCGGTGAAACATCTCCGCACTGGCGATGTGGTTGACCTGGCCTCATTCGGCAGCGGTGTGCGCGTGTGCCAAGTCACAATCGGTAAAGAACATGCGTTTCAGTATACGGTCGTGTGTCCATAGCAGTTTGTTCAGAACGCCCTATGAAACAAATTTGTATAACGGTTTTGACGCTTTTGTCGGTGTTCGCCGTATGCCATGCGCAATCCGTGGCCATATCCGGTACAGTCAAAAACAGCGAGGGAAACAGCCTCGAAAACGTCATGGTGCGGCTCGGGAAACCTGACCTAAAGACCAAAACACGATGGGATGGGAGCTTCACCCTCCAGGGAACGATAAACAGTGATCAAAAAGGGATGGCGACAACCGCAACGCGAATAGATGACGCGCTTCTGTTCACCAAGGAAGGGTACCAACTCTATCGTCTTGCAGTAACAAATCCCGATACTTCTGGCATACAGGCAACCATGACTCCTTTTGTTTTCGGAAGCGTAAGTGATATCGACGGCAATGTATACCGTACAGTGCGGTACGGCAATCAGGAATGGACCGTGGAAAACCTGAAAACCACCACGTACAATGACGGCACGGCAATCCCCTATGTGCCAGACAGCGCGACATGGTGCAATATCTACTTGACCGCCTCGCCTACACCAGCTTACTGTATTTACGGCGGCACTAAAGCCAAAAGTGCGAAATACGGTGTTTTTTACAACTGGTATGCCGTGAACACCGGCAAACTGGCCCCCAAGGGCTGGCGCGTGCCTACGGACGCGGACTGGAATACGCTGCAGAATTACCTGATAGCCAGCGGCTACAATTACGACGGGACAACGACCGGTAACAAAATAGCCAAGTCCATGGCAACAACGTATAATTGGGACTCATCAACGCTCGAAGGGGCAATCGGAAACGACCTGAGCAAAAACAACGCCAGCGGCTTTTCAGCCTTGCCAGGCGGTCTTCGTCACTGGGGTGGAAGTTACTTTAGTCTTTTTCTCGAGAGAACCCTCACGTACTTGTGGAGCTCCACGGAATGCGATTCGTTACGGGCATGGCATTGTCACATTGACTGCCACAAAAGC
Organism: Chitinispirillaceae bacterium; assembly: GCA_016932075.1. The sequence continues at coordinate 790 of JAFGDP010000100.1, read as the reverse complement.
CACATTGACAGGATCACCCACAACAAGAATACCGGGTTTCCGGTTCGTATTGTCAGGGATGTGGAGTGAGTATGATACTTACCACGCTGATAGGACGGAAAAGTGGCGCCATGTAAAAAAAACGACGCAGAACAGTTACTCCAGGCGATCTTTTCCTCCCTTCTCGCCACGAATAAAGTAAAGGTACACGCCATACCGCCAGACCAAACACAACCTTCTTCATATACTCCCCCTTTCTATCTTAAAAATGAATCAATTGTTTATATGTTTTGCCCTCATTATCAAGCCATGCCTGGGCGATTTCATGTATCGGCATCCACCCATAGGCAGTCTGGTCCTCTTTCCATGCTTTGACCAAAAAATTGAAATAGGTCAACGACGCTTTATTGTCCGGATTATATGGATTACCGGTGAAAGTAAACAGACCATTTTTGTCGGTTGTTCCGTAAAATACCGCAGGAGTATCCACCACATAGGTCCGATAGCGGACCCCATACACCGCCAGTGAGCAATACGCCACCGGTTCACCCCATACCCCTGATACCGCGATCTGCACCGTATCTGCTACCGCCCCATGTATAACGTTCGGCGGCATATATACACGATGAGCATAGAAATCAACAGCCCGGATACTGTATGGGTCCCACGTTGTTTCATTGTACGGATAATTCATAATTGACTTTACACCTGTATAAGCCTGGTTATTGACTGGATTGTTTTCAGTTTTCACAGTAAAACACTCCAAACTATAACACCCCCGGGATTCACCGAACATCCAGGTCAGGGCATC
>JAFGDP010000099.1 GCA_016932075.1 Chitinispirillaceae bacterium | reverse complement strand
TTTTGCAAGACTGCATCGTCCGGAAATACGGCTTCGTCTTTCAGTTCAAGGTTATTTACCTGTTCCATCTAGTAACCTTCTTATTCTGTAATATAGTCTATATTCGCTTTCCTAGCCTGACTGCAGAGATCTCTCACGTTTAATTTGTAGGTTTTGCCGTCCTTGATAAAATGGGTGCCGCATTGCCTGAACTGAAAACTCGTATTGCTTGAAACGCATTGATCGCGCAACCGGAGAACCCAGCCGTAATCCAATGGCCGCGCGTCGCGATCGGATTCGCCGCCCGCGACTACCAATTCAATATCCCTTAAATAGTTGGCGATATTGACTTCTTCCAGTAGCGGCTGGCAAATTATGTTTTTATGCTTTATCGGCAATTCCAGAAAAAGGGATAATCGCTTATCGGCATTGTTTTGGTTCTCTACGGTACAGCCGATCGTTACGTTCTCATAACCGGCGCTCCAGTCTTCCGGTACGCATTTTGAGAATCGCTCTATCCGTTTCGTCAGGAAAATAAAATGAAGATCGGGTCTCGCCTTGATGATGTCCCAGCAGTCAGGTCTCCATTGATCGGCCTCTTCGATAAAGAAGTCTGACCTAAAGCAAACATACACTACTTGATTCGGCTTCATTTTATATTCGCCTGACCTCTTCATTCTTTCGATCGGCGCGGAGAATTTATCGGTTTTGTAGATTACGTTGGTGTCTATGCCCTTTTTCGCATCGCCTTTGTGAATATAGCAAAACCTGCAACCTTCGCTAAACTTGTGACAGCCGTTCCACGGATTCCATAAAGGCATGATAGTACCCCGATATTGCCCTGCTGATTTTAGACGTAAAGCCACAATAACCCCGAAATGCCAGTTCCTATTCGTTTCCTTCATAGTGCGCAGTTTTCGATCCATGAAAGTATTTCGCTGAAGATGATTTCGAAGTGGTTTATCGTTGCGTCGTCTGCGTTTCCGCCTACGGAATGGTCGGTATCGTCAAAATGAATGAACTTGTGCGGGACGCCTTTTACGGTGAGGGCAGCGTCTAATTTTTCGGCTTGGGAATACGGGACGATTTGGTCGAGTTTGCCGTGCATCAATAGAGTCGGTACATGGCTTGCGAACAAGACCGGGCTCGCGGCTTCATGCTCCGTTTTAGGGAAGACGCTTGCGATGTCGAATTTGAAATTTTCCCACAGCGTGTCCGCAAGATCGCTGGCCGAAACGTCGGTGGGCCCGGCCAGCGATACGACAGCCTTGACGGCGCCCGCTCCGTCGTATTTGTACGCATACAGAAGCGAAAGGTGTCCGCCTGCGCTCATGCCGAGAAGGACGAATCCCTCGGCGGAATAACCGTAATATTGGCTTTTTCCCGCAAGGAACGAGAGCGCCGAGCCGATGTCAGCTATCTGGTCCTGCCAGGAGACGCCGTATTTGCCTACGAGCCGGTAGTTGAGGTTCGCGACAGCCAGCTTTTCCTCGCAGTCTGTCAGTCTGTCTACGGCCACACTGCACTCTGAAAGAGCCTTCGCCATGTCGGAAGCCTCGGCTTTGTCTCCTGCTGCCCAGCCGCCTCCGTGTACGATGACAAGGAGCGGCGTATCCGCGCCGCGGTCTTTCGGAAGATAGAGGTCTAGTTTCTGACTGCCATGGGGTCCGTATGCAAGATTTTCGATTGTACGGGATACCGAGAGCGAAGGCCGGTCGCTATCTGCTGCCGCCGCCATACCGTTGCTGGCATCTCCGTGGCTATCGGGAATCGCGCATGCCGCAAGAGCCAGGAATGACATAAAAAGGAATATTCGGCTGATTGACGGGTTCACGGCAGGTGTTGTCTCCTCGTATCCGTAAAGTATATCCCCTGGCATTACCCGCTTCAACTGTATTCCGTTTGCTTCCACAGTGGCCCGGTTATACGGTAGGGTACGGCGAAGAGCCGAAGGGTGCTTGATCTTTCAGCATAAAGGGAACTCACCGCGGCAGCGATTCAAAAAGCCTGAACATGAGCGGGTCAAGGCTTTCTGTTTGCTGGTTTGTTACCAGCGACAAGAAGCTGTTTTTCTCAGGACAGTAGAAAACCGCGGAACGGATGAAAGGGATAAGTCCCTTGTGCCCCACGTAGTCGGCTTCGTGTCCGGCCTTTGTAACCCTGATAATCGATATGCCCCGCCCATAATACACGCGGTGATTCACGCCGGCATCAATACACGCCATGTCTTTGAACAAGAGAGCGGTCGTTTCCGGACCGAGGATTTCGCCGTTCAGGAGCGCTGAAAACATGATAATGAATTCCCCCGGCGTAGAAACCACAGAACCCGCGGCGTGGGGTCCGATCGGATGCTCAGCCCGGCGCAACAGATTTCCGTCCGCGTCATACGATTGACCGCAGTATTCCGGCGCTTCTGAACCGTTTAGGTAAAAAGTATTTGTAAGGGCAAGGGGCGCAACAAAAAGTTCCGAAAAAAGTTCTGCCATGGATTTTCCGGACACCGACTCTGCGATGATTCCAAGCATGATGTATCCGGTGTTCGAGTAGTGATAGCCACGCCCCGGCTCGAACAGCAGATCCGGATGATGGGTGAAAACGTTTTTCACGATGTCATTAGCGCTTGCGGATTCCGCCCGGGTTCCAAGGTTTGCCGGAACCAATTCACTCGTAACGATCCCCGACGTATGGCGTAAAAGATGATCGATAGTGACCGTGTCGGGAATTTTGCACGATGGAAACCAGCCTGCGACCGGAACATTCAGGGCGATGCTGCCCTCACGGGCAAGATGTAGAATGATGGCCGCGGTAAACATCTTTCCGCAGCTCGCGTAGTGGAAACGGGTGTTATCGGTTATGGGCACGCTTTTTTCAGGATCCTGAAATCCGTAATTCGCGAACCACCGTCCGCGAGCCGGAGATAGTATTGCGCATTGCAGGCCGTGAACGCCCATAAGGCGATATTCTTCTGCGGATAGTTGGGAAAGGGTATCGATTTCCGTACTGTTCAGCGGGTCGGTTCCCTGTAGCGAACCGGGAAGCGCTACCTGTATCGTACGGGAGTCCTCCGGATTCAGGACCGTTACTTCTGGTTCGGCAATCAGCGCGAACGGGGTAGCAGCCGAGTCCGTGGCACACCCTGTAAAGATGAGAATTACAAAAACTACCAATATGGCCATGTATCGCTCCTTGCCCGTAATCCTGCCGGATTCATCCACTGTTTCACAGGGTGAAAATGGTCACAGAGGGCATTAAATGCTATACTTTCCAAAGCAATTTTAGGGGAGATGTTGCGGATGGACTGGCTTTTATTTGCATCGATCATTCTCAGCGCGGTAACAGCCGCTTCAGTAGTCCTTGCACTTATCACGCTTAACCTTGCAGATCCCGTGAGCGAGGACCGTCGAGCGCTTACAGCTTTTTTACTGGTCCTGCTCATGAATCAGGCAGGAGGATTCATCCTGTATACCGCGTCGTCCCAGCAGGCATTTCGGGAGTTCACAAGCTCGGCATCCCTTCTTTCCCGCCTGTTTTCGCTCGCGGTACTGACAATTCAGTATGCCGTATTCGTTTCCACGGCTTTTCTCGTTCCCGGAATTTTCCGGACGGGGAGAACACGTCGTGGCGCGATCGCCATTGCCGTTACGGCGGCACTGCTTTTACTTCTTCGTGCCTTTGCGCTCGTTCCTCTTATGGTTGTTTATGTAGCCGAAACCTTTATCATTCTTCCCGGCGTGTACGGAATCTGGATTTTGTCGCTTTTCCGTGCAGAAAAGAAGGACCCCCTGGCGGTATTTTTGGCGTGCGCCCTTGTCCCGGCGGGGATTCTTGAGCGCGCCGCGGTCGATCCTCTCTGGCCGGTGCCGGAGCTGGCCCGTGATGTTCTTTCCGGATTACCGCTTGCCATGACGGTCGTCCTTATGTATTCAGTCTTGCTTGCCTACCGATCGATGTCGATGATAAGAACTCATGCCCGCGGCGATCCCATTCTGCCGGATTTTGGCCGGTACGATCTTTCTCCCCGTGAAAAGGAAATCGCTGGATTGTTGTTCCTGGGATACGCGAACAAGGAAATCGCCCAAAAGCTTTCCATAAGTTACGGCACCGTCAAGAACCATGCGTATTCGTTGTATACGAAACTTGGAATCCGATCACGCTTTGAGCTTCAAAAGTTCCGGTAGTCGCGTATGTGACCATTTTGTCAACGCCGGCCTATTTTTTCCGCACCGGGGGTGCGGACGTTTTCTTGGATAACTATACCGCAATTCCCAGACTATAACGA
>JAFGDP010000098.1 GCA_016932075.1 Chitinispirillaceae bacterium | reverse complement strand
GATTCGGTGGCCGTCACGCTCTCAAATGTCACGCAGCTTGAGTGGGACCTTGTCGCATCGGTGCGGGTGTCGTACACGCTCGGCGGCGGAGACTCTGTGGTTGACAATATACCCATCTCGCAGTTCGAACGGTCGATTGACATATTCACAAAAGTATATGTAGATCCGCGGTTCGATGGTGAGGAGAAATGGGTTTTCTGGGAGGTTGTGCCGATTGGTATTCACGGTAACCGGAGCGTCGTCGTGAGTGATTCGTGCATGGTGGGCATGCCAAGGCCGCCCAATACCGTCACGCTTGCTGTCGGCAGCGTTGCTTCAACCCGGATAGGTCTTAAGTGGAACCGGCCTGCGACCCCTGTCGACAGTATCAGGCTCTGGTACGGTTTCTCCTCGGAAGTCCCGCTTCATTATGACATTCCGGCGCATCTTTTCGGTTCTGTCGCTCTTGCCGGCTCGGATACGTCGTGGCTTTTTACCGGTCTTGCTGCGTCGCAAACCTATCATTTCGGCCTTCAGGTGAAAGCGGGCGGATTGTGGTCGTACGTGACCGAAGCTTCACGGGTATCGGTAACCACGCTTGAAGTAGAGGATACCGTAACCATGGCGAACCTCCTCAGGCTTCTGTCGCTTTCGTTCGATACGACGACCAACAGCGTTGTGCTGCAATGGATGGTGGATACGGCCGGACTCGCCCTGGAAGCCGGCGTTGTCTGGTCGCAGGACAGTCTTGGCTACCCGATGCCCAATCCGCCGCTGGTGGGTAAGGTAACGGCTATCCCGGATCCGTCCACGCCCATGGTCTATTCAATCCCGATCTCATCGACCGATCTACTGTTTAATAATGACTATTATTTCGCCGTCTGGCTCAGAAAAATCAATGGATTATGGTTGCAGCCGACGCCGGCCTCTGTTAGAAAATTGCACATTCCGTTGGCAGTATGGGAGTCGATCGTCTATTTCAGGAACACTGATACGGTGGTTGCCCTCGCGAATCAGATCGTCCTGCGCAAGGTTGAGGATATGCTCGTGGAGGCTGTCGTCAGGAGCCTTGGATTACCTGTCGAAACAAGCGGCTGTATTCCTGTAAGTATTGCATTTCGTTTTGAACAGCAGAACGCGCCGCCCCTGCCCCTGTATGTCGGCCTGCGCTACAAGGCCATGCCGAGCGGCTACACGTCTGACGATATCAGAATGTACCATTTTCTCCCAGGCTCGAATACCTGGGTGGTGGACACGCTGCAGTCAGAGATTGACACCGGCGCCGGCGTGTATTCGGTTCTCATACGCGCCTCCGACTGCGTGCATCCTTTCATACTCATGATTGACACGGTATCGCCGGATATCGCAGTGCTCAATGACAGCCACGATCCGGTACCGCCGGGCCAACCCCTTCCGCTGCAGATCCGGTGCTCGGATAATATCGCTAATGCGAAGATGCAACTGCTGGCAGGAAGGGGCGATGACCTTCTCCTCTACGCCAGGAGCGAATATGCGGACCGGAAGGTGGATACCGTCACGTGGAGCGTTCCCGCCACTCTGGTAAGCCGGGAGTACGGCGTAAGGGTCATCGCAGGCGTTAGCGATGGACGGTTCGATACCTTGCTGAATGCGTCACGCGACGTGGTGCGCCTCACATCGGATACCGTATCGCCCGGATGGCTGCAATGGCAGCCGCTTGGCACGCCCATGGTGCTGGATAATACAGCCATAGGCATGATACTGCGCGAGCATGCCGACAAGAACAGCGTTTTGCGGTATGACAAAAACGAGCTGCGTCTTTTCAGATGGTCAGCCAATCAATGGGAGGAGTATTCGGAAGGAGGAAGGGATTTTTTCAGGATCGAACCCACCAGGGTTGTCTGGTTGAAGCGCCGGTTGACCTCGCCGATCTATTACGGGAAGGGCCGTACCTCGTCGCTGCGGTTCAACAGCCGGGTCGCGATACCACCCCGCGATTGGAGGGACTTCTGCCTGCCGTTCCGATTCAATGTGCGTGTGGGCGATGTTCTTATTGCATCCGGCCAGACCACCGAAACGACGCCGCTTCATTTTTATGAATGGCGACAAAACCCCGCTGATGCACAGAAACGGTACTTTGCCCAGGGCGTTTTTCTGCCGCTGGTGCCGGGAGTGAGCAATCCGCTGACAGAGTTGACAAGCAGGAGCGGCATTATGTACACGGTATATAATGCGTCGGCCGATACCGTGATCATGCAGATACCGCCGACCCCTAAGCCGCTCTCGCAAATTACGGGAAAACGGTCCGTTTCTTCGGAATGGTCGGTCGCTTTGCATGCATGCGAAGACGAGGGTCCGCTCAATACGGTTTATTGCGGATTTCAGAAGGGAGGCAAGGGCCGAAATCTCTCGCCTACACCTCCGTCGTGGAGCGATGTCTGTGCAGGGGTCTACGATCCTGCAAGCAAAACGGTATGGGGGTGTCTTGTTGCCCGCAGCGATAAGGACGACGGGTATACCTTTGAACTGGTTTTTGAAAACGCGACCACGGCCCGGAAACAGGTCGGGTATTGGATCGAACGGTTGATTGTGTCCGAAGGCAATAGCGGAATCGCCGTTATTGATCCGGAAACAGGAGAACTCTCACCATCGCTGGACAGCCTCGGTCTTGTAGTGCCGCCAAACAGCAGGTCGTACCGGTGGCTTGCTGTCGGTACCAGTGAATATATCTCCTCCCTGAATCGCCTGCCGTTCAGGGGGGCGTTCAAACTCATGCGTACCATGCCCAATCCTTTCAGGCAGGCGCTGCGCATCCAGTATGAAATACCCTATGGAGGGATTGAGTGGCTGAACTGCACCGTATTCGACCCGCGCGGAAGGGTCGTATGGAAGCTGCGCATAGGTCCGCGCATCCATCCTGGTAAAAATGAAATCTTGTGGAATCCGCGCAAAGAGAAACCCATGGCCGCCGGAACCTACATTATCCAGCTTTCCGGATTTAACGGACGGAACAGAAAGGTGGGGGACCGGTATACCCGTGTGACGTATCTTCCCTGATGTTGTCCTTACCGTATGCAGGGGGAGGGGGCGTCTGGGAAGAGAGAGGCACTGTTTCCCCGTTTCATTTGATCGCGGCACAATTTATAATTAGTAGCGTATTTATGGTACCTTGTATGCCGTGCAGTGCGCGGCTTTTTTTTCCTTGGTGAGAGAGGCGGGCATCGTGACGGCGTTTATACTAATTGCGCTGGTTTTTCGGTGCGCCATTGAGGCGCGACTTCCCCGCCTCGTCTCGCGTTTAGATTCATTCGCTTGTTTCAGTAGAAAGAAATGGAGTGTGGAATAACCGTCATGTCTGTTGTCGGCAACCCCGCTAGAAAAAGAGCCGTTCTCTATTTCCTCGTCTCATTACTCCCGGCGGCGACCTTCTGCGCAAGCGCCCATACAAAAGAGCGACTGGCGGAATCTTCTTCACTCCCTGATGCGGCAGCAAGCGATGATACGCAGGAAGAGATGTTTCAGGAGTCGCTTGATTCGCTTTTTCAACCTGATCCGTTCAGCCTCGATACGTTCTCAATGGACAGCATCAGAATCAACGGAGGGCAATTTGAGTTCCAGGACTGGACTGATACCGCACGGATCGTGCTCTGCGACGCATCGAAAAACAAGCGGTACGTTCATCCCTTTTGCGGCGCTGTGACCTCTGATTTCGGCAAACGGAAATGGCTCTGGCATTACGGCGTGGATATCAAGTGCGACAAAGGAGATACAATCGTCGCCGCCTTCGACGGTATTGTCCGGGTTGTAAAGTATGACCGGCGCGGGTATGGCAACGTGGTGGTCCTGAGGCACCATGGGGGGCTGGAAACAATTTACGGCCATCTTTCCAAGCAGATGGTTGCGACCAATCAACTGCTGAAGGCCGGCGACGTGATCGGGCTTGGAGGCAGGTCCGGCAGGGCCACCGGCAGTCATCTCCACTTTGAAGTCCGGTATAACGGGGAACCATTCGATCCCAACCATATCATCGATTTCTTCTTCTGTATGGTCCGGCAGGACACCCTGATACTGACCAGGGCGGACTTTGAGTATCTCATAGAGTTGCGCAAAGCCAAATGGCACACCGTGCGCAAAGGAAACACGCTTGGTCATATTGCTCTGAAATACAACACATCGATCAGCAAGCTCTGCGAGCTTAATCATATCACCAGGAAATCCACCCTGCGAATCGGCAGGAAAATCCGCTACCAGTAACAGCTTCGTAAAATGCGCGCAACGAGGAATGGTCCGTGTGCTTTCGCATGAACCTGCCTCATAAAAAACGCACTAATTACTTAGGAATAGTTCCCCGGAGCATACGGGCTGAGCACATGGATTGTCGGTAGCGGAATGGTATTGCGACATGCGTATTTTCTCATTTCCATGATCGTACGTCCTCAAATACAGTGCCTGCGCGTGCGAGTGATCATCAGCGCTCTTCTGATCGCATGGCTACAGGTCTCCGCACAGTTTTTGCCGTTTCCTTCAACCATGCCCAGGGTGAACGACCCGAATGATTCGGCTCTGTTAAAAACCTGGCAGGGAATAAAGCGGCGTAATATTGACGCCTATTCCACCCCTTTTGTGCACCGGCCCAAATCAGAGCAACCCGGAGACGCCGTATCCGAGGGGATCGGGTACGGAATGCTGTGCGCTCTTTATTGCAATGACCAGACCTATTTCAACAGGATCTGGGACGCGGGAGAACAGTATATGTGGCAGGGCGAGTATTACCACTGGCGGGTGGATGAAAACGGCACCGTCATCGGTACGGGCGCGGCGACCGATGCTGAGGAGGATATTGCCGTGGCGCTCATTTTTGCGGACGCGCTTGTACAAAAGGGGGCGTGGCGGCAGCATACGAGTCCCAAGGGGGTAACCTATGCACAGCGGGCCCAGGGCATGATCAATTCGATCTGGTCGCTTATGGTGGAGGACGGGGCGTTTCTGCGGCCGGGCGCTGAGTGGGGAGGAAAAGCGTTTGTCAATCCGGGCTATTTTGCGCCGGCTTTTTATCGTATTTTCGATGAATTTGAAGAAACGGATCACCCCTGGAAGGATGTGATCGACCAGTGTTATCAGTCAATTGCAGCTTCGCCGGGCTACGCGAACGGATTGGTGCCTGACTGGATGAAACCGACCGGAGAATTTGCGGGTGATGAACTGGGATATAACAGCTACGCGCGTGGCGAGTTCTGCTATAAGGACGGCATACGCATCCTGTGGCGGCTCGCCACGGATTATCTCTGGTATCTTGAACCGCGCGCCAGGTTGTTTTGCGCGAAGGCCGCCGCATTCATACAAACGCCAGCCCGGGCCAATTTTTTTCAGATGGACGGCAGCCCGGTGACTGAATCATATACCCTCGGCAACAACGTGACCCGTCCGCGAAGCGAACACAGCCACCTTACCGTTGCAATGTGGGCTTCATGCATCATGGCGGCTGGAGGTCCAGAGGCGGCCGAGTCATGGAACGATGAATTGCTGAGCTACGTCGAAGGAAACGATTACTGGGGGAAAACAACGGATAGCGCACAGGAAGACACGCTCCATAACGAGATGTATTTCGATCAGTTTCTTGCCTGGTTCGGCGCGTCCCTGCTATACGGGACCTTCACCAATCTGTGGGAAGATCTCAACGATCCAAATCCCGATCGTGCGTTGGCGTGGAAAACGGTTCCGGTGGTGGAGCCGTTCGACATCAACGCCAACAACGCACCGCTAGTCATAAACGGCATATTCAACAAACCGGTTCCATGGCTCGTTGAAATTGCGCATGTCGACAGTAGTGATGCCACGGTTTTTTATTCAGGGAAGAGCGATACCCTTGCGGCCGCGTGGTACGGCCTCTCTTCGGAAGGCAGCGCCATGCCGCAGGGAACCTATAAGGTTTATCTGACCGGCCGTGGGTTAACGAAGCCTGAGACGAAAGAAGTCTGGCTCGGGAGAGCGCTTGATCTTAAACAGGGGAACTGGATTATTATCGATGATTTCAGGGACGATGATCTTAAACCGTATATCGGCAACCGGTGGACCAGCTACCTTGACAGTGACGAAGGAAAAGCAGGGCAATCAACGATCCGTTTTCACCGTGTGGAACGCGAGGATGCTGCCCCGGTCATGCGCTGGGCCTACCGGCTCGACGGCAGTTCCTCTCTCGGCTATAATCCGTATGCCGCGCTCGAATGGAATTGTAGTACGCCGAGCGGGAACCTCGATCTGTCCGGACTCGATACGATTGTCGTCACCGCCCGCAGCGCCTCGCGCATAGAGGTCTCGGTGCAGCTGGTCACCACCGATATTACGGATTGGAATTATTTCGAGGATTCGCTCGCCATCAGCACCCGGATGCAGGAGCATAAATTGTCTATCCGGAATTTTACCCAGCGATGGAGCGGCGACCGGACGCTGGATTTGTCAAAAGTGAAGGCGATCCGTTTTCAGGTCCAGGATGTGGATGGAACGCAGAATGAAATCGCCCTTGGGACCATGATGTTTAACGGGAACCTTGATCACCTTTACACATCGCCTCCTCCCTATGTGCGGCCCGCCGTGACGCGACGGGCAATGAGGAAAGGCCGTGAACAGCTTTTGTTTTATACAACCGTTCCTGGTGGAATACGGTTCATGGTGCCGCAGCACTGCACCGGGGCGCCGATCACGATCAGCACGATGACCGGAAAACTGGTCTGCGTGCTTGCGACGTCACGGACCGGGGAGACGGTATGGGGCGCTCAGGATACAAACGGTTCCAGGATAAGTCCGGGGGTATATATTGCGTCGGTAGAGCATAAACAGGGCCGGCTGACGGTGCCGATATTTATTATGCGTAAATAAAAACCATACCAGCAGGTGAAGAGGGGGGTGTATTCTATGGAGCTTCAACGTAATGACCGGTTCGTAACGGCGCATTTCATTGTATCGATCATTCCATTTTTCATTATTGCCGTCATCAGCAGCGTTCGCGAGCTGGAGTTGAACTTTTTTACCGCCCTCGCGGATTATCTCGCCGACGGCGTGGTCATGCTGTTCGTTCTGCTCTTTGTCGCGCTCAATGCTACGGTATTTTATCTGATGCAGCTCTCCATCGATCCGCAGATCAGAAAATGGCGGTTGCCTCTGTTTTCCATTCTGCTTCAGGCGTCGAGCGTCGTTCTTCTGTGCTGTTACGTTTTTGATCTATCCGTCGTTTTCAACTGAGGCGTTCGATCCGTTTGAGAGCCGGCGCACCGGTGCGGGTTATCCGAGCATCTCGTTGTGCACCGTCCTTTCTGAAAAGCAGGCAAACGTCCTGAATCCTTTCCGCTGCAGTAGGCCGATGAGTTCGGAAAACAGCTTGCCGACCATGGTGGGTTCATGGGCGTCGGATCCGAGTGAAACGGGTACCTGCCGGCTCCGGCACTGGTCAATAAGCGCATCAAAAGGGTCGCCGCAGGGAAGGGTGTGGTCAAGCGACCAGAGCAATCCGTTGGAGTTGATCTCGATGACCTGGTGCGATGCGGCCGCGGCCTCAACGGTGAGGGCGATTTCCTTGAAGGGCATCGTTGCGTCTGCCGTGGGCCAGGGAATATACCGCCAGACAAAATCCATATGCGCGAGAGCATTGAAAAGACCGGACCGAAGAGCTGCGCGAGCGATCCTGAAATATTCACCGTACACCAGTGACGTGTCAGTGAGCTGTGCGTAATTCGAGAGATGCTTCCAGCCTAATTGAGGAATACAGTGGATGGAACCCAGTACAAAATCTAATGGATACCGGCCGATGACCGTTTCTAGAAGATCTTCAGCGCCCTCGATATAATCGGCCTCCAGCCCTATTTTAATGGTGATTCGCTCCTCATAGATTTCCCTGAGTTCGAGGAGTTCGGCCACATACCGCGCGAGATCGCGTTCCTCCATTCCCCAGTCCCAGTATCGACGGCGCTGCGGGGAGGTGAGATAGTAGCGGCCCAAATGGTCGGAAAAGCCGATCTCCTGCAATCCCATGGCGATCGCGGAATTGATGTAATCGATGATTTTTCCCTTTGCGTGGCCGCAGTAGGGTGTATGGACATGATAGTCTGCGATCATAAAGGTTAATTATACATTCAATTCAGCTTTTTGCACCGGTCCGTAGTGCCGTGCGCGTGCAAGAATCGGAACAATGGTCCCGGAAATAAATTCGCGGGTCTGTTCCGGTGCGCGGCCGACAAACCTCCCGACGTCGAGAATGGTGTCGATATCTGCGCGCGTCATGCGCAACAGCGGATCATTGGCAAGCCGGTCGAGCAGATCGTTCTGTTTTCCCTCCTGTTTGACCCGTTGCGCCGCCTCCATTGCATGGACGCGGATCCGTTCGTGAAGCTCCTGCCGGTCACCGCCCGCCGTAACCGCGGCCATGAGAATGCTTTCGGTGGCCATGAAAGGGAGTTCTTCGGCAATATGGCGCGCAATAACAGCAGGATAGACGACAAGACCACCGCACACGTTGGTGGCAATGATCAGCGATGCGTCCGCCGCGAGAAACGCCTCCGGTATCGACAACCGCTTGTTTGCCGAATCATCCAGGGTCCGCTCGAACCACTGTTCCGCCGCGGTCATCGCCGGCGACTGGCACAGCGAAATGATGTACCGGCACAGTGACGTCAGCCGTTCGCTGCGCATGGGATTGCGTTTATAGGCCATCGCCGAGGAGCCGACCTGGTCTTTGCCGAATGGCTCCTCGATCTCCTTGAGATGCTGCAGCAGTCTGACGTCATTGGCGATTTTATGCAGAGACTGCGCCAGGCCGCACAGGATCGCCATTGCCTGGAAGTCTATCTTGCGGGAATAGGTTTGGCCCGAAACCGGAACGGATTTTTCGAATCCCATTGCACGGGCAATCCGCCTGTCGAGCTCTTTGACCTTGTCGTGATTACCCTTAAAAAGTTCGAGGAAACTCGCCTGCGTACCGGTCGTTCCCTTTACGCCCAGGAAAGGAAGCGACTGCTCGAACAGTTCCAGCGCCTCAAAATCCATGGCCAGATCGTAGAGCCAGAGCGCGGCGCGCTTGCCAACGGTGGTGAGCTGCGCAGGCTGAAAATGGGTGAAGCCGAGCGTTGCCAGGTCCGCATGCTGCAGGGCGAATTCCCGCAGAACGGACATAAGCGCTGCAAGCCTGGCAAGCAGCAGCCTGCATGCATCACGCATCTGGATCAGGTCGGTGTTGTCACCCACATACGCGCTGGTGGCGCCCAGATGAATGACCGGTTTTGCCTTTGGACAGAGCGTGCCGAAGGCGTGAATGTGCGCCATGACATCATGACGCATCCGGGCCTCTTCCTTCCTGGCCAGATCATAGTCGATGTCGTCGATGTGCGCCTTCATTTCCGTTATCTGTTCGCTGGTAATGGGGAGGCCAAGATCCTTCTGGGCCTCGGCAAGGGCAATCCAGAGCCTGCGCCAGGTCGTGAATTTGAAGCAGGGGGAGAAGATGAAGGACATTGCAGCCGAAGCATAGCGTTCCAGGAGCGGATTCTGATACTCCTTCATGTTTTCTTCGCACACGGGACGGCTCCTTTCCTGATTGGCGGAATTCATTGCTGTTGTAGCGAGCAAAAAAAATAGTATTTACGCGGTCGGGAAGGTAACCACCTTTTCCGGCCCTGCTGCGTCAAGATGAAAACACCGGTATACAGCATGATATATATATATTGCTTGAATCGGTTGTACGGTGTTTATATTTTACATTGCAACACGAAGGAGGCGGTCCCTTTTGGACCTGCCAAGGATGCTGGTGTTTTTTCCATCATTATCTCACCTGCTTCCGGCATACGGCGGAAGCATCGCAGTGGAGGAGGAGCAGTTATGAAAAGGCCATTCCGGATCGTTCTGTTATGTTTTATCGTATTGGGGTTTTTCATGGGTGACCTGTATGCACAGTCTACCGAAGAGCTCATGAATACGGGTCAGGAATTGGTACGGCGGGGCGGGTTCAGCCAGGCGGTCAATGCTTTTCGCAAGGTGCTTGCCCGGGAGCCTGATTTTTTTGAGGCCCAGTTCAACCTTGCGTTTACCTACCTGCAATGGGGACGTTACAGCGAGGCGGTGACGGAATTCAAGAAAGCGGCTCGGATGCAGCCGAACAACTCGGAAGTATGGTCCAATATGGCGATCGCCTACGATAACTTGAACCGGCCGAATGATGCCACCGATGCGCTCTATCAGGCGGTGAAATGCGATCCCAGCAATATCACCGCACGGATGAACCTCGCCGCGATGTATGCAAACGCAAACAGGAACAAGCAGGCAATAGACCAGTACAAAGAGGTGATCCGCATGGACGGCACCAAGGGAGAGGCGTATCTCAATCTGTCCAAGAGTCTGATTGCCGTAAATAAGGTGCAGGAAGCCAAACAGTACCTGAAACAGGCGATCGTAAACGATCCGAATAACGGGGAGCCTCATTCCGAGCTTGGCACCATTTACTGGAAGCACGACAACGATATCGATAAGGGAATTGCCGAATACCGCCGTGCTATTTCGGTTGAACCGACTAATCCCGCGCACTACGATAACCTTGCCAATGCGCTGGTGAAAAAAGGCCAGGAAAAGGAAGCAATTGAAAACTGGGAAAAGGCGATGATCTATATCGACGATGCGCTTCAGAAGGAGAAAATACAGGACCGCATTGACCGCCTGCAGAAAGGACCCGCAAGCACCGCCTCTTCAAAGACGGAAGGGAGCGGGGCCGAGAGCGGCGCAAAGCTCAAGGAGCAGACCAAGGATCTTGAGCGGGAACTGCGCCGGACTGAGCGTACATCGAGCCGCCGCATTGAGACCAAGCCGGTTGATGTGAGCGGTGATTTCGCGGACATGGCCGCCGATACCTCTTCTGGCTGGGATCTTCAGAAAGAGGCGAAGAAGCGAGCCGCAGAGAAAAAGTCCGGAAAATAAGCTCGTCCGATACGTTCTGTCTGGTCCCGTGCTTCATTATAATTCGTATAGTGCCTACCTGAAAAAACGTTTCGGGGTACCGGTCGTCAAGGTACCGGTCAGCGGAGGGTTTTCATGCCCGAATCGTGATGGCACGATACACCATGCAGGATGCGTTTTTTGCGATAATCGTGCCTTCAGTCCTGTCGCCGGAGTAACGACATCACCGCTTGAACAGGTGCGTTCCTTTATAAAAAGGCAAAAGCGCAGGGGCGGGCTGTATATCGCCTATCTTCAGCCGTACTCCAACACCTATGGAAGCGTATCGGATCTCAAGGCCGTATACGAGCCCCTTATCCGTGAACCCGGTATCGTCGGACTGAGCATCGGAACCCGTCCCGACTGTTTCAGCGAGGATATCTATGCCTACCTGAGCGATTTGGCCGGGAGAACCGCTCTCACGGTCGAGCTGGGAGTGCAGAGCGCGCATGACCAAACGCTTCTGCTCATCAACCGGGGCCACACGTTCGACTCTTTTGTCGGCGCGGTCCGCAGGCTCTCGGTCTGTCCGATCGAGATCGTGGCCCACGTGATACTCGGTCTTCCCGGTGAAACACCGGCAATGATGTTTGAGACCGCTGATCACCTTGCCGCACTGCCGGTACACGGCGTAAAATTCCACCAGCTCATGGTGATCCACGGCACGGTACTGGCACGGTGGTATGACGAAGGAAGGGTTGCGCCGCTTGGTATCGAAGAATATGCACCGATTATAAGCGGTTGTATTGAAAGGCTCCGGCCCGACCAGCATGTTCACCGGATCATGTCGGATACGTCGCGTGAGCGCGGACTTATAGTGCCTGATTGGAGCGCGGATAAACAGGGATCAATCAGGTTTCTTCAAGAGTACATGACCAAACACGGGGTGGAGCAGGGGAGGAATTGGAAGGGAAGAGAGGCTGCAGGCAATAGGCTGTAGACTGGGGACTAAAACCTACAGCCTATAGCCTTCAGCCTTAAGCCTTCAGCCTTCAGCCTTAAGCCTTAAGCCTTCAGCCTTCAGCCTTTTTTTCTCATCCACCTCCACACCGTTGTCCGGTCAACACCAAGTATACGCGCTGCTTCGCTCATATTGCCATTACTTTCCTGGAAGGCCCGCCGTATCTCCTCGCCCGACACTCGATGGCGTCTGACAGGCCCGGAAACCCCGGCCGGAGCATGCTGCGTTTCCGGTACCGACCGGCATACGTCCTTTCTCAGTTCCACCCGCCTGATTTCAAGCGGCAGGTCGAAGAGGTCGATCAGCTCGTCTCGACACGTCACAAAAGCGTGTTCGATGGCGTTTTCAAGCTCCCGGATGTTGCCGGGCCAGCAGTAATCCATCAGGGTGACCGCGGCATCGTGGTTCAGTCCCTTGATCGATTTGCCGGTCTGGGCGTTGAACCTGGCGATAAAATGATCGATGAGCGGGCCTATATCCTCTTTGCGCTCGCGAAGCGGCGGTATGAAAATTGGAAACACCTTTAACCGGTAGTAAAGGTCCTCGCGGAACCTGCCTTCCCGGACCATGCGCCGCAGATCACGGTGTGTCGCCGCGATGATCCGAACGTCGGCCTTGCGGGTCACGGACTCGCCCACCCGCTCGAACTCCTTTTCCTGCAGAAAACGGAGAATCTTGACCTGGATAAGGGGAGAGAGCTCACCCACTTCGTCAAGAAAGAGGGTCCCGGTGTCCGCCGATTCAAACCTGCCGATCTTGTCGCGTATCGCTCCGGTGAATGATCCCCGGACATGGCCGAAGAGCTCGCTCTCGAGAAGCGATTCCGGTATGGCCGAGCAGTTGATTTTTACAAACGGCGCCTCAGCGCGGCCGCTCTTTTCATGGATCGACAGGGCAACCAGCTCTTTGCCGGTACCGGTTTCGCCGTTCACCAGTATCGTTGCATTGGACGCGGCGGCCAGTGAGATAAGATTGAAAATTTCCTGCATGGCAGCGCTTTTCCCGATGAGCCGGCCGGAGCGGTCGGTACGAAACTGCTCTTCAAGATGCTTGAGACGGTTCTGGGCCGACTGCAGTATGCTGATATCGGCAAAGGTCTCCACCGCGCCGATTACCGCGCCGTCAGCGCCTTTGAGCAGTCTCCCGTTTCGGATTACCGGCACCGTCCGGCCTGTGGTATGCGTGAGGAAACACTCCCTGCCCTCAAGAACCTCTTTTGACAGCAGGTCGCTCGATTGAATGGGACAGCCATGTTCGGTAAAAAGCGATTCGCACGGTTTGCCATTGAGTTCGTCCCGTGAAAGACCGGTAAGAATCTCCATGGACCTGTTGCTGTATCGTATGATCCCATAAGAGTCAATAACAATAACCCCCTCGGCCACTGTCTGGAGAATTTTTTCAAAGCATTCAGGATTGAGATGGTCTTGGAGAAAACAGTCCATGAGATGGCTCCATAGATGTATTTTTTTGAAAAATAGTATGCGCAACATAACTCTGTGTTGCATATTGTTGCGCAACATGTTTATGCAACATTTGCTTTTTATTTTAAATAATAATAACAAGGTCCAGAAAAATCCAATATATCATTAATTATATAACAATAACTAATTGAATTTATTATAAAAATAGCAACTTCCGGTATTATCGCTACCAGTAACGGTCAGACAGTTGTATTTTTAATTACCAGGCTGGCATATTGATTGCATTCTAATAATACCACAACAAGTTAATAAGGAGGTCGTATGACAAACGCAACAACTGACCAGAACTTCAAGCAGGATGTGCTTGATTCTGATCTGCCGGTACTTGTGGATTTCTGGGCGCCGTGGTGCGGTCCCTGCAGGATGGTAGGGCCGATATTGGACAGCATCAGTGAGAAGACCCAAGGAAAGGCAAAGGTCTTCAAATTGAACGTTGATGAAAATCCCGCCATTGCGGGAAAATACGGGATTACCGGGATACCTACGGTGATCGTTTTCAAAAACGGGCAGGTGGACAAAGAGTTTGTCGGCGTGCAACCCGAAAAGGTCTACATGAACGCGTTAGCGTCATAAAAGGAATTATTGCTATGCCGTTATATGAATATGAGTGCGAAGAGTGCGGGGCAAAATTCGAGGAGCTTATGCCGGTGGGAAGTACGGAGAACCCTCCGTGCGCCGAGTGCTCTTCCCTGAAAACGCACCGCACAATCTCTGTCGTTGCCGGTTTTTATGGAGCCAAGACCTCCTGTTCGTCGGGGTCGGGGTTCTCGTGAGCTTCCTGAACGCAGACCGGTCCGGTCTTCGAATCGTGTTTGACAATGGGAGTCGTATGCTCTGGAAAAAATGGCTTGGCGTGGTGATCGGCGGTGCGATTGGATGGGGCTTGACCTTTCTGTCGCACTGCACTCCCGCTGCTGGCATAACCTGACCCCTTACCTCAAATCCCTGGTCAGGGATTATCGTGGGAGCGATTATCGGGTTTCTCGTGGCGCCGGAATAAATTGATACGCGACAGGCTTTACCGCGGCAAAGACCCTTATTGCACAGAGGGTAATTTATTTATATCGTCAATTCAAAAACGAACAGCGCGTCCCGGAGTAGCATCGCGGATTATTGCTTCGAATCGCCCTCTTTTTTCGGAAAGTCCCTCTCGTTTTTTTTCTTCAGAAGCAGCGTCTCGTAAAACTTTGCCTTGAGCGGGGGCTCCTCCCCGGTCTCAAGCTTTATCTGATGAAAAAGGTCGCCTGCTGAATCATAGTAGTCAGCGATATTGCTTTCCAGATCGTTCAGGTTGTTTTCGTCGGACGCCGGGCTATGCTCTTTGAGGAAGTTTTTCAACTCTTCCAGGTTCTCATGGATGAGCGTTACTTCCTTGTCAATGTACGTGCTCAGCTTCTCAATCGAAGGTTTCTTCTTTTGTTTGTGCGCCGTATTGTGCGGTTTCTGACTTTTCATCGACCGGTACTCCGCGATGAACGGTACGAAGAATTTCCTGGCTTCTACAGCCGGGGATGGTTACCGTTAGGAATATAAGACGTACTTTATGAGGGAAGCAAAGGTTATTGTTTTTTTTCTATTCACCGCGCACAGAGACCTATGCCGTGAACCCATAGACGGATTCGTTTGCGGCATTGCCGGCGTAGGGGATGATTAATGACGAAATGATACGTATGTTCCCGGCAGGAGTGCACGGCATCTTCATGAGCGCACAAACGCTCTATCGTCTCATGGTGAGCCAGTTGCTGATATCGACCGAACACGAGATCTGGGAAGGCCTGCCGTACAGCTCTGTGAGGATGGAGAGCTCAATTCCGCTGAAGTACGGATAGCGCGGAAGTTTGATCCCGATGAATACCGGCACGCACACATAATAGTCCCTGGTGCCGGATCCGATATCTTTTCGCCAGGTTATGTTTGAACCGATGCCGACATAGGGGTGGAACGATGAAAATCCGCGGTACATCCTGCCCATGTCCATGCCGGCAGAGGCTGAAAACTCATTGGTTGCCCAATAGTCGATGGAACCGCTGAATCGTGTGTAGTTATGGCTTTTAAGGAAAATATAGAAGGAACCCTGAGTGAAGAACGCACCGTTCCCATGCCCCGCATCGTTGATTCCCTCACCGTCGCGGGGCATTTCATACCGGATACCGGTGGAAAGAGTCAAGGCAAACATTGATTTTTCTGCTGCATTCGCAAGCGAATACATGAGGAGCGATGTCAGCAGGAAACATGTAATAGGGATTTTCCAGTTAAAACGCACCATATAATAACCCTTATACCGTATACCGTGATAATGGATTAGAGTCATCTATACTGAACCTTTCATATTGAACCATTGGATAGGATTAAAATTAAGAAATATATACGGAGGGACTATATTAAAAGATAAATGCTGTTTTCAGGTAGAAAACGGTTTTTTTTCCTCGCCTTGTTTATCGCATCAAAAAGCAGGTATACTAGCAGACAGGAATCGACATTATTTCATAATTACGTTAAAAAAAGGATGGCAATATGGATCGCGTGGTTTTATTGACAATAATACTATTCAGTCTTGCGTTGACCGTATTTTCAAATCCGATCAATACCTACGATTTACCTGCCATTTCCGAAGCGCAGATCAGTGATAGCCTGGAGTGGGCTATCGAACTTGGAGGGACGGAAACCGTGTATCTTAAAGGTTATCCTAGCGCTTCACGTTTCTTCTCCATGTACAGGATATTTTCAGCTTGTTCAACTGAAATCTTCAGGATTCGAATAGCGTCCTTGAAAAAAACATATCCAACCCGTCTTTCCATCGATTCACAAGGCATTGCAGTGGTGACAAGATCGTCAATTGTCGGAATCCCGGCGACTGAGCAAGTAGCCATTCAGCAATATGATACTATAGGGCTTCTTGATACGACATGCCATGATTCCGTATGCCCCTATAGATGCTGGTCGTTTGTCGTCCGACCGGTAAAAAAAGGCAATTCCCTGGTAAATGTCTGGTATGGCGGTGGTGGGGATCCCTATGAAACCGCCAACCCCAGCATAGGAGGGCTGAACGATTATCAGACTGCTTTTCGATTGCATATTCTCAATGACACGACAAAACCGGTTTCGGATTTGTTTGTCTATAAAAACTCTTATTTCGGCACGCTTGAAAGGTACGGGTATAAATACGTCAGTCAGACGAGCCTCCCGGGAGAGATTGCAGGCATAATAAGCTTGGCTGAAAGAAGCGTTTCTTTTGCATTTTCCACTGAATACATAAATACGGGTTTTCCGGTTTCCGGACCCTTTGGAGCCCGATGGAGTGGTGGATACAACGATTCAATAGACACAATTGTTGATACGATTGCGTTTGCCTGGGCTTTGTCACTGCCTGGTCACCGTGTTGTGCCCGATATGGACCGTTCAGGATTCAAACTATCCGTACTGCCATTATCGTCTATGGGTGCTGTTGTTTTCGCCATTGTTTCACCTCGGCAAACAAACGATGCTGTTATTAAAATGTATTCCGTTAATGGAAAAGCTCTCGCATCAATAGATGTCCCCGCAATGAGAGGGCCCGGTACGTATTCAATAACGTGGGAGAATAATCAGGGGGTTTCAGGGGGCGTCTATATCTGCAAGCTAATGATCGAAGGGATTGCAGCCGCATCGAGTACCATCACCATGCGGAAATGATCATATAGCATCGTAATGTCCAAACCTGAACAAGGAATTTTTTAAGGTCCCGTCCGACATAGCGAGCTTTGAGGTTGTACCTTTTCGCTCGTTTTTATTAGACGAACCTTGTTGAGATTGCCTGCCGTTTTACTATTGTCCGGATTGAAATCAAGGTTAACTGTTTTATGATTCTTCTTTCACCAGATCGACGGTGAATAAAAGCAAGGCTTTTAAAAGCCAGCTTTAACGTTTTAATTGCTTTTCCCAATGCACCGGATTTATTTATATCAGCACTACAGAATCGAGGGGTTCTGCAGTTCCTCATTTGTGAAAAAATAATGAATAAACGATACAGAAAAACTCTTTGAAAGGGGACGTTACGTGAAAGCGCTCCGAAAAGTATGGCTCAGATTCTTTGTCGTTGCCGCTGCAATCGCCGGGATATCTGTTTTTTACTGCGCCAATCCCGTGGACGAACCGCCGCTCAAGTGGCGGTCGGCAATAGAGCTGCCCGTGACCAACGACACGTTTTACGTGGCCCAGGAGTTCAGGAAGCTGTTCAAGGAAGTTGAAAAGGAGAAAATCGATATTCTTTGGTCAGGGAGAGATGCCGTTAATTTCGGATGGGCTTATTCTCAATTCCCTGATTCTCTTTTTAAAGACACGGTGCAGGGTGATACTGCTGTTTTTTCGGTTCTGAGGATTGACAGCATATCGTACGAGGTGCACGAGGATTCAATGGAGTCCAAACTGTTTCATCCGATGCTCGGACCGATTACCATTGCCAACGTCGGTCCCCTAGCCGACACCCTGCCATTGCCTGTAAATCCCGCGGATTTTACTATCTCGGCCGATATTCCTCTCCCCAAAATTTATCAGGTGTCATTCAACGCCGGTTCGCCGGACCTGGTAGTAACGGTGAGAAACAATTCCACCGTGCCCGTCACCTGCACGCTCACCGTGTTTAACTCGGTCGTCCGTCCGCTGGGCGACATCGCTCCCGGCGAAACGCAGACAGCCAATGTGCCGGTTACCGGGTATTCTGTTAACGGGACCCTTCCGGTGCGGGTACAGGGCACTGCGGCAACGGTTGCGGGGAAGGAACTCGTCGTCAGCTTCAATGTGAACGGCCTTGTCGCGGATTACGCAAGGATCGACCGCTCGCTTATTTCGTTTAAAAAATATTTCATCAACGATTATAAAATCACCGATACGGTGAATATCGACCATATTGACATTGGTGACGGATATTTCCATTACAGCCTCAGGAACTATACCGATTTGAATATTGCCATACGGGCGACACATCAGCATCTCTGGTTCAGCACCTATTGTATTCAGAATGATATTCAATCGATCGCAGAGCTTGGCACCGCGGGAATAGATTCATCCAAGTTCGACGGCCAGCTTGCCGGTGAAGGTACCGACTCCATTTCCGGCGTCACATCGGTATTCAGGCACGCATCCTATATTTTCAATAAAAAGACGCTTGCCGCGCACCGTCTTTATCCGCAGTGGGACCCGAATTATTATCCGGCCACCGATTCAACCAGCGCCAAGGGGGCGAGCGTTACACGGGTTATTTATGAAGTGTCGCCGTCACCGCTTGCCTTTGGAAGCGACACGGTAACGGTTTCGGCAGGCGATTCAATCGTGTTTGAAATCAGCTCCCCCTATTTCAAGTTTACCCGTTTTCTCGGCACGGTCATGGAGCCGTACAAACGGTCAGGCGATACGCAGACGGTCGCTGTTCCTTTCCCGTGGAATGAATCGAGCAAGGACTCACTGAGGGGTAAATTCATCCTGCAGAATGTTTTCGGTGACATTTTCCTGAAACCCCGACTGCCGGTTCCCCTGGACACCTTCCAACCGTTCATCGATACGCTTCAGGTACAATACACTCTGCAAAATACTAGGGATACGACCGTACGTTCGGAAGCCACTTCCAAATTCATTCATGTCATCAACGATTCGCTGTTCAGGCAGCAGGCTGATCTGACGGATATTGTCAACGACTGGCCTGATTCCATGCAAATGAAAGTGGATATTTCGGTTCCGGTTGGGACAAGATTGCGCGCGGTCACCGACCTAGTTCCGACCGACCCGGACTATAATAAATACATAGGCAGAATGATGATCAAGGCGCTGACCACGGTGCGCATGAACGCGGTATTGCACTGGGAAGTCCTTGACACGGCAAACCTCGACATGGGTTCCGGGAAATTCGCGGTTCCTCAAGCGCTCCGGTATTTCAATAAGATGGACCGCAAGTTCTTCAGTTTCAATATGAACGCTTATAACAATTCCAATGTCTACATGACGCTGTATGCGCTTGTTGCGCCGTACGCGCTCATCGATACTCTTGATTCCATGTCCGTCAACCAATCCTGGAACCTTGTCCAGGACACCGTTCTTGCCCGCTCCATGGGATACGTGAGTTTTCTTGGTCCCGATGGTATCGGGATACCTCCTCGATCCAGCGCGCAGGCGGATTCAGTCGTTCTGAATGACTGGCAGATCAGGCAGATCCTCGGGTCCGACACCTGCGGCTGGCGCTGGCATGCCCGGTTCCTGCCCATGAATCCGGATGCATTGCATGACACCGACTATATCAAGATCAACTCATGGATGCATATGGAGGGCGATAACAACATGGATTCGCTTCTGATATGGAACAACGACGATTAACAAAAACCATCTACCTATTATAGAGAGGTTTGAGCGCATGAACACTCTATCACGAGGTATTATAACAGTCGTCATTGCCTGTCTTGGGACGGCCTATGCCTTGGACCACAACCCGATAAGCGCCGGCAATACCCAGGGCCGCAACGAACTTGGAACGGCCTGCGAGGCGCCGCACCACAATCCAGCGCTTCTCGGCGTGGAACGCGCGCCGCGCGGCGGACTCATGATCGGGCCGCTTTCAATAATAGGTGTTGGTGTGTGGAGCGACAAGCTGCATGTATCACCCTTCAACAAGTACTGGATCGACAGCACCAGGGAGCTTTCAGCGCTCTTGACAAAGATCCTTCAGAACAGTTCCGACCTCAAGGGGCTGACTCCCGAAGAAGTCTCGGATAAAATCACCGAAGACCTCGACGATGGTTTCACTCTTTACGCCGGCGCAAAATACACCCTTTTTGACATTGCACACCGCAGGATCGCGTTCGACATAACAACCCATATTGATGAGGAAATACATGTCCCGGACGGGCCGATAAATTTCATTTTTTCAAGGAACCAAGGCCTGCTTCGCGGCAATACGCTTGATTTTTCAAACCTCGAGCAGGAGGGACTCTGGGCCACGGATTTCACCTTTAATTTCGGTCTTCCGGTTTCGATTCCTGCGTTGCATAATTTCTTCAAGCTCCGCTACGGCGCCGGCGGTATCGGTCTCAAATATATTGCCGGTCACTCGATACTGCATTCGACCATGAAACAAGGCACCTTGACCTATAGCGATCAAACCAATGAGGTGAGTGTCGATGGGGAACTTACCATTCAGACGGCGGGTACCGGTCTGCGTGGACCATGGGAGTTTGAAAACCCTATGAGCGGGATTATGCCCCCGCTCAGCGGCCATGGCGTCGGCTTTGACATCGGTGGAATTCTCTATGATGATAAGGGAACGCTGAGTCTTAATTTTCAAAATCTGGGCGTGATCTTCTGGCTGCATGACGTGAAAGAAGTCACCTATAAATTAAAAAAGAACGACCTCGATGCATACGACGCGATCAAGGTCATCGATCTTGTTGGATGGGAAGGCGACGAGGTGTTGCTTGAGCTTTTTGACCGCGACAAGGGGGAGTTCATCTCCGACTCGCGCGACACGCTCGACGACGCCAACGGGTTCGCGACCGTGCTTCCCATCACCTTCAATTTCGGGTACGCGCGCTCCTGGGACCTGAAGCACAAACGCATGCGCTACCTGTACGATTACGTGAACGCCAATGCCAATTACCAGCAGGCCCTGGCGCCCGGCGCGGGCGTGTCGTTCTGGCCGCGCCTTTCGATCGGCGGCGAGGTCGGGACCCTTTACGGAACGTTACCGCTGCGCATGGGTTTCGTGTTCGGCGGGCCTGAGCGCATCGCATCGGCCGCGGGCGCGAGCTTCAATTTCCGCTATATTACCATCAGCGGGTCGTACAAGGCGCTCGGCGCCATCCCGTTCTGGCCGAGCCGCGGCATGGAAGTGGCCGGCGGTCTTACCATCAACTGGGGCATGGGCGTTGACAGCGACAAGGACGGCATTGTGGACAGCAAGGACAAGTGCCCGTACGAACCCGAGGACCCGGACGGATTCGAGGACGAGGACGGATGCCCGGACTATGATAATGACCAGGACGGCATTCTTGACGTGAACGACAAGTGCCCGAACGATCCCGAGGACAAGGACGGCTGGGAGGACCAGGACGGGTGCCCGGATTACGACAACGACTTCGACAACATCCCGGATTCCACGGACAAATGCCCGAACGAGCCCGAGGACCGCGACAACTTCCAGGACGAGGACGGGTGCCCGGACTATGACAATGACGCGGACAACATACCCGACAGCCTTGACAAGTGCCCGAACATACCCGAGGACATCGACATGTTCGAGGATACCGACGGCTGTCCGGATTACGACAACGACAAGGACGGCATACCCGATTCGCTCGACAAATGCATCAGCGATCCCGAGACCTACAACGGGTTCAGGGACGAGGACGGCTGCCCGGACACCCTGATCATGCCGAGCGAAAAGGAGATCAAGGTGCTCAACACCAAGCTGCGCGACATCAACTTCAAGACCGCCAGCGCGGAGCTGCTGCCCGCGTCCACCGCGGCGCTCGACTTCATTGTCGGGTTCCTGAAGCAGTATCCTGATCTGCGCTACGAGATCCAGGGTCATACCGACAGCAGGGGAGAGAACGATTACAACCTCCTGCTCTCGGCCGCGCGCGCGGCAACGGTCCGTGCGTTTCTGCTGTCCAGGGGCATTCCTGACGGCAACCTGATCGCCATCGGGTATGGTGAGGAGAACCCGATCGCGACCAACAGGACCGCCGCAGGCAGGGCCAAGAACCGCCGCGTAGAGTTCAAGTTCATCCAGTCGAACGATGAATACAAGTCGCTCAAGGCGCGGGAAGAGGTGTTCAGGCAGCAGATCCGCGACGCCAAGATCAAGGGCGCGGAGTATTAATCATACGTTCCCGGACACGGCCGGGAGCGGGATTGATCGTCTTTGGGGTGCGCGGGAATAATCCATTAAAAGATCCACGGATTATTCCCGCGGCCTCTACCAATAAACTGGCCCATACCGTACAATCAAAGGGTGAAGTGCTGGTTTTTCTTCACCCTTTTTTATATTTTTAATGCTTATGCGTTTAATGCTCCGTGTGACCGAATTACCTATGAATGATACGTGCCACGCGCCTATTTGCGATACATACCCGTCAATCAGAAGCGGCGGGCGTCGGCACGCTGTCGGTATCGTTGCCGCGTTTGTGGCACTGCTGGCCATGGCCGGGTATGCCGGTGCTGCTCAACCTTCACCGCCAAAGGAGAGGCCCTGCTCATCAAAGCAGGACCGGAAGTACCTTGGCAAGGACTACATCGATTCCACGGTACTGCGCGCCATTTTTATCATCAATGACGCTGCCAGCGTGGCCGGTATCGGATTCAGGACCAAGGAGAGCCTGAACCAGGCGCGGCGTATCGCGAGAAAAATACGGTCCGAGGCAAAGGGCGATCCCAATGAACGCTACGCGCTCTGGAAAGTCGGCGAACTCGAATGGCTCATACAGCTTGAAGAGCGGGACCTCCTGCTTCAGAAGATGAAGGAAGGCGAAGCTACGGTCAATCAGATCATTGCCGACTACAATAAAGAGGTGGGAAAGTCACGGCCCGATTTTAAAACCCTTACCAGGATGCACGGCCGCATGCTCGAGTACGATACCCGGCAGGCAAACGCCATGGTCGGCTCCATCAATAACCGCGTCAGGGCGATTTCGCAGGAAGCGGTGCTCAGGCTTGAGAGGGCGCTCCTTGCGCGAAACAGCAAAAGTGCCGACAGGGAGTTCAAATACCTGCTGCGCAACCGGCCGTATTTGAAAATATCGAGCAGACAGTTCGATGAGCTCGAGTCACGCGCTTCAGCCTGCGTGCGCGCCCGTGATGAGCTTCCGGTCGTGAAGAGGGAGACGGACAAGGCATGGAAACTCGTGCGGCAGGAGCGTCTGTCGGAAGGACGCGCCATGCTCGACTTCGCCAGGCACCGCCTCTCGGACATCAGGAGTTTTATTGCCGAAAAAGAGGCCTCCCGGCTGTACCTGGGCATAACCGAGGTCGACCGGGCCCTCAGCCGGGTCGAGGATTCTCTTGTAAATGTCAACCTTCAGATCCTGAGTCAGAAAGGCGTTAAAAAGGCAAACCAGTATCTTCAGCAGGTCCTGCGCGAAAAAGGCGTGTGCCGTGACAAGGTGGCGCGGGTCGATGAGGCCATCCTCACCGTTGCATCGCCTTCCTCCCGCAGAAAGAGCAAGGCGGAAAAAGAGATTGATGATGTCGCCATGGCTGCCGAGCGGTCTGCCGAGCGCAATGATGTCATGGAAGAAATCGCCGCAAAGGCCAGGAAAAAGGCCCGTCTGAAACTCGACAGCCTCAGGAAGGAGGAGGAGAAGCGGATACGCAGGGAAAAGAGGAGGCGCGACAGTATTGATGCTGTTGCCCGGAAAGCGGCTTCCGAGGAGTTTCAGAAGAAAAATGAGCAATCCATCAGGATCGCCTCGAAGGTGTACGACCTTATCGAAAAGAACAAGGGGCGGGTCGCGTACGATCTGTTTTCATCAAAGCAGTCGCAGCTCGAGAAGTATCTCTCGTCAGATGCGTATGCCATGCTCGAATCTACCGTCCGCGAGGTCGGCGATGAAAAGTGGTCGGCACAATCGGACGATATTTTCTACCTCAAACCGGTGGACAACGGCAAATCAACCGCTGCACCCAAAGCACAAAGCCCTCCGGGAAACCGTGAAAGGGCCGTCGCGATAATCACCGAGATCTATGAAATGCTTGAGCGAAGCGACAACCGCGGCGCCTCGCAGCGTTTCGAAAAGGAAAAACCATTCCTAGCACGATATCTCGATAAGGAAGCGTACAACATGCTGAGCGTGACCATCTCCCATGCCAGGTAACCGGCGCGCCCGGTTGCCGCTTCATCAAAGGACCCGGTAATGAGAAAGCATATCGCCGGCCTGCTGGCCGGGCGGCTCGGCGTACACCTGCCCCAGAGCGACATCGAGCGTCTCATCGAGACGCCGCCCCAGGAGACGCTCGGCGATTTCGCGTTTCCCTGTTTCCCGCTCGCGCGTGCGCTCAGAAAAAGCCCGGCCGCGATTGCCAATGACCTGAAAGAACAGCTTGCCCATGCCCCGTATATCGAGAAAATCGAGGCCGTGGCGGGGTACTGCAATTTTTTCATCGATAACAAAGCCATTGCCGGCCGGGTGCTCGAGAATGCCGCCGCCGATACGTTCGGCGCGCAATCCGTTTCCCGCCGCGTGGTGGTCGAGTTCTCGTCTCCCAACACCAACAAGCCGCTGCACCTCGGCCACCTGCGCAATATGGCAATCGGCGAAAGCGTGTCGCGCATCCTTACGTTCGGCGGCAACAGTGTGGTGCGCACCTCGATCAACAACGACCGCGGCGTGCATATCTGCAAATCAATGGCGGCCTACAGCGAGCTCGGCAATAATGTCACCCCGCAGGAGAAGGGCGTCAAGTCCGACCACTTCGTGGGCGATTTTTACGTGCTGTTCAGCAAAAAGGCGTCGGAAGACCCGGCCTGGAACGACAAGGCCCTGGAGCTTCTGCGCAAATGGGAGGCGCACGACGGGGAAACGGTCGCGCTCTGGAAAACCATGAACAAATGGGCCCTGGACGGGTTTGCCCAGACCTACCGCTTGTTCGACATTGCATTCGACAAGGAGTACTACGAGAGCGAGATCTACACCGGCGGCAGGGAGATCATTCTTGACGGCCTTGAACGAAGCGTCTTTCTCAAGCGCGACGACGGCGCCGTGTATGCCGATCTTACGGGCCAGGGAATGGATCAGAAGGTGCTCTTGAGACCGGACGGCACGTCCGTGTACATCGTGCAGGATCTCTACCTTGCCGTTCTGAAACACAACGAGTTCAACTATGACCTGTCGCTCTACGTGGTGGGCAACGAGCAGGAGTATCACTTTGCCGTGCTCAAGGCGCTGCTGCACAGGCTCGACAATCCGCTTGCCGAAAAGATCGTGCACCTCTCGTACGGCATGGTGGAACTGCCTGAAGGAAAAATGAAATCGCGCGAAGGCATTGTGGTGGACGCCGACGACCTGATCGCGGCGACCAGGGACCTGGCAAAGGCGGAAGTCCGGGAACGGTATGCGCTTTCCGACCAGGACCTGGAAGAGCGCAGCCTCAGGATCGCGCTTGCCGCGATCAAATACCAGCTCCTGCGGGTCGATATTGCCAAAAACATGGTGTTCGATCCCCAAAAAGCCATTGCGTTTGAAGGCGATACCGGTCCCTACCTTCTTTACAGCTATGCCCGCGCCTCATCCATCATTCGCAAGGCAGGAGATGTTCCCGAGGCTGCGACCCCGGATGCGCTCGAGCCTTCCGAGGCCAGGCTTGTCAAGAAGATCGCCCGGTTTCCTGACGCGGTCCGGGGCGCGTACGACAAACTCTCGCCCTCGCTCATCGCGGCCTACGGCTTTGAACTTGCCCAGCAGTTCAACGAGTTCTACCACGCCTGCCCGGTCATCGGCAGCGACACCGCGGGGTTCAGGCTTGCCCTGGTGGACCGGTTCAGGAGTGTGATAAAAAAGTGCTTGTGGCTGCTCGGGATTGAGGAGATAGAGGAGATGTAAGGAATGTAAAAAACTGGATAAATCCTGTTGATAAAGGTATATTAAATAGCATGAAATCCCAAGACATACTTGGCAAACCAACAGCGGCATATAAAAATGCCGCACTCACCATTATTAACAATCTTCCCCCTAATGAGTTCTGTGAGGTGGCGGAAGAGGTGCAACAGCTTGCCAGAAGAAAAAGCTTTGAAGCGTTGGAACGGATGCGTCTGGCAGCCCGGAGGGGTGGACTGAGAAAAAAAGATTTCGAAATCGCCCTGAGGAGCGTCCGTGCGTCGAAGCGGCAGAGACACGACCGTCGTTCTTGATACGAACGTCTTAATCAGTTATTTTTGGAGTAGCGCGACATGCATGAGGATTGTCCGTGCACTGCTTTTAGAAGACCGGTTTTCCGCGGTGATCAGTCCTGCCATGATCCAGGAATTTGATGATGTTGTATCCCGTCCAAAGATAAAAAGAATCATCGGCGAACTGGATGCCAAACTGTTTCGCCGGGAATACCTCTTGTCAGCAATCCAGGTGTTCCCGCAAAAAACCGTTTCATTGTGCAAGGACCCCAATGATAATATGATGCTGGAATGCGCCGTGGAATCCGGGGCTGATTTTCTCGTAAGCGGGGATAAGGACCTCCTGCGCCTCGGGAGCATTGGTAGAACTAGAATAGTCACGCCCGCCTGGTTTATTGACAATATACTTGGTGCATAAGCTTGTAAGAAATGTGCTGCATATGCAAGAAACAAGAAAAATGACACAGGGAGGAATTATTGCAGTGAAGACCGGTATGCATATTGCCAGAATACAAACACTATGCAGTGCGGTGCTGTTTCTTGCCTGTTTCAGCATCTCCCACAAGGGAATGTATTCTCCGTCATCCGACAACAATGTCGCACCAGCCAGGGCTTCGGACACCAGCAGCGTAATCGATTCATGTCAGGGCTCGATATTCATCGCCTCGATACCGCCCGCAGCAGGTGGTAAGAGGGAGGTTTTTGCCGCACCCGCTATTTATTAATCACCCTGATCGCCGGTCCTGTTCCCTGCACCCTGACGATGCAGCACCCTGAGGTCGCAGGACCGGCGTTCCATGTGAACGATCGGTCCTGGTCAAGACGTCCCTGAAAAAGCATGCGGCCGTGCAGGTCGTGTATGAAGATTCTTGATCCGGGTATGACCGCGGCTGAGGCTGCAAAAAGGAACCCGCCGGTATCCAGGGCGGTGACGCGCAGAATACGGTCCTGGGCATGATGCGGGGACTGGGTATGTACCGCAACCGCTGCCGTGTCCCAGCCCAAACGGCTGCGTATGGTGTCGATGAGCGCTTTGGCAATGAGCCGGTCGTCCGCAACCGAAGGGTGCCAGTCGCACCCGGTAAGGCCAAGCGTCTGCGGGTATTCGGCGTAAAACACCTTTTTGTGGCCCAGACTGGTTGTTTCAGCGGCAACGATCTGCCGTATGTAATTGTCAACCGGCCCGGTGTGCGTGGCGACGCACAGGACCGCGGCGGAGGGGTAGTGGCCGAGCACCCTGCTGATAAAGGCGTGGTAGGCGTCCGTAAAAACCGTGGTGACGGGATAGGGACTGGTGGAATAGTCGTTGGTGCCGAGGCAGATGACCACCAGGTCAGGGATCCACCTGGAAAAATCCCAGGCGCCGGCAACGTTTCCGAGCGTCGAGTCATAGAAAAAGGGATAGGGTTTTTCAGACGCCGGGTTGGGGTCCGCGTAGTTTCTGACCATGCCTGCACCCGAGTAGCCGAGCAGCATGCCCTGGCCGCGAAACGCTTTGGTGACAAGCCCGCCAAAGCCGGTATTCGCATTGGTGTATGCCCTGAGTTCCTGCGACGAGCAGGTGCGGCTTGGGCTCTCGTTGCCGTATCCGGCAGTATGGGAATCGCCGATGAATTCGATTTTTCTCTGCGGTTTTGCCGGCGCAGGAAGAAGTGTCTTGCCGTCCGCGAGGTAGAACCCGCCGAACACGGCCACGTTCCAGTGGTTTTCACTGCGCTGCATGATGCGTATGGTGTGTGATCCCCCGGAAAGGCTGGTGCTGATGGTGTAGCGGGTGACCGACGACACGGTGCGAAGGACCGTGTCAAGTACCCCGTCGATTTCCACATCATAATCAGCCTGGCCGTCGGTCAGACTGATGCCTATGGAAGGGCCGGGAAACGACGCTTCAATGATTGTGCCTGACCAGTTGAACCTGACCTGCGAGGCCGTGCTCGCGTCAAACCTGCCAAAGTAGTTGATATTGGGGTCGCTCGCAGGGACTAAGACCTCTGCACGGGTCACGGCAGGAACAACATACAAAAGAAGATACAGCGTGATGGTATAGGTCCGGATCAGAACAGGTACAATATGCTTCGCAGCGCGTAAAGGACATGGAAATACGGCATGCATTAATCAATAAGCCTTTTCTCGCCGGAGAGCGACTGAATTCCAGAAATATTCTGGCTGGCTTCAAGGCAGCCGAGATACGTGCCCGCCGGATCCCGCAACGCGTAGTATTCTATCAATACCTTCTGTTTTTCGCCATGCTCGCCAAGCGGCAGATCGATCCAGAAACGGGCTTTTTCTCTTTTCCCGCTTTTCATTTCGCGCAGGATGGTCTCAACGTTTTCCAGGCTTTTCTGCGGATGGCAGTTCTGGACCTTTTTACCGACCACCCCGGCCGGCCGTTTGAATATGCGATTTTCATGCTTGTTCCACGCCAGCACCGTATCGTTTTCATCGACAACGGAAAATTCTATTGGAAGGGTCTCCAGAATGGCTTTTTGCATGGCAGCCGATAATTCACCGATCATTGCAACCTCTCCTTCTGATAAGGTTTTTTATAATGCAAGAGACATGTCCGGTCCTGAATATGTAAAACTACTTCCCGGACAGCGCTTCATGGCCTTCCCGATTGCGCGTCGTTTTTACGTCTGAACGTCACCGGCGGCCTCGGGCTGATAGGTGATTTTTTCGATTTTCCATTTCGCGGTTCCCGCCGGGACCTGCCATTCGACAATATCGCCCACGCGATACCCGAGAAGCGCGGTGCCGATCGGGGCCAGTATCGAGATATACCCTTTGTCCGCATCGGCTTGGTCAGGCCACACGATCCGGTAGGTGGTCTCTTCATCCGCCTGCAAGTCCTTGAGGCGCACTTCTGAATTCATGGTAACGACATCAGAAGGGATTTCCCCGGGTTTTACCACCTTTGCCCGGTTCAATTCGTTTTCCAGCGCCTGCAGGTTTTTCCCGTCGTGATTAATCGCGTTCACCAGTCTCCGCAGGCTTTTCATGTCATCATCGGTCATGTAAATGTTCTTGCCGGTCATGGCGACCTCCTCGATTTTTAGAAACTTTATGCACCAACCGTTCTTTTTAAAAAAGAGTCCGGATGAACAGTACGGTTATTTTACGTGAAAAACAGGAAAAGGCGAATAATGCGGAGGTTGATTGTTGCGTTTGACGCTCTGTCCCAGCGCGTAATGTTCAAGGCGGTGTGTCATATAATCAAATATATACCATTTTGAATGACGGTGCGCTCTATTTTGAGCGTTTTCCGTTTTTTCGGCATTATTATTAAAAGCAAGTTGAAAAGAAAAGGGCTCTCACGGAGAGCGCGGAGGTCACGGAGAAAGCATTAATACTATGTTTTTTAATTTTTAATCCTCCGTGCCCTTTGTGGGCTCTGTGAGAGATAGAAAAGGAGCCGGAAACGTTCACTCTTCCGGCCCCTTTACACCCCACACAATGACGTCAGTCAAGCTGCCTGCGTCGTTGTCTGGTCCGCCCCTTCATTATCACCGTTATGCAGCTTGGTCCTGCGGGCCCGGGCGATGGCTTCCACGTCCGTGAGGATGCGGCTGATCTCATCGCCGAGCTCCGCGGCGCCGTCTTTGCCCGCGGCGACCATGACATCCACGAACCCGAGGAACGCGCGGATCGCGTCTGCGGCCGCCTGGGAGGCATTGGTGATGGTGAGCTTTTCCAGCTCAGGTTCGAGCCTGGTGCGCTCGACATAGAGCGCCTCAAGCTTTTCCTGGGTCTGGGCAAGCCCCTCGACGAGCGGTACGAGCCCGATGAGCTCGCACTTTTCCCTGTTCCCATTGCCCGTCAAGCTGTCAATGAGGTTGTTCACCGCCTTGCTTTCGGCGGCGAGCCCCATGTCGCTGAGGTTCGGGACATGCTGGAGGTACACCTCAAGCAGGGCCGTGGCGGCTTCCTGAGCCTCAGGATTTTTGACATTGTGGGTGTTTGTTTTGATGGTGTCCCGGATCATGAGCAGGTCATTGTCACGGATCGCGTCCATGGCATGTATCTGCGCGGTGACCGGGTTGGATTTTTCGCGATCAGTCGCTATGGACAGCGTCCTGGTCGCGGCCGACACTGCGTTGGTCACGGTTTCGCCGTCAGGTTCCTGGCTGATCCGCGGCCCGGCTATATGAGAAAGCCGGGAGCCGAAATCAACCAGGTCAATCGGCGAAAGGACCGATTGCTTGAAATTGTAACTTAGCATTTCAAGCTCCTTTCATTGGTGAAGTGAAACTGCTTTTTTTGTTGTATTGGATGCCTGAAAAAGGCCGGCCTTGATCAAACATCCCTTAATCGCTTCACTAATATATTCGAGGGTAATTAATAAATATTGTTAGATATTTTATATTGGTATAAAAAAATGTTGGATAAATCGATTAATTGTTTTTTATTGTAATAAATAATTAATAAAAAACATTAAATCGTTAAATAGTAATACCAATATTTGAAAATTTAAACAGAAATAGGGTTTTGGGATGGTAAACAAATAATAATTACCTGCACTCCCTGTTTAAGGAGGCTGTTTAACAGAAAATCAAAACCAGGCTCCGGGTTTAAGATGATACTTAACAGAAAATCCGAAGGAGGCTCCTGGTTTAAGATGGTACTTAACAGAAAATCCGAAGGAGGCTCCTGGTTTAAGATGGTACTTAACAGGAAATTCAAAGGAGGCTCCTGGTTTAGGATGGCCGGTCCAGGAAAATCAAAACCATCATCCTGACCTGCAATAGCCAAAACGCAGGCCGTATCAAAAGTACTGCGTCATGGTGTATGCGTCTTGCGGATTGTACAATTTGACAATCATGCCCAGAAACACCTATTTTTTCCCTTGAAGGGCAGTTGGCATACAACCGGCGGGAGCGGGAACATGGTTAACATAAGGGCGGCTCTGAAAAATAAAAATTGCCTGTTAGCGCAGGCCCCCTGCTCCCGGAAAATCAGATTATCCATCAGTTCGCGTCATGTGGCCGTTGCCTACCATTACCGACGCATGGTACATGACGCGGCAGTGCCGTTTTAACGGGATATTCCAACAAATCTCGCACCAGGAGGCGCCATGGTTAGGCTGTTCCATCGAAACCTGTTAATGGTCATGTTTGTCGTGTCTTTGGGAATGATGTCTGTCATGGATGCAAAGGCCAAAACCATCCGTGTGCCTCAGGACCTTGCCCAGATTCAACCGGCGCTGGATTCCGCCAAGGCGAACGACACCGTTCTAGTGGCAGCAGGCCGGTATGCGCCGGCAGCCATTGAACAGAAAGATTCCATAACGCTTATCGGACAGGAAATGCCCCGCATTACGCGTGGAGCCATAAATCAGGACCTGCCGGCCCTGCTCGTAAAAAAGTGTAAAGGGTGGACCATTGAGGGTTTCGAAACAGACAGCACCATGCGCGGCATCGCGCTGGAGCAGTGTACGACCATGACCGTCGCAGGAAACTACTGCCATCATCATAACGAGATAAGCAGTTTCCACGGCGTTGGCATCTATGTGTACCGGTCGCGCGATATCATGCTGAAAAGAAATATCGTTGTCCGGAACGAGTATCTTGGCCTGAATCTCTCAGGGTCGAAAATAACCGTGCTAAACAATACGGTCGGCCTGACCACCGGATATGAGGCGATCGCCGTTGATGAAGCGCTTTCGGACAGCATTGACATAATAAACAACATCCTGTTTTCCAACGGCGCCAACACGATCGAATATCGTGAGGCGGTCCAGAACGGCCGCATATCCTACAATCTCTTCTGGCAGAGCGGCGAGTCGCCGCATTGCGTCCATTGCACCCCTGATTCCACGAACAGCGAAGCCGATCCTCTGTTCGTGAATGCCGCGCGGAATGATTTTCACCTCCAGGCCGCCTCGCCTGCCGTTAACAAGGGAGATCCCGGCCTGCTTGACCCCGACAGCAGCCGCAGCGATATAGGCGCGTTATGGCTGCTCGATTCCTGCGCGGAATATCCGGTGCTTATTCCTGTTCCGTCCGGCCTTTTCGAACGGCGGCCCCTTCTCACCTGGCACCCTCATGAGGGTATGACGACCTTTACCGTACAGGCGGATACCCTGCCGACGTTTGGCGCGCCGCTTTTTACGATTCCCACCGCGGACACCTTTTTGCTGCCGCTGATTGATTTTCCCGTGGCCACGATTTACTGGCGGGTGAAAGGAGGGGAAGGCAAGTATACGCGCCCTTCACGGTTCACCATCATCGATGACCGCGTGCCCCGGCTGATCCCGGTTGAACCGCCGCTCATACGCGATACACGCCCTGAACTCCGGTGGCACCCCGCAACCGGTCAAAGCGAATACACGATTCAGATCGACACGTCAAGCGCTTTCAGCGGCCCGATCGTGGCGCTTGCCCTTGCCGACACGTCATTCACGCCGCTCACCGGACTGCCATGCAATACGATCTATTGGCGGGTGAAAGGTAACAGCGCCAATATCTGGTCGCTGCCCTCTTCATTCACCATAGCCGCGGATACCATACCGTTCATGGTGCGGTTTAATGGCGACTCCGTTACCACCGCCCGTCCGACGTTGCGATGGAGCGCCGTTGTCGGAGCCTCGAATTATACGGTGTATTATGCCGATAATCCGGCGTTCGACAGTCCCGGCATCATTCCGGTCAGCGATACCAGTTTCACGCCACTGAGTGATCTCGCTCAAGGCGTCTGGTATTGGAAGGTAAGTTCAAGCCGCGCGCCCCTTCTGTTCCCGGTCCCTGACAGTTTTAGAATATCAAGTGTTCCGGTCATCAACAACCATGCACTGGGTTTGAGCGCACCGGAAAGCATCCGGGACATTCGAATCAAGGGCAATGCCATCTCTTTTTCGCTTGTCACGGTTCGAACTAACAAGGTGTATCAGGTGGCGGTTGCCGACATCGCCGGCAGAATACTGGCTGAGCAGACAGTAGCGGTCCGTTCGCCACACCAACAGGTACGTATCGTGGTTGCCGGCCTGTCGCGCATTCGAACAGGAACCTATGTCATTCGCGTCCGGGGTCCGCAGGGAGCGCACTTCTTTCGTCTCGCCTCGTTTCCCGCCCTGGACGGATGAATACTCCGGTTACGGGTTGTACTCCTTTAATGCGTCCTTGTTTTTCACCTGAAGCCCGAAGCGGCGGTTGATCTTTCTGCACGCGGACGTGCGGTTGCCGGACATGGGCCGGTGTCCGGACCGTAGCCCATTGCAGGACCATGAAAACCGCGCAGGACGATGTTTTAATGTGCTGTCAGTTATCATCACCGGATTCATCCTGCTGCGACTTGTTCTCTTCAACGATTTCAATCATATTCTGCTGGCCCGGATTGAATAGTTCATGAATCTGCTGCAACGGGACAACCTGGCCCGAAAGCGCACGCTTGCCCTTTAAAAAAGAGACGATAACCAGGACAACGGCCATAATCGCAAAGCCAAACCCCAGCCCTCCCGCAATGACTGTTATGATTGCCATTTCAATAGATTCTTATTTCTTTTTGTTGGCGTTGGTGTGGTGACAGGATATTGACATGGCTATTATCTGTAGCCTAAACTCTCCCCAACCATCAATCCAATACCTTAAAGTATATCCTTCATCTCAAACAATCATAATATCTATACTTTTAACCGCATACAAGTATATCCATTCATCAATCTACATCCCGCACCCCGGCATATAAAGACGTATTGATAAACCGGATCAATCATTCGTATGCTTCTGGATCGGATATAATCTCGGTTTCGTATTTTTATTATCCCTGCAATAATAGAAATCCCGGACCGTAGTTTTCATGATTATGAACACGATCAGAATAGTAAACGGGATCATGCTGTCCCTGCTTATAACCTTCCAGGGCATGAGTATGGGGTTTGCGCAGTGTGCGAAGCCGTGCTGTATGGTGAGTGAGAAGAGTGGTGTATGCTGCCAGGTGAAGGCGCAGGAAGGGAATGCTTGTCAGGCATCGGGATCTTTTGAAAAAACAAGGCATTGCAACTGTTCGCTTAAACAATCGCATGAAACCGGGCAGGCGGTGATTTCGGGTGGGTCGGGATATGATGTTTCCCTTCGTTTATTGCTCGCGGCACTTCCTGTATCGTTATTTCCGCGCAGTCATGATCAGACCGTAATTCACGGAGGTTCGGGTCCTTCTCCACCTCTCGTGTCGGTAGTTTCTCCTCTTGTTGTTCCGCTTCGTCTCTGATTCTTTCCTCATTGCGCCAGCAGGCGCTTCATTGGCTTTATATTTGCGTATTTATTTAATAGGAGTGTAATAGATCACCACCAGCCAGGAGGTACCATATGAAAAAGCTGATTATGGTGGCAGCCGTTCTGATGAGCGCGGTGGTTATTGA
Source organism: Chitinispirillaceae bacterium (assembly GCA_016932075.1). The sequence goes on along the minus strand of JAFGDP010000098.1, from coordinate 2,128 downwards.
CGGGGTTGGGGCGGATGCCGGTTCAGGATCAAAGGCCCTTTCACCGCAGACCACGTGTCCGGTAATGGGCGGGAAAATCGATACGAATCTGTATGTTAATTACAAGGACAAACGGATCTATGTGTGCTGCGCAGGGTGTACGAGCGCGGTTGCGAAGGACCCGGAAAAGCATATAAGGAAGCTGGAAAAAATGGGGGAGAAACCGGAGGTGGTTGGGAAGAAATGAGGAGGTTATGTTCAAAATATACAGTTACATCCTGTTTGTCATTCCAGCGAAGGCTGGAATCCAGGTTTTCAGGTTAATTTTGGCTACCGGATACCGGCTTTCGCCTGTATGACAAAATCATCAAGGACCAGGAGCCTATGCTGAATAACCTTATCAGGTTCTTTCTGGAAAACAAGCTGGTAACCTTTCTGGTTCTGGCCGCGCTTATAGGGTGGGGCATTGCCGCGGCGCCGTTCAACTGGGACCTCGGTTTTTTTCCGCGCGACCCGGTGCCGGTGGACGCGATCCCTGATATCGGTGAAAACCAGCAGATCGTCTATACGGAGTGGCCCGGACGTTCGCCGCAGGACATCGAGGACCAGATCTCCTACCCGCTTACCACCGCGCTTCTGGGTATTCCGGGCGTCAAGATTATCAGAAGCAGCTCCATGTTCGGGCTTTCCAGCGTGTACCTCATCTTTGAAGAGGGGGTGGAGTTTTACTGGAGCCGTACGCGGATACTGGAAAAATTGAATTCGCTGCCGCCCGGCACGGTTCCCGAGGGAGTGCGGCCGACCCTGGGTCCGGACGCCACGGCGCTTGGTCAGATCTACTGGTACACGCTCGAAGGACGCGATGGGGAAGGCAATCCGGCGGGCGGCTGGGACCCGCAGGAGCTGCGTACGATCCAGGATTTCTACGTGCGGTACGCGCTCGCGTCCGCGAGTGGCGTGTCCGAGGTCGCGTCCATTGGCGGGTTTGTGAAGGAATACCAGGTGGACATCGATCCCAATGCCATGAAGGCGTACGGGGTCACGGTGAACCAGGTGATGAACGCCGTGAAAAAGAGCAACCAGGACGTGGGCGCGCGGACCATTGAATTCAACCGGGCCGAATACATGGTCAGGGCGCTCGGGTATGTAAAGAGCCTGCGCGATCTCGAGCAGAGCGTGGTGACGGTGCGCGAGAACGTTCCCATACGGATCAGGGACGTGGCCCGGGTCAATTTCGGTCCTGCCACGCGGCGCGGCGGTCTTGACAAGGGCGGCGCCGAAGCGGTGGGCGGGGTCGTGGTGGCGCGGTACGGCGCCAATCCCATGGAGGCGATCAACAATGTAAAGAAGAAAATAGCCGAGATTTCGTCCGGGCTGCCGGTCAAGACGCTGGACGACGGCACCGTGTCCAGGGTGACCATTGTGCCGTTTTACGACCGCACCGGCCTGATAAAGGAGACGCTCGGCACCCTTGAATCGGCGCTGACCCAAGAGATATTGATCAGCATCATCGTGGTGATCATGCTCGTGCTGAACCTGCGCGCGTCATTGCTGATTTCGAGCCTGCTGCCGATAGGCGTCCTCATGACGTTTATCGTGATGCGCCTGACCCATGTTGACGCGAACATCGTGGCATTGTCGGGCATTGCCATTGCCATCGGCGTCATGGTCGACGTGGGGATCATCTTTACCGAGAACATTGTGCGTAATCTGGACCTTCCTGAAAACAAGGGGGTGCGGGGTAAACGGCTGCTGGCCGTGATTTACGGCGCCACCATTGAAGTCGCTGGCGCGATGATGACCGCGCTGGCGACCACGATCGTCGGCTTTTTACCGGTGTTCGCGCTGCAGGCGGCCGAAGGCAAGCTGTTCCGGCCGCTCGCCTTTACCAAGACCTTTGCCATGCTTGCGGCGCTGTTTATCGGCATCGTGGTCATACCGGCCATGGCGCACCTCGTGTTTTCGATACGGTTCGACCGCAGGCGCGTTTCGCGGATCTGGAACAGCGCTTTGATCGCGGCCGGACTGATCTTTGTCATCGGCTTCCACGCCTGGCCCGCGGTCGCGCTCATTGCGTTCGGGCTCAATTCCCTTTTCGCGCACCGGTGGCCCGGCCGTATGAAGGCGAACGCGAACCGGATTGCCATTG
>JAFGDP010000097.1 GCA_016932075.1 Chitinispirillaceae bacterium | reverse complement strand
GACGGGTCGAACACCCGCTCGCACGACGCGTAGAAATTATTGCAGTCGACAAGGGCGAACATGGATCAGGTCTTATGGATGACGTGCGTGACAATGCCCCAGACGATAAAATCATTGTCCGGGGTCACCTTGATCGGAGGATACTTTTCGTTCTCGGCCTTCAGCCAGACCTCGCCCCCGGCGGCCTTCAGCGTCTTGAGGGTGAACTGGCCGTCGATGAAGCACACCGCTTTTCTGTTGTTCGCGGGCTCAAGCGATTTGTCAATGACCAGGATGTCGCCGTCGTGGATCCCGGCGTCGATCATTGAATCGCCCCTGACCCTGCCGTAGAAAGTCGCGCCGGGGTTGCTGACCAGCTCCCTGTTGAGGTCGAGCGACATCTCAAGGTAGTCGGAGGCGGGCGAAGGGAAGCCGGCGCTTATGGCTTCGGCAAAGGGAAGTTCGAGCGGTGCCGCGGTTTCCGCGGAGTAGAACTCGATGTTCTTCGACGCGTTCAGAAGGCGGAGTTTCATACCGGCCAAATATACAATGCCGTCGCGTTATGACGCGCTCAGGAATTCCCCGAAATTTTCAGCGCCTCCCGGTAATAGCTCTCAACGAAATCTTTCGCCACCCTCTTTTTCACGGACCTGCCGCGGTTGAGTTCCTGTTCAAGAGAGGGCACGATGCGCTCCGGGTCCCTGATGCAGGCCGCCATGGCATGTTTTGACAGTACATACCCCACGGGGCAGTCGAAATGCCTGCCGACAAGTTCCCTGAAAACCCATACGGCCGCCGCTGACCTGCGCCTGGCCGGGCCGAGCCGGTCATAGCCCGGGAACTTCACCCTGTAGCGCCGCAAGTGGTCGATGACGTAGTCGTTTTCGGAAAGCCGCGCCGATTCTTTTTGATACGCTTCTGACAGGCCGGCCGCGCGGAGTTTGGACGATATTTCGTTCTCAATAGCAAAGAGCTCCACGACGTCATTGATCGCGTATTCGAGGAGATCGCTCCTGATGGGCCGTTTGAGCCAGTTGGCGCGCTGAAAACGGTCTTTCTGCTTTCGGTCTATGGCGAGGTAATCGGAAAGGTTGACCGGCAGGTTCAAAAGCTTCTGGCCGACGGCGATATCGCGCACCGGCGCGATGGTGCACCCGAGGACGTTCTGCGCCATGAAGATGTCGTTCGCGCAGGAGAACATGACCTTGGTGACGGCCGGATCGGTCAGAAAACCGCGGAGCGCCGGTGCGTTGCCGACTTTAAGCACGTCGATGACCGCGGTTTCAACGCCGTCAAAACACTGCACAATGGAAATGGAGTACGCGTACCTGACCGTCCCCTGGTCTCCCTCCATGTCAAGGGCAACGGCCTCTACGCGGCGGGCGCGCAGGGCTTCACGGTACGCCGCCAGGGCGGGCCCGCTGTCGATGTAACGGTCGATGCGGGTACGGGTGGATGCAGGTGCGTGGTGCATAGGGAGCACAGCAATCCCTTATTGAAGGCGGCTGCCGGGGAAAGGAGGCACGGGTATGGTCAGGCCTCTTTTTTCGCCCCGGCCTTTACCAGGATGTCGTGGATGACCTTCCACTGAGGGTTTTTTTCCATGATCTTTTCCGTCACCGAGAGCGGCGTTTCGCCGTGCGAATTTCTGGCGTTCACGTCAAATCCTTTTTCGAGCAGGGCCTTGAGCGCCGCGGGAAGGCGGTTCCGCACCGCTATGAAAATGACTGTCTCGCCGTACTGGTTCACCGCGTTCATGTCGGCGCCGTTCGTGATAAGGACGTCGAGGACGCCGACGTTGCTGAAATACATGGTCGCCTGCATCAGGACCGTATTGCCGCTGTCGTCCTTCGCCTTTACGTCGGCGCCTTTGTCGATGAGTGCCTTGAGCATGTCCCTGCTGCAGGCGTTCATCGCGGATTTCATGAGCACAGTCACGCCTTTGGCGTCTTTCGCGTTGACATCCGCCCCCCTGGCAAGCAGGAGCTTGACGATTTCTATATTATAGGAGCCCGAAGCCGCCTTCATGAGGGCGGTTTCGCCGTTCTGGTCCTTCTGCTCCAGGGCGGCCCCCTTGCCAAGCAGGAGCGCGACGATCTCTTTGCTGCCCCGCGCCGCGGCCATCATCAGCGCGGTCCTGCCGTCCTTCTCCTTCGCGTTGACGGCGGCCCTGCCGGCAAGCGCTGCCTTGACGGCCTTTACGTCGTTTTCTTGTGCGCCGGCGAGCAGCTTGGCGTCCATGTTCGCCAACCAGTGCTTATTATAGAAAATCTCAACGGCATCGAAAAGCTTCTTCAGCCCCTTTGCCATGTTTCTCCCCTGCTGATGTCCGCCGCGGCGCTTCCCCTTCGGCTTACTGTAATACTATCAGCATGTAACGTCATTGTCAAACTATTCCTTTCCCGCTCATCTTCGGTCCTTGACTTGGCCGCGCTTTCGCGCAATGCCTGACGGAGTTGTTATTAATGCTTACTCAAAAAGAGTATCCCGGTAGTAATCCCGGTTCTCTTCTATATGTTCGACACAGCCCCGGCAGAATGCCTGTTCGGCTGTCGTGATGAATTGCCGGTCAACGCCGAGGTTTGTTGCCAGGAGATGCCGCATGCCGTAATAGAAAGGGATGGTAAATGAAGGCGGCATGCCGGTGGCGGACATGGAAATATTTTCCATCTGCCGGAGGGTAATTCCCGCTTTGTCAGCCCACTCATTCGGATCTCTTATTGAATGTTCTTTAAACAGAAACAACAGCTCCTTTTTTTTACGCAGCACACCTTTGCAGAGGACACCGAGCGGCATCAGACTGCATGCCTCCCAGACGAGCTTTTCAAGGGTATCAACGCCCTTGTCGATGACCGCAGCCGCTCCTTTCTGTATCGCGCGGGCTGCGCCCTCCATGGAACCCAGCCCCGAATAAACTATAGCGAAAGGAAAATTATTGTTTTCTTCAATGAGCGCAGTGCCGGCGTCTTTTCTTTCACCGAGGCACATATCAACGATCCAGCAGTGCCATATCGCTCCCCTCTGCGCGATTTTTTCCCCCGCCTCCCTCATTTCTGACGCCGTCACGATATTAATGTATGGCGAGGAAAAGGTCGCCCTGAGCATTGAGAGGAGACTTTCCTCATCCTCTACGATAATGAGGTTAATGCGGCCCGACATGAATTGAAGAGTGCTGGCGCTGTTCATTGGAATAATCCCTCTTTCCCTGGATTGGTAGGTAATTATACTATATTTTCTGCCGGAAGCAAGAGCGTTTTTCAAAAAGGAACCCGCAGGTTTCTGACACACCGGTCTCCGGAATCCGACGTATCGTACGTCTTGCCATCAGCGACAAGTTGTGGTATCATTGAATTTTCTTTCTCACCCCATCAATCATGAGCAAGGAGCGTGACCGTGGACGGAACAACCGCCGGGACAAACGAAAGCAGACCGAGCGTCCTTATTGTTGATGACGAATATCAGATCTGCACCGGCATAGCCGGTATCCTCGGCCATCTCGGCTATCGTGCCGATTTCGTCCACCATCAATCAGGTGCAGGCGTATTTTTGGATGAACACAAGGACGTGGACATCGTTCTGCTCGACATCAATCTCGGGCCCGGTCCCAGCGGCATCGATCTCCTGCCGGTCATCAGGGGGAAAAGCAGGTATGCACAGGTCATCATGTTCACCTCGGAGGACAAATTGGAGGTGGGGGTAGAATGCTTGAAACGCGGCGCGTACGATTACATGACCAAGCCTTTCGATGAAAAGACATTTGTCAATAAAGCGGCCGGTGCCCTCGAGAGGAAAAAAAACCTTCAGCTCAACGACCTTTATCTCGGGATACTCTTTCACGACCTGAAATCCCCCCTCCAGACATTGATAAGCGGAGTGGACCTTCTCCGCATGTCGCTTGCGCACGCCGTTGACCCGGCCGTCTATAAAACGTCATTCCACGCGATGGACCATGCGACGGGCCAGATTCTGATGATGATAAATAATATCGTGTCGGTCTCTAAATTCGAAAACGGGGTGTACGCTATCCGGCGCGAGTCCTTCATCCTCCGGAAGCAAGCGGAAAAAACCCTTTCGCTTTTCAATCCTTCACCGGCCCGTCCTGATACGGCGCCCTGTTCCCTGCGTTTCTTAACGGACGATGATTTCACTCTCATCACCGACAAGGAACTCTTCTGCCGCGTGCTGGTCAATATCGCAGGCAATGCACTGCGTTACGCTGCCGGGAAATCGCAGGTACGCGTCGAGTTCGTCGAAGAAGACGGCGGATATTTAAGGACCAGCGTAACCAATACAGGATCCTTTATCGAAGAATCGGCCCGCGAGGTGATCTTTAATAAATTCTCCAGCGTAGAACGTCCGGTCGGCAACGGGGGATTCCAGAATTACGGGCTTGGCCTCACGTTCAGCAAAATGGCGGTCGAAGCCATGGCTGGCCGCATCTGGATAACATGCGACAAGGCGGTTCCTTCTACGACCTTTAATTTTACGGTCAAAAACTTCGGCAGCTGATTCCCCGGTCCCGCCGTTGAATATTACCTGATGACCTGCTGCCGGCATTTACTATATATTGTAGGAGACATAAAAGAAGACCACCGCATCTTGTGTTTTTTTTAATAATTTCAGCTGCCGGAATATCCCCATTTACTATATTATTCCCGTTACGACTTTTGAGAAACCATTACCCTGGAGGTACTGATGTCCTTTGAAAAAGTCTCCAGCGAAGCGGTGCTTCCCGGCTGTGTTCGCAAGGAAAAAGCATGGAACATCATCAGCGACTATGCGCGGTATTCCGCGATCATGGACAACGTTGATAAAGTGGAGATCGCCGAACGCTCCGGGGATGAGGGAATTTCGCGGTGGTACGTCACGGTCGAAGAGGCCCCTCTTTACTGGGTCGAAAAGGACCATTTCAACAGCCGCGGTTTCGAAATCACGTTCAAATCAATCGAAGGCGATTTCGACAACATCAACGGCCGCTGGCATATACAAGACAGCGCCGGCGACGGTATCGCCATACGCTTTGAAATCCAGTACAACCTGGGCATCCCGGTCATCGAAGAGGTGCTGGGACACATCCTCAAAGAAAAAATGAAAACCAACATCGATAAAATGATGGCAGCGGTCAGAAAAGAGCTCTGCTGCGCGCATAGTGACGAAAGAAAATATCCGCGGCACATCATCGGACAGGCCAATGAATGTTCTTTCATGGGGTCACCGTCCAGTCTCTTCGTGTTGAACCTTTCGGCGGGCGGCATGATGACCCGCTTCGTGCCCGGTATACAAGGCGCCGGAGCAATGGACATCGCCTCCTCGCTTCTGAAAGTCGCAGCCGTATTCCCCGACGAATCAGCAGACCGCTGCCGTTTCGTATTCCGGGAACCTCTTGACGACGCGCGTCTGAAACAGCTGGTCTCTCGCCTGGCCGAACAGTCGCAAAGACGTGCTGCTTAGAAAAGCGGGCGCCCTGCACCAGTCTTATTACCATCCGCTTCTCGCTGTGATATGAACACACCGCGTCCCAAGTTCGCCCTCATCGGCCATCCGGCAGACCTTCCCCTGTTCCGCGCCTATATCAATTTTCTCAAGCCAGGCAAGACGTTCCGCGACGAACTTATTCTCAAGCTTTTCGAATGGACGCCGCCCTATAAAGCCGTTTCGTGGAGCGGCGTCTCTTTCGATGGGGAAAAAACCGCCGACGGCATCCTTGTCATGGTGCCGTTTCTGCCCGAGATGCGGGACATCAGCTTGAAAACGGTTATCGAGAAGGTTGATGGCGCCATCGCCATAGCTGCCGCCGAAGGGTGCGGCGTTGCCTCTCTCGGTGCGTTCACCTCCATCGTTCTGCAGGGTAGAGAGGATGAGGCCGGCCGCAGGCACGGTATAACCCTCACTTCAGGCAACACCACAACTGCCGCGCTTATCGTCCGGTCGCTGGAGGAGCTCGCGTCGCGCTTTCACCGGCCGCTCTCCGGGGAAACCGCCGCCATCGTCGGCGCGTCCGGCGACATAGGAACCGGAGTAATGCTGTGGCTGGGAAGCAGGGTAAAAAAACTCATACTGACGGCCCGCAACGCCGGAATGCTTGAGCAGACTGTCGGCAAATACCGGAGCGGCCTCGCCTGCGATATTGAAATAACAGCCGACAACGCCTCTGCCATTAAAAGAGCCGGCATAGCGGTCTTCGTCACCAGCGCCTACCGTCCGCTGTTCAGCCGGGAGGAGTTTAATCCGGGCGCAATCGTGTGCGACGCGTCGGCGCCGCTCAACGTGAGCGTGAGCGGCGAACAGCGGTCCGACGTTTTTCTCTATCATGGCGGCATCGCGAAGCTCCCCTGCCGGCTCGATCCCGGGTTTGACATCGGCCTGGCCTCGCCCGACCACCTCTACGGCTGCATGACCGAAGGGATGCTCATGGCGTTCAACCCGGACCTTCCGCCATCGCTCGGCAGGGGCAACATCACTGCCGATAAAATCCGGCGTTACCTTGCAGAGCTTAAACGCTATACGATTACTCCCGGCTATTCCTGCGGAAAAAATATCATTGAAGTATAGCCTTTCTTAACGACGAAATTGATTTCGTTGCTTAATCTCCAGCCATAACGTAATATTTACAAAACTGCCGGAGGTGCGATTACTTTTTCACCGTACCTTTTCGGCTGTTGTGCACTGTTGTCACCTCGCATAAGGAGGAATAAACCATGGAAAACACCGGAATACGTGAAAGGCTGTTATCCATCCTCGAGAATGAGTATAACATAAACCCTGGCGATATCGATCCTGACAGGCCGATATTCGAACAGCTTCCGCTCGATTCCATGCAGCTGGTGGCCATCGCGGCGAACATCGAAGAGACGTTCGGCATCGAGCTGCCCCTTACCTTCATGGAAAAGCCCTCGCTCAGCCACCTCATCAAACTCGTCACTGACGCCGTTGAACGCGGCAAACCTCCCGAATATGACCTCGCTCACTGATCTTGTCCGTTTCAACCGCGTCATTTTCCGCGATCAGGTTTTCAACAAGGGCTACCTCTCTGCGGCTGTTGACGAGTGCGCCGGTCATCTGGACAGGAACATCCGTTCCAACTCCCCCGTCGTTTACCTCGTCGCGCCGAACCACATAAAAACCATCATAGCGTTCCTCGGCATCGTAAAAACCGGCCGCGCGGCCCTCTTCGTCGATCCGAAAATCGGCAAACTCGAATACGAAGAGATGCTGGCTGATACCACGCCCTCGGCAATACTGCGGATCGATGAGCTGACCATGGAATTCGATTACGGCAAAGAGATCTCCTTTACCGATTACCGCATGGACCCCTCGCTTGTCCCGCAGCTCGACGACGTGGCCGCGATGTTTTATGCATCCGCCGAGAGCGGGCATGCCAAAGCCGCCATGCTGACACACTGGAACCTGCTCTCGAATGCACGCGCGATCATCGCGAATAATCATATCGACCCGATATCCATCTCCTGCACGCTGATACCGTTCCATCACCCTTATGGTTTTCAGAACAGTGCGGTCGTGCCGTTTATTGCCGGCAGTTCTCTTTTGATCGGCGACGTTTCCGATATATTCAAGCTCAACCATTTTGCAGGAGAAATCGCGCGCCGCAAGGTGTCTTTCGTCTACAGCGTACCTCTTATTTACCACCTGTTAATCAGATCGCCCCATATTGAAAACATCTGCCGGAACGCGCATTTGTTGTGCGGGGGATATAAGCTTCCCGCGCCGCTGCGTGAGCGATACAGACAGAAGCTGAATGCCCCGATTTACGACGGTTACGGACTCACCGAAGCGTCGCCGGTATGCACCTGTCAGGAACCGGATAAACCTCTCAATGAAGGATCTATCGGCCGGCCTATGGGGCACTACCGCGTCATAATCACGGATGAAACAGGCAAAAAGGTCCCGTTAGGACAGAAGGGCGAAATCTGGTTCAAGGGTGACAATGTCATGAAAGGGTATTTCAACCGTCCCGACGCCACGCGCAAAGCGATAATAAACGGCTGGCTGCGCACCGGTGATTACGGTAAACAGGATGAAAACAGCAACGTCTATTTCCTCGGCCTGAAAAAAAGAATGTTTAATGTTGCCGGCAACAAGGTATATCCGGAGGAAGTCAAACGGCTCATGATGAAAAACGGCAACGTCGAGGCGGTGGAATTCTCCAGTGACTATATTGGAATCACCGGCGACAAGATCAGCGCGACCGTCACGCTTCGCGACGCATCGCCTGCGGCCGCGGACTCGTTTGTGAAGTGGTGCAGGGCGAACCTGACGCCCTTTAAAATACCCGAGAAAATAGCCTTTACGGAAATTCAATCGCGTGGAAAACAGGTCATCGGTACTGGTGCTGAAGTTTTTTGTGGATGTTCTTGAAATATTCCATGTTTTTTATGAAGTTCTCTTTATTAATTACTTTTTGATAAACCCCCATGGCCTTTCTCTCCAGCTCATCCTTATTGAAATTTTTTGGAATGTAATTGACATCAAAAGCGGTATAATTACTCCAGTTATTTCCGGTTATTCTGCCCTCTTTTTCAAGCCGTTCCCTTAATCTGGTCCCGGGGAAGGGGGTAATAACCGCGATCTGCGCTCCATACAGATTATTCTTGATGATGAATTCAGCCGTGGCATCAAATACCGAACTGTCATCCTTATCAAAACCAACAATAAAGGCGCCCAATATTCCTATACCATAGGATTGAATCTTTTGAATATATTCCTGGTACTTATCGCGGTACTTGAATTTCCATTTGGCTTTATCGATACTCTCCAGATTCGCCTCCGACAGACTTTCAAATCCGATAAATAATGTATTACACCCGCTTTTATAGGCCAGCTCCAGAAGCTTTTCATCTTCGGCTATGGAGATGTCCGTCGTCGCACCCCAGCGGATTTTCATTGGCGTAATTTTCTCTAAAAGCTCATATTTTTTGCTCTTGTTTACAAAAAAATTATCGTCCGAAAAATAGTAGCGCCCGTTTTTGAATATTGTCGTGCAATACCGCAACTCCCCTAATACCTGTTCGTTGGTTTTTTCCCGGTATTTCTTTCCATACACTTTAGAGGCGGCGCAGAAATCGCAGTCATGGGGGCAGCCTCTGGACGTCTGGACCCAGATGGACGTGTATCTTTTCGGATCGAGCAGATCGAAACGCGGCTTTGGCGAATCCTTCATGTCGACCAGCTTTTCGGCGCGGTAAAAATCCTTGAGCCGGTTGTTTTCAAGGTCAGAAAGTATCGTTACCCACAGATATTCGACCTCGCCGATCACCACACTGTCGGCATGCTGCTTCGCTTCGTCCTGCATCACCGTCGGATGTATCCCGCCGAGCACTACCTTTTTACCGCGCTTACGGTATCCATCGGCTATTTCATACGCCCTTGTTGCCTGCGAAGTCATACAGGTGACACCGACCAGGCCGTAATCTTTGTCAAAGTCCACCGGGTCAAAATTCTCATCGACAAGTTCGACTTCGTGTTTTTCCGGGGTCAGCGCAGCGACCACAAGCAGGGCCGAGCTCAAGCCCGTCCAGTAACTGCGGTATGAAGCGCTGTTGGGGTTGTTATGCCAGTATTCCTGGAAATATTTATTATTTCCCCAGAAATTTCCCTTAGGAGAAACGAGCCCGATTTTCATTTGATTAATCCCTTGTATAACGGATGCAAAAGTAGTTACCTTGTCTTCGTTGGGGCGGACTAAACCGCCCAATCCTTGCACAGCATTTCCGCCTGCTGTAACACCGTCTGCGTGGCTTTTTCCTGCTTGTCCGGCGGGTAGCCGTATTTATTCAGAATCTTTTTAACAATGAGACGGATTTTTGCCCTTACGCTCTCTTTAACCGTCCAGTCAATGCTCACGTTCTCGCGCACCCTGCGTACAAGCTCCTGCGCTATTATCCGAAGGGTTTCATCTCCCAGTACCTTGACCGCGCTGTCGTTCACTTCGAGCGCGTCGTAGAATGCCAATTCGTCTTCGGTCATTTTCAGGTCATCGCCGCGCTTATGGGCCTCCCTCATCTGCTTTGCCAAGTCGATAAGCTCAAGAATTACCTGCGTGGCCTCTATAGTGCGCTTCTGGAGCTTGGCGATGGACTTTTCAAGCATTTCGGCAAAGGACTTTGACTGAATCAGGTTTTTACGGGACCTCAGTTTTATTTCATCGTTAAGCAGTTTCCGTAATAACTCAACGGCAAGGTTCTTCTGCTTCATCCCCTTTATCTCGTCCAGAAATTCATCAGATAGAATAGAAATATCCGGCGTTTTAATACCTGCCGCAGAAAGAATATCAACCACCTTGTCAGAAACAACTGCCTTTGAAACAAGCTGCTTGATGGCCTGCTCAATATCTTCCTTACTCCTGGCTCCAGCTACAGGCTCGCCGGTCATTTTAACAAAAGCTGCCTTTACTGCCTGAAAGAAAGCCACGTCTTCCCGTATCTTCAATGCCTTTTCATGCGGGACCGCCAGAGAGTATGCTTTCGATAACTCTGAAACGGTCTTGACGAACCGCTCTTTGCCGTCTTTCTCCTTGAGGACATGCTCCATTGCTTCGGGGATGACCTGCAAACGCTCCTTGGGAGTACCCTTGAAAAACTTGGACCTGTCGAACCTCCGCATTATTCCGCAGACAATCTCATACTTTTCAAGCATCACCGCCGCCGCTTCTTCGAGCGATATGCCGGTTTCCTTCTGGTCGCGTTCTGTGTAGACCGCAAGGGCTTTTTTGAGATGATACGCTATGCCGAGGTAATCCGCCACAAGGCCGCCGCGCTTGTCCTTGAAAACCCTGTTCACCCGCGCGATGGCCTGCATGAGATTGTGCCCCTGCATGGGCTTGTCCACGTACATCGTATGCAGCGACGGCGCATCGAAGCCGGTAAGCCACATATCGCGGACGATTACCAGCTTGAACGGCTCTTTCGGGTCCTTGAACTTCTTGCTGAGCGCTTTCCGGCGGAGCGTATTGCGGATGTGTTGCTGCCACTCTTTGGGGTCGCTGGCCGAGCCGGTCATGACTATTTTCAGGAAACCCGTATTATCGTCTCCCGAATGCCACTGCGGACGAAGCTTGATAATCGCGTTGTACAGGTCAACGCAGATGCGGCGGCTCATGCAGACTATCATGCCCTTGCCGTCCAAGGCTTCAAGCCGGTTCTCGAAATGGGCCACGATGTCCTTTGCGATAAGGCCGACCCGCTTCTCAGTCCCGACCATCGCCTCAATCTGCGCCCATTTGGACTTTAGCCGTTCCTTCTCTTTTGCTTCCTCGTCTTCGGTAATATCCTCAAACTCAGGGTCTATCTTCGGCTTTTCATTTTTATTCAGTTCGATTTTAGCCAGCCTGCTTTCGTAGAAAATCCTGACCGTGGCCCCGTCCTCAACGGCCCGCGAAATATCGTAGATGTCTATATAATCCCCGAACACCGCAGGGGTGTTCCGGTCGGTCTTCTCTACCGGCGTTCCGGTGAATCCTATATACGAGGCATTGGGAAGGGCATCCCGAACATACTTGGCATATCCGTACTTCATGCCCTTGCCGCTCTTTCTCAGCTTTGCGCTGAAACCGTACTGGCTCCGGTGGGCTTCATCCGCTATGAAGATGATATTATGGCGTTCCGACAACAGCGGGAAAGCCTCTTCCTCGCCTTCCGGCAGGAATTTCTGGATAGTCGTGAATATCACTCCGCCGGAAGCGACTTTCAGTTTTTCTTTTAAATCCCTTCTGCTTTCCACCTGAACCGGCTTCTGGCGCAGAAGGTCGTTGCAGGCGCAGAACGTGTCGAACAACTGGTCGTCAAGGTCGTTGCGGTCGGTAAGCACTACCAGCGTCGGGTTTTCCATGGCCGGATTCTGGACCACTTTACCCGCATAAAAAGCCATTGACAGGCTTTTTCCGCTTCCCTGAGTGTGCCAGACAACGCCGACCTTTTTGTTCCCTTTAGGCGAAGATGCCTTTACCGTGCAGGCCACGGCCTTGTTTACCGCATGGTACTGATGATAACCAGCGATTTTCTTGGAAATCTTCGAGCCGTCAACGTTGAAGGTCACGAAATGGCGGATATAATCAAGCAAGACTTCTTTCTGGAACATGCCTTTTAACAGTACTTCCAGTTCCGGTTTCCCCTTCGGCGCTATTTTCTTGCCGTCTATGGTACGCCACGGAAGGAACCAACTCCAGTCAGCGGTTAGGGAACCTGCCCGTGCTTCGAGGCCGTCTGAGATGATAAGCAGTTCGTTGCAGACAAACAGCGTAGGAATTTCGGCTTTATACGTCTGTAACTGATTGAAAGCGTCCCGCGTGGTCGCGTTTTCGTCCGTTGGATTTTTCAGTTCAACGACTGCCAGAGGCAGGCCGTTCACGAAAACCACGATGTCCGGCCTGCGGTTGTTCTTGTTCTCAATCATCGTGAACTGATTGACAGCAACGAAATCATTCCTGTCCGTCTTCTCAAAATCAAATAAACGGGCATTCTTGTTTATTGTCCTGCCGTCCTGCTGGAATGTGACCGGAATTCCCTCGACGACATACCGCTGAAAGGTGCGGTTATTCTCAAACAGGCTCGGACTCTCGGTAATCGTTATCTTCCGGTACGCATCCTCAAGCGCGGTTTGCGGAATGCCGGGGTTCAAGCGGGAGAGCGCGGCTTTCAACCGCTCCGGAAGTATAGCTTCGGAATAGCTTGTCCGTTCAGGTTTAAAGCCAAGCTCTATAGTAAGGGACGGCTCTTCTGCCGGAGCGATAGCCGGGCCTTCAAGAAGCGAGTAGCCAAGCTCCTTGAGCCAGTCTAGGGCGGCGGATTCGACGTGGGATTCGGAAATCATTAATAATTTGCACCGTTTGAATTCATTTGCGGACTTGGCATTTGACTCCAGATTTTGCCATCGAGTAATCTTCCGGCCTTTTTTTTATTTGTCCCGCCCCACTGCTTAAAGAAGAACGGCACATCCGACTTGCGACATTGATTGCGAACATCAATAACCCATTCGCGCCGTATCGGTCTCGCCTTAGGCCCGGATTCACCGCCTACAATGACCC
Source organism: Chitinispirillaceae bacterium (assembly GCA_016932075.1). Next base: position 17,221 of record JAFGDP010000097.1, on the reverse strand, counting down.
AATCAATTCCATTTAAATCCATCTCTTGAATTGGCCCCAGCATCGGTTCAATCGAAAGAAATTTTATAAACGCACCGGTCATTCTCAAATAATCAATTCTATGGGCATACTCCGCATTTTCAACGCTTACACCCATCCAAACATTTTCAGGCCAGTCTATGAATGACGTGACCTCTGCAAGGCGTTCGGCTCTTTTCGTAAGCACCTGAAATTGATGATGTGATGCCTGCCGCATTATATCGAATACTTTATTGATGAATTCTATGGGCACTCTTTCGTGGAACAAATCGCTCATGGAATTCACAAAAACGATTGAAGGCTTCTTCCATTTTAGCGGCGCATCCAAAACGTGCTCATGGAGAGCTAACGAAAAGCCGTTGCGATAATTCGGCACTCCCATAGCCTGAAGGCGCTTTGCCATTCTCTGCGCGTAGCAGTTCAGGCATCCGGGGCTGGTCTTCGTGCAGCCCGTAACCGGATTCCACGTGTATTCCGTCCATTCAATAGAAGATTTAGTCGCCATCAGGCATCCCGTCTCTGTGAATATTTCCTGAAAATATTCTCGACAATTTTCCTGCCCGTATCGTTCTGCGATGCGAAGTATAAATAATATACAACAGCGTTGTTCGAGTTCCTCATAGGCATCGGTTCAGGCACGAATTTAAAACCAGCCACCTCTTTTAGCCTCTTCCGAAAGGCCTCTGCTAATTTATCATTCGTTACTTTAATGTCATCTGATATGCCGAACATATTCTGCTGAGGATTTTCTTCATAGCAAACAGTCTTCCACGAATCATCGCCCCAGAATCTGTTCATCCGTGCAATCTGCTTTTCATCCACCTTATCCTTATCATGCTTGAGAACGTTAAAATTTATATCCATAATGGGAAAGTTTAAAAATATTTCTATAGACTTCATTTCTCCAGCCGTTTTAATGACTTGCCAATTTAAGTGCAGACCATAGGGGTCAAGCAGACAGAGAGCACGTTTATAATCTTCGTATTTAGCGCGAGGGAACACATCGCTCAATAACAAATCATTACAATCGCCATTATACAGAAACAGATTGTTAGATTTACCGTCGGCATTTTCAAGTGCACTGACTTTTTTATCATCGGTATCGATAAAATGATACTCCAAGAAAAGATTCGGTATTTTCAGCGCATTCAAAGGGCTGCCCGGCACGAATTCACCTGTACTCTTTGAAATATGCTGTCCAGCTCCGGAAAAAGCGTCAATGTAAATGTATTTCAATTTTGCTTTTTTCTGTCCGGCCATGACGGCGGTATAGGCCGAAGCATATTCTTTGATAATATCGAGTTTGACCTCTGACCAGTAACCTATTTCGTCATATTGAAGTTTCTTCATGTTTACAGATTTCATTTGTTCGGGTCTTTTCCAAAAACAAATGCAACTACGCCCGTAAAAAAGACCGCTGAGGCAGAATTGAATTTATCAAAGAATACAAGCGTAGAAACCCCGACAATACAAAGGCAAAGAATCGTGAGCCGGAACCAAAGAAAACGCACACTGTATCGCTGGCGTATCCCGATTATTTCATCCTGCATGTTTTTTTTATTGGCAAGATGCGCGTCCCAGATTGAAAGAATTCGAGAAATAACCTCGTTGCCCTGTTTCGTGCGTAGATAATCAAAAAAGGCATCTGCTGATGAATAATACGCTTCGGGGCTTTCTAATTCTTGATCATTTTCTTTTGCCATATCGTTCCACTCCTGTTTTATGTTTTCAACCCTACGCCCGTGTTTCTAATTTCAATTCGCCGGAGAGAAGGCTGGGAAGAAGGAAATCTCTAAGTTTCATCAGGTTTTCATTCTGAACAAGATTTGAAACAACTTTTAAATGCAAATCTCCTGCTATTTCAGTAAACTTATGAACCACCTTAATATCAGGCACTATCACAGCTATCGGCCTGAAATTCTTTTTACTGATTTCTAAAAAGGTAGTTCCATTAGCATTTCCGATAATTGTGGGCATGTTATCTTCCGTCCATCGAAGAACAAAATGATTTGGAAGAATTTGCTCATTACAAACCATTGCAATAAAACCCTGATTTATTGCAACAGGCATTTCTGTGATTGCTAAATAACCAATAGGCGCTCTGGAAGAAAGAAGGACTGTCCCTCTTGGAAGCAGACCGGAACTTATTTGCTGTAATCCTTTCTGGGTTATCATTCGTTCTGTTTTCAACAGTGCGCGGCTCGAAAGACCAGCTAAATCTTTTGGCGTAACAAAGGGAATTTCGCCAGAATCCCAAAAAGATGGGTCGTTTGTACTTGGAGTTGTTCCACCCACAGCGTTTACTAATTCTCCTATTTCTCCAACCCTCCACCCTTTCGGAATCTTCCCCAACTTACTCTCCTCAAACCCATCCGGAAACAGCGCCGCCGTTTCATCATCCATTCCAAAAGGTTTCCGGCCTTCGGCCTTGGCCTTAACCGGGTCGAAATCCACAAACCAGCTTTTGTACAACGCCCGCGCCGTGGCTTCGAGCGTTTCGTTCATGCGGTGGTTGAGTTCGATTTTATCATCTAAAGAACCGAGGATGGAAGCGATGGTGCACTGGATAGGGAGAGGGGGTAAATTAATCGGGAATTGTCCAAGAACCTTGGCGTTCGCACCTGCTTGGGCAGACCCCGTTTTTGAACCGGCGATAAAACTCCACCATTGTTTAGACCGGAGATTGTACCAAACAAATAATGGGTCAGCTTGTTGTTTCTTAATCTTAAATCGGATTAAATATGAGGCAAAAACCGTTTCCTTATCAGATTTAAAAAGATAATTTTCTCCTGTACTATTGCCAGTACGAGCTACAACTATATCGCCATATTCCAAACGATATTTATCGATATTTTCTTTTCCAATTTGACAATATGGCACTGACGCCCAATCAACAACCCCGTTTTGAATATCAGTAATTCTCAAGAAACGAGGTCCAACCTGCTGAGATTCTGCGCTCGCCGTATATCCGTATGAGATATTCTCTGATAAACCAGCTAATGTGGTTTCATGCCAATCGCTCATTTTACCCTCTTCGCCTTAAACCAGCTCTTCTCTCCGCCGTGAAAAGCAATTTTCCCGTACATGGTCCCGTCTTCCTCTATCCGCGCCCAGCCCCGTCCGTTTGCCTCGTCCTTTTCATCGTTGCCCTGCCATGAGAAGTCGAGGCGCAGTCTTCCGGCTTCGTCTTCAATTTCATACTCAATGAAACCGTGAACGTATCCGAAATGAAAATCGCCGTCTTCTTCGTTGCCGAACCTGAAATATCCTTTCTTTTCGGCGTCAATGAAATTCCTGTCCCACTTCTCCATTTCAGTGATGCGCCATTTTCCGAGGAAAGGATTGGTTGTCATATTAAAAGCCACCTTTTAGTCACGCCTGAAAAGCCGTGTTCCTGCTTCCTTCTCAAATGCTCGCCGTATTAAATCAATTCTTTGACGTACAAATTTCCGGTACGCACTCCTGACATTTCTGTTCCAAAGGGCGCTATCGCTTCGATAAGGAATTAAATGCGACCGCATAACCCGCGGAAAGTGCTTCAGTCGCTTGTAATCCTCAAGATAAACAGCGGGTTTGTTACTTCCTATGCTCTGGTTCTCTTCCGCTACAAGATAGCACATGTTGGCAAGGCTGTTTGCCTCTCTGGCGGTAAAATCATTCCGTTCTAATAGGGCCCTGGGGAAAATATGGTGCTTATCTTTTCGGTTTGCTACGGAAGCCGTCCCTTCAAGCGGCATAGGCACTCCACTTTCAAGGTAGCAGGGTTTCCTTTTGCTGAGCATCAGCCAGAAGGCGATTTCAAGGCTTCCACCCGAAGTATAGTCGGTCCGCCTTAATTCCGCGAAAGACATCCGGTCACGATAATTAAACCGTCCTTCTCTCCTTCGGCCCAACCGCTGGAAGAAATCAAGGTCATGCCGTATGTTGATATAATAGCCTCGTCCAACATACCGACGGCCCACACCTGTTGCCCAGAACCATTTCCGGATTTCTTTTCGCTGGCGTGCGTTCGGCTGTGCTTGGTTATTTGCATAAAAGAAAAAAGCGAGAACGGCAATCATGAGCTCTGAAGGAAGAAAACTGAAATTTATTACACCAAGCTCATTATTTAAGTAATCCACCGCTCTTTTTGCGCAGTTACTGATATTTTTCCATTTTCTTGTAAATTGCCTTGATGCCTGTCTTGCTTGGAATTCAGCTTTTTCCAATTTCGTTATTGCGCTTTCGACCGCTTGGGAACCCGTGTCCTTTTGTCCCTGTATTACCGCCAAGGCGACCTGTAAAATACGCGGGTCAACTTGGTTAAAACCATGGGGTAGTGATTCCCGTAATTCTCGAACAAGACGGCGGAGGTCAAGACGGGACGCCTTGCTGAAAGCACGGTCGGCTTTGCTGATACGCAAACCGCCTGAATTGATACGTAAAAACGACTCCCGGACTTCCTCTAAATTATTTGTTCTTACCCGTATGACGGGAAAGAGATACCGTGAAATTTCGGTCCGGCAATTCCGTATCTTTTTACGTTTCCACTTTGATAAACGCCGAACTTTTCGTCGCCATTCCGGCGAAAGAATGTCCATAACGGGTATTTGTTGGCCCGCTATCGGACGACGGGTAAACAAGAAATTCGACTCACCCTCTTCAGTTAAAAGATTAAAACATAACTGGTCAAAGTTAATTTCTACGCCATTGGAGTTAATCACTGAACCACCATGCCGCGCACGATAGAGTACTGAAAGCCGCTGCTGGCCATCAATGAGGAAAAGAGTACTTGAATTCGCAGGGTCGTGTGGTGGCAGCAAAACCTGGCTATGCCTTAATAACTGTCGGTGGTCCCCACGTGTCTCCCAGATAAGCAGACTACCAATAGGCAGTTTTCGATAAATGCTGTCTAAAAACGCACTTGCCCGGCGTCTGTCCCAGACAAATTCCCTTTGAATCTCAGGCACAGCAAACTTGCGTTCTTCACACCAATTCCAGAGAGTTTTAATCCGTTCTTTGCCTACAGAAATATTTTCCATCTTTTCTTCCCTGTCCAATTATAGAATATCAGAGGCCGAATCCAATACTTTTCAGGTTGTCTTTTATTGTCTGTTCCAACTTGTGCGACTCCTCGAACTGCTCTTTCAGCTTGCCGGTCAGCCGTTTCATTTTCTCCTCAAACGGCTCGCCATCATCTTCTACTTCTTCCGCTCCGACGAATCGTCCGGGTGTAAGCACGTATCCATGCTCTTTTAACTCAGCGAGCTTGACGCTCTTACAGAATCCGGGAACGTCTTTATATTTGCCAGCATCCTTCTCACCCCTCCAGGCGTGGTATATTCCGGCGATTCTCTTGATTTCTTCTTCGGTGAGTTCCCGATGAACGCGGTCAACGAGTGTACCGAGCTTTCGCGCGTCGATAAAGAGAGTTTCTCCGCACCGGTCACGGAGCAAATTACCGCCGGAGGCTTTGCCGTTCTCCCTGTTCCGCGCAACAAACCAGAGACAGACAGGAATAGGCGTCGTATAAAACAACTGGCCGGGCATGGAAATCATACAGTCCACAAGGTCGGCTTCAATAATCACTTTTCTTATTTCCCCTTCTCCGCTCGTGTTCGAGGACATGGAGCCGTTCGCAAGCACGAATCCGGCAATGCCGTTGGGTGCGAGGTGATGAATCTTATGCTGCACCCATGCAAAGTTTGCGTTTCCGGCAGGAGGCGTGCCGTATTTCCACCGGACATCATCGGCCAGCCGTTCCCCACCCCAATCGCTGATATTGAACGGCGGATTGGCAAGGATATAATTCGCTTTCAGGTCCTTATGAAGGTCGTTGTGGAACGAATCCGCGTGCTGGGTTCCGATATTCCCTTCGATACCACGAAGGGCAAGGTTCATCTTGCACAAACGCCATGTGGTCGGGTTGGATTCCTGCCCGAATATCGAGAGGTCGTCGAACCTGCCGCCGTGCGCCTGCACAAACTTCTCGGACTGGACGAACATGCCGCCTGAACCACAGCAGGGGTCGTATATCCTGCCCTTGAACGGCTCTATCATCTCAACAAGGAGCTTTACCACGCAGGAGGGCGTATAAAACTCTCCGCCGCCTTTTCCTTCCGCCGCCGCGAACCGTCCGAGGAAATATTCATAGACCCTGCCGAGAATGTCCTTGGACCGGCTTGCCTCGTCGCCGAGCGTAATAGTGCCGATAAGGTCTATCAATTCGCCGAGACGCTGTTTGTCCAAATCAGGATGCGCGTAGTTCTTCGGCAGAACTCCCTTGAGCGTCTTGTTCTCTTTTTCGATTAAAACCATGGCATCGTCAATAAGCTGTCCGATGCTGGTTTGCTTTGCGTTCGCCTGAAGGTATGACCAACGGGCCTTTTCCGGAACGTAGAAGATATTCTCCGAGGTGTAATGGTCGCGGTCTTCCATGACTCCGTACCGGGCGCGGGGCTCCTTGACGTACCACTCGCTTTTAGGGTTGCCCGTTTCCTTTTCAATCTCGCCCCGTTTCTCCATGAACGAATCCGAGATATACTTGAGGAAGATAAGCCCAAGCGCGACGTGCTTGTATTCAGCCGGGTCCATGTGGCCCCGCATCTTGTCCGCCGCTGCCCAGAGCTTTTCTTCAAAACCGATGTTGGCAGTGGCGTTATTCTTTCCCGCCGAGGTTCTTTTCATATTAAGTGTCTCCGGTTTTGTCATTATCCGGTTAAAATACTGCTTTCAGGCTTTATTGTCATTCTTATTTTCCGGTTGGTCTCATAGAAACTTTGCTATTATCCGTTTTATTTCCTATATTAACAAATCATCCGTGAAAGAAAGGTATTATACATGGAAATGAAAGTCGCGGATGTCATCGTCAAATGCCTGGAGGCCGAGGGGATCGAGTACGCGTTCGGGATTACAGGGTACCATTACCTTGCTTTATACAAAGCCTTAATAAATTCTTCAATTAAATACATCTCCGTCAAACACGAAAATGCCGCCAGCCTTTCTGCTCTGCAGTATGCACGGATTGCCCAAAAACCCGCATTGATAATGGGTACTGCTGGACCGGGTGCAACCAATCTTATTACTGGTATTTGTGAAATGCTTAAATCTAATCTGCCCGGGTTCATTGTTACACCGATTCCTCCGACCAATATTCAAGGTAAAAACGCTTCTCAGGATGACAGTGGAATCGGAAACTCATATTCTATTTCAGGGATAATGCGGCATATTACCAAAAAAAGCATAACCTGCTCAAATCCCCAGAATATTCCCGATAACATTCGGGATCTATTTAGGATTTCCCTCCATTGCCGGAAAGGACCGGTACATTTACTTGTACCCGTGAATTTTTTTGAACAAAGAATCGACTATAACCCATTATCTCCGGATTGCTATAGATGCACAAATGATACTGCAGTTGATTTAAAAGCGATTAAAAACATTGTCCTGGAATTAAAAAAATGCAAGAAGCCATTATTACTTGTTGGTCACCGGGCATGGTTCCCCAACATATCTGATTCTATCAAAAAATTCAGTGATGGTTATGGAATCCCGGTCATACTCTCAGGAGGAGCAAAAGGTCTTTTCGATGAATTCTCTCCGTATTTTGGCGGCATATTAGATATCTATGGCCATCGTTCAGCAGAAGTGCTCGTCAAAAACAGTGACCTTATCATTTCTATCGGAGAAGATTTTGGAGAAACGACTGTCAATAAATATGAAACTGATTTCTTTGGGGACAAATTAATTCAGATCGATGTCGATGGATATGATATCGGCAGGAACTATCCTGTAAAATACTGCGCTTGCGGCAACTTGGGAGCTCATCTTGATTATTTGAATAATGAAATGAAGTCTTCAAATATCGCCAAATACTATGATGATAGCATTATAAGTTTATTTGAAAAAGAAAATTTTTCTCTTACACAAGAAACGACCGATGACAGTGTACCGCTAAAACCCCAACGGATTCTGCGCGAAATTTCCCGTTACGCACCCGACAACAGCTTTTTTATATCGGATATGGGCAGGATTGGTTTATTTACAATGCGAAACCTGAAAGTACATTCTAACAGCTACTCATTAAGCCTGGGCAATTATACGTTAGCTCAAGCAGTTGGGGGTTCTATAGGCGGCAAAATTGCCTTGCCGACGAAAGTGGTTTCAATTATTTGCGGGGATGGTGCATTCCTCATGCATGGAATGGAACTCGCTACCGCACAACAATACAAATTGCCGATTCTTTGGTTCGTTTTTAACGACAAAATGTACGGATCGGTTGAATGGGCTCAACAGCTTTTATACGGTGATCTTGGCTTCTGCACCGAATTATTTGTTCCTGATTTATCAAAATTTGCAGAGGCTTTCTCAATTGACTACTACAAAATATCCGACATACAGACCCTTCAATCCTCGATTTCTGCAGCTTTCAGCAATTACTCTGCCCGATCGGCAAGTGCTTTAATTGAAATTGTTTTCGACCAAGAAGAACAATTGCCACTAAAACCAACGATGGTCAAATTTATACAGGAAATTTGCAACCTCCAGAATTTTAAAACCACTCCCTACTTTATGAAATCCTTCAAACGCATGCTCCGCGAGAAAGTATAAAGCCGCCGCCGAACCGGCTCCACCAGCCGTTTTTGCTTTTCAACCTGTTGGGCGTCTTTTCTCTTGATAAACACATGTTATTATAGTAATATTGTATTCCTTATCGCCTTTTTAATCAAGCTGTTGCAGGGGTGCTTTATGTCAATCGAAAAACTTTCTCGGCTCTACGAACTCCTTGACACGGTCTCTTCGTCGGACGACACTGACGTTACCGTTATCAGGCACCGTAAGAATGGCGAGCTTTTTCTTCTTAAGCGCGTCAAAGAACGGGCCGGGCAGGCTGTCCCGGAATTGAAGCTCCGTTTCAAGCGTGAAATAGACATACTATCCTCGCTCGACCATCCGAACATTGCCAGGCCGGTCCTCCTGCCGGATGCCGGCGATACGGACTCCATCGCCTATCCGTACCGGAAAGGCCAGTCCCTCTCCTCGCTTCTCGATGTGGTATCTATTTTTTCTTCGCTTGAAGCGATGCACTTTATGCGGCAACTCCTTGACGCGCTCGAATACCTTCACGGCAGAGGAATCGTCCATTGCGACATCAACCCGGACAACCTGTACGTGGACGACGACAAGGGCCTGCAGCTTCTTGACTTCGGCCTGTCCATGACCGAGGACGAGGCGGCGCAGATGCCGGAAGGCAGGACCGTCGGCACGATCCCGTGGCTTTCGCCCGAACAGACCGGTTTCACCGCCTCCAGAATCGACGCCCGTTCCGACCTTTACGGCGCAGGACTGATACTCTACCGTTTGCTTGCCGGCGGAATGCCTTTTGAACTCGTAAACAATACCGTTGAAGAACTGCTGAACGTGACGCTTCATACCGAGGTGCAGCCCCTTCGCGGCATGCCCATCTCCATAAATGCCATGCTGCTCAAGGCGCTCAACCCGTCTCCGGACGAACGATACCAGACTGCGGCAGGCTTCAAGCATGACATCGTCGAGATCATGGACCACATTAAAAACGAGACCCACGAGCGGTTCGTTGCCGGCAGGCGGGATGCGGTCATCGCCATCAGCCGATCGCGCCTGTTCGTAGGGCGTTCCCGAGAGACCGATGCGCTTAAGGACGGACTCGCCAGGCTCCTGCAGGGTAGAGGTTTTTCGTTCTGCATATACGGGGGATCCGGCATAGGAAAGACCGAAATCGTGCGGGAATTCAGGCGCGGTGTGAGGGAGGACAACTGCCTGTTTCTGTCGATAAAATGCAACGGGTTCACTCCGCACCAGCCCTATTCCGTTTTCAGGATGCTCGTGCTCGATTTCATCGCACGGATCGGCTGCGGAGGCACAAAACTCACGGATTCGTTTTCGGAAATGGCGGAGCGGCTTCTTGCCGGCTGTTCAGGTATCATCTGTAAAATCGTGCCGGAAATGCGGCCGTTTTTCAGGGAAGTCAGGCCAATAGACATAGTGGAACCCGAGAAAGAAGCGGGCCTTATCGCGCATGTGCTTTTCACCCTCTTTTCCTCTATGTGCGCGTTCAGGCCCCTTGTGGTGTTCATAGACGACGTCCAGTGGATCGACCTGGTCTCGTTCGAGATCATCCGGCGCATGCTCGGCCGGAGCGAAACGTGTATGACGATCTTCACGCTGCGCACCAAGGAGGAGACCGATTTTCGCGTACATGGTATGGACCTGAGGAAAGCCGGTATAAATACCTTCCTGGCCGTTACCCCTTTTACCCGCGCCGAAATCGACGACCTCGCTGTTTTGCGGTTCGGCAGGGTGGTAGACAGGGAGCGTTTTGTCAACCTGCTTGTCGATAAAACCGACCACTCACCGTTCGCCCTTGCCGAGACGTTCCGTTTCCTCGTCAACAGCGAGGTATTGGCCACGAACGGCAGGGTGTGGTCGCTCTCCGCGGCCGACGCGGTAAAATTGCCTCTGCATCTGGACCCGCTTTCGTTCATCCTCGGGAAAATCGACGACCTTGGTCCTGAGGAACGGCAGTGGCTTGAGACCGCATCGCTCGCCGAAGGCAGGTTCCGGTGCGATCTCATCGAAACCGCGGGCGGTTTCCCGCCGGGCCGTTCCGGCCCGATAGTCGAACGCCTTGACAACGCCGGATTCATCAAACCGCTCCTTGGCGGCGGCTATTATTTTGTCCACGACCGCATCCAGGAATCCGTGCGTGGCCGGTTATCGCAGGAGCGTAAATTTTCTCTTTATGAGAACTTCGGCGCCACCTATGAGGAAATGGCTGTCAGAGACCGGGAATTTCTTTTCCGCGCGGCAGAGGCCTACCTGAAAAGCCGGAACGTCGAAAAGGCCATCAACCTCTCCTATCAGGCCGCCCGCCATGCTGCGGACAAGGCCGCGCTGGACATCGCATCGCGTTACTTCACCAGAACGCACCTTCTGGCGACCCAGACCGCGAAAACCGGGTTGAAACCGCCGGTAGATATGGTGAAACTGCAGGTTGAGTTCGGCGACGTGCTCATGCTGACCGGCAGGAACGAGCAGGCGCTGAAGATGTACGAAAAGCTGCTTGAGGAAAAACACGGGATTGAAGGTCTCAAACGCCTGGACATACAATACAAAATCGGCACCATCCACCATAATACCGGAAACTTTGACGTTTCGATACGCTATTTTATGGATGCGCTCAGGAAACTGGGCATTAGATTTTACGGCAATCAGTTTCTGGTCGCAGTTGCCCTGCTTATCGAAGTCCTGAAGCAGACCGCGTCTTCACTTGGCTTGAAATATATAATCCCTAAAAAAAACACGCCTGAACGCATTCTCTCGGTCAGGATTCTGAACAAGCTCTCCTACTCCCTGTTCTTCAAAAACATCCTGCTGGTGCAGTACGCCCACTTCAGGGCTCTCAACATGGCTGACCGGCTTGCTGACTGCGCGGAAAGAATAGAAACCTACTCAACCCATACGGTAGTGTCTTTCATGCTGTCATTGAAAAAACGAGCGTTCTCTTATTTCCGGAAAGCGCTCGTCATGTCCGCAAGAATAAACAGAAAAGATGCTCTTGCTTTTACCTACACCACCAGCGGACTGACCCATTACTACAACGGCAACTGGAAAGCAGCGGAGCATGACCTTATGGAAAGCATCGCGGTTTACAAGAGCATCGGCGACCGGTGGGGGCAGGTGGTGCCGCTGGAGACGTTGGTGTTTCTTGAACTAAAAAAGGGAAACCTTTCAGAATGTCAACCCCTGTTGGGAAAACTGCTGCTGCTTGACGAAGACTGCAATGACCAGAGGGGACTGGCCAACGTTCACACTTTCACTACCCTTATTAATTTTTTGAACGAGAAAGATTCTCCTCAGGATTGGAAAACTTTAAACAATAACAGAGATACACTTCTTAATAATGTCCCTTTAAACAAAGCGCATAGTGGTTTTATTCTGCAATATAAACTTCTTTTCGAAAATCACCTTAAAGACGCCCACGCCCTTTCAGACTCCATTCTCAGCGACATCAAGAAGAACAACCTCATCCAGGAATACGTTGCCGGTGCATTCGCCGACCGGTGCGAAATCCTGATAAAAGAGTTTTTTAACCGGCACCACGCGGACAAATCTCAGAAGCAGATAGACCTCTCCGACCGCACACTCCTTCAACAGCTCCGCAAGTTCATTATTCTCGCCTTTGTACGGGGAATCATGTACCCGGCGCACCGGGGCGCGGCTTTGCGCGCACTCGCATGGTACAACGCCTTCAGGAAGCGCAAACGGACCGCCCGTTTCTTTTTCAGAAAAGCGGTCAATTCCCATCACAAGCTCGGCATGCTCTATGAGAAGGCTAAATCCCTGCGTGATTTCGGCCTTTTCTTCGAAGAGCACAGCGAACCCGGCCACGCGCGCGACTGTTTCAACCGCGCCTATCAACTGTTTGACAGATGCGGCGCCAGCCTCGAATGCGGACGCCTTCAGGACTCGGTCGACGCCGAATTCTCGAAACGCGCGGTCGCTGCTGCCCGGGAAACGAGCGGCGCCGCCATGGCAATCGCCGCGGGCGAGGTGGCGCAGATCCGCATGGACACGCTGTATGACGCAAGCCTGTCGCTGACCGATTCCGGAGACATGGACAGGCTCCTTCGCCGTATCATCGGCGCGCTCATCAGGGTGACCGGCGCACAGTACGGATTCCTGCGCCTCGACGGCGATGACCGGCACGAGCCGTGCGAGCTCGCACTCGATTTCGAGAATCGTGAACGTGCCAGAGAATCGATAGCGTGGTCCGATGTCGCGATGCGAAGAGCAGAGATTGAGAAGCGTATTGTCAAAATGCCTGATCCCGCGGAAACCGGCGGGACGTCCGGCGTTTCGAGAAAAGCCCACGGATCAGCGCTGTGCGTGCCGTTCGTCAGGGGCGCCCGAAGCCTCGGGTGTACGTACCTTGCCAATCGGCTCGTCGAAGGGCTGTTCTCGGACAATGCAGTGAAGGCCGCGCAGATCATCGCGGCACAGGCGGGTTTTCTCATAGAAAACGCGCGCCTCGTGGAAGAATACAAACTCCTTACCGCCCATCTTGAGAAGAAGGTAAAAGAGCAGACCGGCGCCATCAACGAGCAGAACGATATGCTCCAGGCAACGAATCTCAGACTCATCGAATCGGAACGCATGAAATGGCTGCTCACCGGCACCATGGTGCACGATATCAAGAACTTCGCGGCCGCCATTTCAGGCCACCTCAGGCTGGTGAGCTACCGTTACCCCGACGACAAAAAAATGCTGCGCAGCGTCGACCTCTCAGTCGAGTCGTGCGCCGACATCGTCAACCTTACCTCGAACCTGCTCGATATGAACCGTATGGAGGAAGGGAAGCTGACGCTGCAGCCGCGGCGGATGTACTTCGAGGAGATCGCGGCCCTCGCGCAAAAGTACGGCAGGAACGTATTGTTTGACGAAAGAAATATTTCCGTGGCGATCACGCCGCCGTCCGACCGAGAGTTCTCGGTTCTGGCCGATCCCTACCTCCTTGAACGCGTGGTCCAGAACCTGTTTTCAAACGCGGCCAAATATACCGAACCGGGCGGTAAAGCCGCTTTGGTCTTTGCGGAAACAGATCGGGAAAACATACTGTCCTTCTTCAGCTCCGGCCCCCCTATTCCAGAAGAACAGCGGGACATCGTTTTCGAAAAGTATTCCCGCATCGACGGCAGAGCGTCGCAGTACTCCAAAGGCCTGGGGCTCTTTTTCTGTAAAATGGTCATGAACGCGCACAAGGGCAGAATCTGGGTCGACGCGGAAAAAGACGGCAACTGCTTCAAGCTGGGATTCAGGAGAATATAATCCCGTTCTCCTGCATTCGTGCGGTACCTGCCCGTCAGAATCGCCATTTCTTACCATATTAAAAATCAGCATGTTATCTACAACGAAATCGATTTCGTTGTAGACGAGTAAAAATAATAGTACCTTTTCTATAAATCACTTCTTCGGAAATTGCGCATACTCACTGACCCTTTTTTATGGCAATGAATAATTTTACCTACCTGCTTATCGTTTCCGGAGCCTTAGTGATGTTCCTGTGCATCCTTAAATTCAGAACAAATGTACATATTTCAAAAAGCCTCATTGTGAAGAATTCGCGGATAGGTCTTCTTTCAGGTTCACACCAGATACTGATGATGTTTTTTTTCCTGGGATACATTCTTGTTTTTTACACTTTTTTCCAGGGGACCCGCCATATCAGCATGTTCTTCCTCGGCGTCATTTTTTTCTTCGGAACAATTTTTGTCTTTCTCGGAATTCTGCTCCATGCCGACATGCTCACCTCCCTGAAAGTACAGCATAAAGAGATAGCGGAAGCGAATCGTCAACTCCTTAAAACCGAAGGGGTGACCATCCTTGCGCTGGCGTATCAGGCAGAACTCAGGGACCTGGAGACCGGCAAACACCTTGAACGGACCGCCCACTATGTTCAACTGATTGCTGAAGAGCTCGCCAGGATACCGAAATACCGCACCTACTTGACTCAGGGTTACATCGCCGACCTGGTAAAATCCGCCCCGTTGCATGACATCGGAAAGGTCGCGATTCCAGACTCTATCCTTAAAAAACCCGGCAAGCTGACCCCTGAAGAGTTCGAAATCATTAAAAAGCACTGCGAATACGGAATGAAAGTGCTCCAGATGGCCGACGAGAAACTGGACTTCAGGTCCTTCCTGAAGATCGCCATACAGATCGTCTCCACGCACCACGAAAAATGGAACGGCTCGGGGTATCCTTTCGGCATGAAAGGAGAATCTATACCACTCTCAGGCCGGATCATGGCGCTTGCGGACGTCTATGACGCCCTGCGAAGCGACCGCTGCTATAAAAAGGCCTGTTCCCACGAAGAAACATGCATGATCATCTCGCATGAAAAAGGAGAGCATTTTGACCCGGAGATAGTGGATGTTTTCAACGGAGTCGAGAAAAAGTTCCGCGAGATTTCCTGCGCTCTGGCAGGATGATTCATGCCATCGCTGAATCAATAAACGGGAGCACGCTTATGTTCAGTCTCGGCGCGGAAAAAGCCAAAGCGGAATCTGCTGACGCGAACAATCGCTCATCAGGTAAGACCGAGCTGAAGGGGCGGTTCCGGAAAATCATGCCGCCTGAGTCGTGGTGTGCCCTGCCTTCGGAAAAAACCGATTGCGGTGCTCGGCAAGAATCCTGAGGTGCTCCTTTTCCTCCCCGATAATCAGTGCCAAGGCGGCGGAGTATTGACTCTCGAGACGGGCGGCAAGATCAGAATAGCAGGCGACTTTATGTGTTATCATGGTAATAGCCATTTCGAGCACCGTGCTGAAGTCGGAAGCCAGCACAGCAAGGCGAACGGCGCTTGCATCCGGAATTATAGCATATCCCATAGCCTTTGCCGCTCCGGCCCGTTCCTCTTCGGTCAACTGTCGGTCGGGTGGTAATGCTTCACGCATTTGCCTGAACATTGAGATGTGCCTCTGTTCCGCATTTGCAAGCGAGGCCGCAAGGGCAGCGATCCGCGAGTTATCGCAGACAGCAGCAAACGATTCGAAGAAATGCTTCCCCCGCCGTTCCAACTCCTCGGCAACCTGCAGGGTACGATCCGCAGCTTCGTTCATTAAATTCTTCCTCCCGGTAAAATGCAATTCGGTTCATCGCAGCATTAAAAACGATGCGATTTTTTTTATACGAAAATTCCGGAGGAAAGTGATAAGGGATGATTTCGCCCTTTGTCCGGTCAACCATTCGAAAGCTCGCCCCATCAATGGGGGGTATTCTCTTCACTCCGGAGTAATCACTATTAACGTTAAATATCATACAACACCGGCCATTTTGCAACGAAATCGATTTCGTTGTACTTATTTTACTCGATTTCAATGCATTGGAAATAAGAAGAAATGTGGTTTTGTCGTAAAATGATGCAGAAAAGAATAAGACATTTTAAGAAACTGCCGCAACTATCTTGAAATGCGGGGGATTACAACAAAAAGGGCTTCCCCGTACTCTACGAGAAAGCCCTGCTTAACAATGGCAAAGATTAACGCTCCGCGCCGCTGCCTCATTGCTATTCGTCGGTCGAAAAGTCCGTGTTCTGAAAGCCTCCCCACAGTAAAATGGGGCCTCACCCGCAAAGAACGGCTGAGATTGGCGCTCCGCGCCGCTGCCTCATTGCCATTCGGCGGTCGACAGCCCGTGCTCTGTAAGCCTCCCCGCAAGTAAAATGGGGCCTCACCCGCAAAGGGTGAGACCCCATTGTATGGCGGAGAGGCTGAGATTCGAACTCAGGGTACACTTGCGCGTACACATGCTCTCCAGGCATGCCCCTTAGGCCAGCTCGGGCACCTCTCCGGTAAACATAATGACCAAATTCCAAATAACAAGTTCCAAACCAAATTCAATAACCAAAACAAATCAACATTTAACGTTATTTTGTTCTGTTTTCTTGATAATAGAGCTGAAAATCCTGACTAATTCAGTTGATTCGTTTATCAAAGCATCTCTCTCTGATGCCAGCGAAACTGCCCCATCGACATCAATGAGTTTCAGCCAGTAAGGGCTCTCTTTAGCCTCTTTCCTGCAGACCTTCGCACGATAGATGAAATCTTCCCTGCTGACAGCTTCGTTCGTTTCAATGTAATTCGCACCTACGGATCCGGACGCCCTTATAAGCTGTATGCTGTCCGGCTTGTTCGCCGGCGTTTTCGGGATCTTCTTTACAAATACCCTGACCATTCCTGCATACCGCAGCGTTCTTTCTTCCAGATCGAATGTACTGCCGTTCATGATTTTTCTTTGAACATTACTCTTGGACATTGGAATTTGGAACTTGGACATTATTATTAAACGGAGGGGCAGAGATTCGAACTCTGGGCACAGGAAACCCCGCGCAACGGTTTTCGAGACCGCCGCCATCGACCACTCGGCCACCCCTCCTGAAAACCTTCCATGCTGTATTGTATTAAAAAGCGTTTCAAAAATAAATCATGGCCATTGCCATCACGTTTTAATAACCCTACCGGACGACGCAGATCCTTCTCTGAAGAAATACCGGCATGCGGGATCCGTCTGCCGAGGGAGCCACGATATGCGCTACATATACGCCTCGTGATAAATCCTTTGTCAACCACGGCCACTGTGCTCCCCGGAGATGAAAAACGGCGACACGGCTTTTCCCTATCGGTTC
>JAFGDP010000096.1 GCA_016932075.1 Chitinispirillaceae bacterium | reverse complement strand
GTTCCCGCCGCTGCCGTACAGGGTGCCGTCGAGGGAAACGTACACCATGCTGTGTTCGTTGCTCTCGTATTCCGACGACTGCGTAAGGTTGTAGAGGAATGAAAGCGTAATATCGCCGGGAGTTGACAGGTTAAAACTCCTGCTCCATCCGCCGGACATGTTGGTGATAGTGCTGGTATTGACACCGCCGATCTGGACATGAAGCCCGCCACCCGCATACCCGCCCGACGCCACATACGATCCCGTGGCGTACGCAGGCTGGCTGGTACCCCTGAACGCATCGTCCATATATGCAAAGCCTTCGGCGTTGCTGTCAAAGCTCGCGTCGATAAGGGTCGTTTGGGATGACGTCAGGGTAAAATCCCAGATGCCCCTTCCATAGGTGCCGAAACGCGCCGTACGGATCGCAGGGACATAATCAACGCACACGTAGTTCTGATCAGGCGCGGTAACGCCGCCGATGTGCTCCCACAGGCCGGTGCTCACGTCGCATGCATAGGGCGCCACTTCAGTCGCTGCAAACAGGACAGTACCGTCCTCGTTGGACACCATCTCATTGACCAGCGTGCTTGGCAGGCCATTACTGAACGAATAAAAGTTTTGGCCATGATTATCTGACCTGTACACCGGATCATTCGAGTAGCCGCTGCCCGCAATGTAGACTCTGTCAACATTTGCGGGATCAGCCACAATGGTGGTACCGTACAGGTAGTGCGAACCGGCTCCGCTGAAGGTGGACGGATTCCATGTGCTTCCACCATTGGTCGAATAGTACACATTGCCGCTGGTTGTTGTAACATACCGGTAATCGGGATCTGCCGGAGAATAGGCCATGGCGGTAATTGTTGAAGCGAATTTATAGCTGAGTTGCTGAGGTGTCGACCATACACCTGCATTGTTGGTGATATGGTACATATAGCCCCCGGCACCTCCAGACGGATGGCCCCCACCGATATAAAGACTGTTAGGATCGTTGGGGTCTTCCATGAGCGGTGCCATCCATAATTGTTCCTGCATAAAATTGTAAGAATATATGCTTATCGATGTCGCTGAGGTTGCGTTGCGAAGCAGACATAGCCAGGGAGGACAAGCATTTGAAAACCATACCGTTTCACCGTTATCACCTGAAACAAGGCTGCCTTCGTCACCACTGTAAATTTGGTCAAAAACGTATAGGCCGTTCCCCTGGCCCGCAGGAGAACGTTGAAAACCCTGGTCCTGGCTTCCTGCGAAAACGATCTCTGGATAGTCACGGTGGGTATAGGTACTGTAATACTGACTGATTCGCAGATTGTGCAGGGAGAGGTTTTGCACTGTTGCGATATCATCATAGGATATGTATGTCCCGCCATCGGTATGAATCAAGCAGTATTCCTGCCCGCTGACCGTCCTTAATACGTTTATTCCGGGAATATCCACATGAAGATAGTTGAGTGGATCACTGTAATAATTATCACCGCGTATCTGTACCCATGATGCTCCGCCATCAGAGCTGCGGAAGACCCAATTATCGCTTGCGCCGATGTACAATAGTGCATCATTCAATGTGGAGGCGCTAAAGCTGTTCTCCATAAAAGGAGCTCCATTATATGGCGAAGTTATTGAACTTCTGAAACTCCAGGTGGCGCCGCCGTCGGTCGAGCGGAAAATGTAGGAAACACCGCTGTTTGAGGTATAGAGAGCGTACAGTGTCGGACCCCCCGACGCATCGCACCCGGTCAGAAACACTTTATGTGAATTCACCTCGGAAAACTGCACACGGGCTCCAAGAGGGATTTCTCCACGGTACACCGGCTGACCGATGGTGTTCAATACGTACAGCGTGGTATCGCGAAGCATATACACGTCCGACGCGCCGTACCGCGAGGTCCAGAGCGTCATATTCGGGACCTGCGCCTGGTACACCATGGCGAAATATTCACCCATGTCGGTGGAACGGAACAGATATTTCTGCTCCGGACCTTCACTTGCGGTCGCATATACCGTATTCGTGCCTTGAGCCACCACACCGCGGTTCGGAGGATTTTCCCAGGAACCGTTGTTCACATATGCCTGGCCGACGTTCCACGTGGCCCCTTCATCATCCGAATAATGAAGATTGTAATCATCCAGCACAATAATACGCGGACCGCCGTTGTAATCCACGACCCGGACCATATTGATATCAGTGAAAAGATACTGGTCATTCACCGGAACCCAGTCGCCCCCATTGAGCGTCCCACGCCACAGGAGACCGCCCGCAGAGCCGATGTACACGTCACCGGTCGGCGCATAGACGTCTCCGGTATGCACCCTGCCTGACTGGTTGTTGCTGCCGCGCTCGATCCACTCCCCTTCAAGAGCGGCCGCTGCCATGGGAGCGGTTTGGACCATCGAGGATGTTCCCTTGAGCTGCGGACTCACCGGTGAGGCGAATTCAAATCGTTCAATGATCTTTTTTCCGGACCGGAGGCGCTTGCCGATATCAAGCTTTTTCCTCAGTTCACGGCGTTTCTGTCTCAGCTCTTTGCGCGTGTTCTGGTCGATTTCTCTCCAGTTGGTGCCTGGAGCCGCCCGGTGGCGCTGCTCAAAGTATTTAATCCGTGCCAGCTGTTCGTCCTCGGTTCCTTCTGCGGGACGTGCCCTGTTGTTTTCAGATTGTTTGGAAGCACAGGTTACCGCTGAAATACCGCTCATCTGGAACGCACCATTATAATACAGGTACCCTCCCGTGCCGAACACCCCGCTCATTACAAAAAGGAAAACCACAGTCACCGACCATCTTTTGCGACTCATGCAACCTCCCTTTGAAAAGTGTGTGATGTAATTAAAATTAGTAACCGGAATTATATAAAAGATCTATGTTGACGGTGTATTAGCTTTTTAATAGAATTATTTGAAAAAACCAGAGTTGCAAAATACAAAATTGGAGATACATGGCTGCAATTATTATTCCAAAAAGGGAATTAACCGAATAAACAGGTGGTGCCGATCGCGTGAATTGGGATTACATCGATGATTTCGCATCGCTCCTGTATTCATCACATAAAATTGATATATCAAAATGAAATGATATGCCACTATTGATATACCCGAACATAGTGTTATTTTGGAAATTCATACGCGCCGATATCAGGTTTTCCGCTGTACAGTTTTGTTCCCCAGAATGAAATGCCGCCATTGCGTTCAATTGTTTTTCCGGCATCGATACAGGGGGAGTTTGATTTAAGGATGTATCCCTGCAATGATCCCAAGCCTGATCCGCCCTTACCCGGATCCACAAGCTGCGGATCAGTGGTGACCTTGAGTGAGTCAACCTGCCACCGGGTATTATCAGGGCTTGGCGTTGGAGGAGCCAGACCTCCATAGTAGACGTTATTAGCGAACGACAGGGTAAGGCAATTCAGAACATCCCAGTTGCTTTTTGCGCCGTAGAAAATATTGTTTGTCACCGTAACGGCGGCCGTCGAATCAACGGGAAGATCCGGGTTTCTCATGAACGCTACGGTCCCGGCGGTATATATCGTATTGTTGTAAATTTCAGCATTGCCCCTGCCGACAATAAACTGGTAGCCGGGCCAGCCTTGAATGCCGAGACCGTCATTCTGGCTTATGTTGTACCTGACAATAGATTTGGGTTTTTCAGGCCCATCCTGCTTTTCCGGGTATGTTTCCATGAAGAATCCGCCTTCGTTATCATGCGAATAGTTGTACTGGAAAACACACGCGCCATCCTGCACCATATCATTATCAAATGCAAACCCGTCCATGGGCAGCATGCGCGATTTTTTTACCTCATTGTACTGAATCACTCCGTTTCTCGTACACGCAGGCCAGATGCCTGCAATAGCAACGGTATGGCGCGCAGGGTCCGGCTTGCCGCCCTTCATGGGATCTTTCCTTCCCATGCCTCCTGCCCTGTCAACCATATTCCGCTCAATCAGAACATTGTCGGTGCCGATCGGCTGTATGCCGTCGCACACATTGAATATCGAATTTCCCCTGATCACCACATTGGTGCTCAGATTGTTCCAGTTCATTACATCGTTCTCGCCATCCCAGATACTCTCGCCACGAAAACAGATCCCCTGGCCCGCGATGTTTTCAACCCAGTTGTTTCCGATCAGCACACCATCCATACGGTTGTTCTGCCGTGTTGTCGAATCATACGACGTCGTACCACCGGCCGCGCACCATACGTATATCCCGCCCGTATAATACATTGACGCAATACCCTTCGGCTCCTTGCAGTATGATCCGAACACGTTATGTACATAATTGTTCTCTATCGTTATACCGCAATGGGTCATGGAATCGGTGCGGCTGGGGAAATACACCAGTATCCCCCACCGGAAACCCTGAGAATCATACGTCTGGTCCGTAACATCATTTGTCACCTCCATGTTTCTGATAATCCAGTGGTCCTGATCATACAGAAAGATCCCTGCGGCGCCTTGTGCTCCTTTTGCATCAATCACCGGGTTTTTCCCTGTTCCATACGCATCAAGCGTTATGGGCGCCTGCCTGGTACCGCTCCCCTGCGGCGACAGAATTCCGCTCAATCCTGCACCGCGATGAACCGGTTTTCCCGTATACAGCTTGCCCGTGTTGCGCTTGAGATAAATAACATCCCCGGGAGAAAAACCAGAACGTGCGGTGTCCCGTTTGAAATTATTTATTGAATCAAGGGAATTCCACGGATTTGCCTTTGTGCCGAGCTGGACGCCGGTAAAAGAGTTGTCGGCATAGTATCCCTTTGCCAGGGCAGGAAAAACCTGTGAAGAGAAAACAAGCATCGCGAATAATGGCATGTATTTCATGTCGGGCTCGATTGCATGGTGAATGAATAAAATAGTATTGCGCAATTAGAAGCAGCATCGAAGTGCGCAGGCCACACAATCTATCTGTTTTGTTTCTTTATTTGGTCGCACATGGTGAGGGAAACCGCAGATCTGTTCACCTGTGATGAATCACAGGGCACACAAACCTTTTTTTAAGGTCACACAGGCCACATCCGCCGGGACTGGCCGACCGGAGGGAGCGTGTTGCCTGTGGCAACGTGTTTAAGACTGGAGGAAAACCGGTGCCGACCGGCAGTCGGCAAGTCAGGATAAGCGGTGGATTGGGTTTCCTGAAAATCCCCTAAAAAGGCCAGAGGGCGACCACCCCCTTCAGTATAACTGCATTCCTTTGCTTTCCCTTTTCTACTTCAATCCCTTTAACTGCTTTCCCGCCCGTTTCACATATTCGCTGGCCGGGTAGCGCTGGACAAGCATCTTGAACGCATCCTTGGCAAGTCCCTGCTGGCCCATTTTCAGGTAGCAGAGCCCGAGTTTGTACTGGGCGTCGTCGGCCTTTGGCGAGGAGCGGATATCAATGACCTTCTGGTAAAAGATGACTGCGGTCGGATACCGGGCAAGCGCGTAATGGCCTTCAGCGATCCAGAAGGTGCCGTCGTCAGCGTAGTTACCCGAGGGAAACTCCTTGAGCATCTCGGCCCATGTTTCAATGGCCTTGTCATAGTTGCCCGCATTGTATAAACGCAGGCCATTCTGGTATGCGGTGTATTCGGCCGAAGAAAGCAGGCTTGCGGCGGACGAAGGGGCGAATGTCGCATTCTTTTCGCCGGAGGATCGTTTTGGCGCGAGGGAAAGATGCTTTGACTGTTCCTGTACCTGCGCGTGAAGGTCTTTGTATGCTTCGGTCAGAAGCGCCAGTCTGGTCTCCAGCTCCTCGATCTTTGCCGATGAGATGCTGGTCATCTCTTCGGACAGGGCAAGGACACGCGAGTCGAGCTCGGTGAGCCGCGTGGTCAGGACTTCGATGTCCAGCTTTGCCTCCTGCGCGAGCTTGAGCGCTTCGTCGGACTTTTCCTTTACCTGCACCACATCGATCTCAGGCAGGAGCGCGTCGGCCGATCCCTGGGGCTTTGAAGAGGCGGCGCACCCAATAAACAGCGCAGTGATACCGGCAATTCCGGCCAAGCGTAAGGCATTATTCATGATCAATCCTTGTAAAAGTGTTGAAATCGTAGAGATGCCAACATGTTACGTATTTATTATATCATGAACATTTATAATTGGTCAATAATGTATTCTGTGCAAATATAATAGGCGTTTCCCTACCTGGTTAGCCGTGGAACCCTGACTAACCAGGTAGGGTCGGTTCTTCTCCGGGCTCTCGCTTAGGCGAGCCGGTCTTGTCCGCTGGTCGCAT
>JAFGDP010000095.1 GCA_016932075.1 Chitinispirillaceae bacterium | reverse complement strand
TAAGGGCCTTGCGTTATGCGGCTCCGGCATGGCCATTTGCGCCGCGACCTTGGCCTTCTCTTCCTTCCTGAACAGGAGATGCATGATAAGCCCGATCACGATGCTGAACACAACGGCGCCTGCAGCGCGCGCTATCCCCATCTCAAGCCCGAGAACCCGGGCCGTCAGAATAATGGCAAGAACATTGATCGCCGGACCGGCGTACAGAAACGCGGTTGCCGGACCGAGGCCGGCGCCCATTTTGTAAATGCCGGCAAACAGCGGCAGCACGGTGCAGGAGCATACGGCAAGCACACTGCCGGATACCGAGGCCACGCCGTACGCGAGCACCTTGTTTGCGCCCGCGCCAAGGTATTTCATGACCGAGGCCTGATTTATAAAAACACCAATCGCGCCGGCAATGAAAAACGCCGGTACCAGGCAGAGCATCACGTGCTCCTGCGCGTACCATTTAACCAAATGAAACGTTTCGAGCACAGCATTGTCGAACCTGGGGATTCCGACCGGCAAATAGAATGCGAAAAGAAACAGGGCTGCCAGCGCCGTACCAGCCTTGATCTCATTTTTCCACGCCATTGAAATCCCTTTATCACCATTTGGCCAAATGACCAAATATCCGATAAAAAATTAATTTGTAAAAATCATCTGTGATTCCGCTTTTTTCTTCAAAACCTCATTCACGCACGAGAAGAAATTCAAGACACACCTCATTTTCAATGAATAATACATGCTGGTCCCCCGCTTTTCACTCTCCACAATGCCCGCGTTTTTCATGATCAGAAGGTGCTTGGAAACGGTCGATACATCAGCCTTGACCATGGTTACCAGTTCGCCAACACACTTCTCCCCTTTTGCCAGCTCATGCACCATAAAGAGACGCGTCTGATGCGAAAGGGCCTTCATGATCTGCGCCTGGGCCTTGAAACGGTTTTTTTGTGAAGCATCCATACATGCCGCCTAAATGGTACAGTATTTACAGAGAATCGTTATTTGGCAATATGACCAAATATATAATATATTTCCCTTTTACATCCAACTCTTCCTATATTTTAAGCACTGTTGTCGTCATGGCCATGGCGAACATCCCGTATTGACCTAAAAGGAGCTGTCATGAAACATGCCAAGGTCTCAATCGTCCTGGAAAAAGAGCTTGTGCAAAAGATCCGTACAGGAAAAAAGATCTTTACCATTGGCACCGAATATGTCATGAAAGGGTGATGAGCGGCCGAACTCACGACATCCGGTCGGATGTGCGCACCAAAAGATCACCCCATGTGGGAACACGAGGACGATTTTGAGGAACTGGCAGTCGAAGGAGTACGCGTTTTTGTGAAAAAAGAGCTATTGCATAATGACACAATCCTCTTTTCTTTTCCCGAAGGACTGCAGCATTCTGCCACGGTGGTCCATTTGTGAATACAAGGGATGAATGCCGGGTGTGATACGCCATGAACATTCGCCCGTTTTTTTAGCGGATTGTTTTTTCCATCCTGACACACGATTCTCCGGTTTTTCATCGGCGCGACCAGCTTTCGTCTGTTGTCCCAGCTGGAAATGACGATCATAGTGCATCTGATAATTTTTATAACTCTCTAAAAATCCGCGTAATACATGATTTGTTAGTTAACAGGCCGCCTGTTAAACGCCGCAGAGCGTCGGAAAAATTTTAGAAGTACTCTGCGGAATGCCGTAGAGTGTAGCAAACTCTTTGGCGACACCGAGCAGAATCCCGCGGACTGTCGCTGAAGCTTTGGCAGTACCCAACGGAACCCCGCAGACCGTAGCTGACGCTTTGGTGACACCGAGCAGAACCCCGCAGACTGTCGCTGAAGCTTTGGCAGTACCCAACGGAACCCCGCAGACCGTTGCAGAAGCTTTGGCGACACCGAGCAGAACCCCGCAGACTGTCGCTGAAGCTTCGGCACCACCCGACAGAACCCCGCAGACTGTCGCTGAAGCTTTGGTAACACCCGACAGAATCCCGCAGACTGTCGCTGAAGCTTTGGCAGCACTCAACGGATCCCCGCAGGGTGTAGCTGACTCTTTGGTCACACCCAACAGAATGCCGCAGCACTGTGGCAACTCTTCAGCGACACTCAACGGAATTCCGCAGACTACTTTCAACGAGTTTTCGCTCCTCTACGGAAAACCGCTGAACCTAAACAAAGCTTTTACTCCAGTCAACGGAATGCCGCTGACTCCTGTATAACAATTAAAACCAGCCTGTTATATTCCGCAGAGCGATTTTCAAGCGTTTAGGACAGTCGATAAAATCCGATCATGCAGTAAAAAACAATCCAGGCTAAGCTGCGGCGATCTGCAGCCTGTTTTGAACGATTTTCCCGAGGCCGGCGGAAAATTTTTAACGCAGGATAATCAGGTCATGACAATCAAATTTTTCCCATTGCCCAGCGCACAACCGTTTCCTTCAGCCTGCGATTTTTCGCACTACCATCTGAGTAAAACAATCTCACCCAACGGGTATTTTTTGCCATGATCCAAATGGTCACGAACAGCCTTCGGGATTTTTTCATGAGTATTGGAACGGTTTGAGGAGAATGTGAAAATGACTTACCTGTGGGAGATTTCAATTGCAGAATGATGTTTGCTGATTGATGATTGAAATACCAAAACAGCCACGCTATCAACCATTATGTTTTTACAATAATGTAAAAGTCTGATTCGAAAGACACGGAACCTGAGGGGGCTGGAGTTTCTTGGTAAAGACTCACGGTGGTCAGCACGGCGGGGGTGGCGGAGAACATTACGACTGCGATGCGGGTGTAACGTTCGCAGACAGGGGGCGATCGCCCCCGGCAGAATCACCTGTAGGTAATACTTCAACAAACTGCTTTCTCCTTCCCCCTGTTTTTCTCCCCTTTCCCTATCCTGAATTTATTTTACCTCGAATTAAAATGATCATTTCAAATCCTTGTCCTTTTATATAGCGCCGATCGAAAGGAGTGTCATGTTCCCGCGCGAAATCATCCGCAAAAACCTGAACAACTGTCTTGACGACACCTCGTTTCTCAACCTGCCGGACCAAAAAAAGGGGAAGGTGCGCGACACCTATGATCTTGGCGACTCCCTCATGCTCATCACGACCGACCGTCAGAGCGCGTTCGACCGGATTCTTGCCAGCATTCCGTTCAAGGGCGCGGTTCTCAACAAAGTAAGCGGGTTCTGGTTCGAGAACACGACGCATATTGTGGGAAATCAGGTCATATCAATTCCGGATCCTAACGTGACCATTGCGAAAAAATGCACGGTATTCCCCATAGAGTTCGTGGTGCGCGGGTACCTGACCGGATCGACCGACACTGCGGCATGGACCCAGTATGCAAAGGGCGTCCGGAACATCTGCGGCAATGTTCTTCCCGACGGCATGGTTAAAAACCAAAAATTCGCCCGCCCGATTCTTACCCCCACCACCAAGGCCGAAGACCACGATGAGTCTATCTCGGCCGACGAGATCGTGTCACGGGGTATTATCGAAGAGGCGACATGGAAGCGGCTTGAGACTATAGCCTTTGCGCTGTTCGCGTACGGCACCGAGGTTGCCGCGAAGAACGGGCTGATCCTGGTCGACACGAAATACGAGTTCGGTACGGACGCCGACGGCACCATCCTGCTCATTGACGAGGTGCACACCCCCGACTCCTCACGGTACTGGATCAGGGAGAGCTATGAAGAGCGCCTGAAAAACCGCCAGGAGCCGGAAAACATCGACAAGGAGTTCCTGCGTCTCTGGTTCAGGCAGCACTGCGATCCGTACAAGGACAAGGTGCTCCCCACGGCGCCGGACGACCTAGTGATCGAGCTTTCGGTACGGTATATCAGACTGTACGAGATGATCACGGGCAAAGATTTCGACGCGCAGGAGGACGTACCGGTCAAGGAGCGGATCAGCGGGAACCTGAAAAAAGCGGGAATACTGGGGTGACGGCGGATCTGTTCCGCCCTTTTAGGGCTTATACTTATGATATATTTGTCAGCCCAGGCCATTGGCCTGGGCTGAAATAGAACGGCCCTTCAGGCCTTGAAACAAAGCGGGAATGTATCACGCGTATAAGCCCCAAGGGGGCGGGATACATCAACCAGGTCCAAAGGCCCTGGTTATGCAGGCCATCTGCCGTCATAAGCCTAAAAGGGGTGATACATCAACCTGGGCCTGAGGCCTTGGCATCGCAAGCCCCGAAGGGGTGAGATACGTCAACCAGGGCCAAAGGCCCTGAAAACATACCACCATCACCACCACAAGCCCTGAAAGGGCGGGATATTTTACTATGCCACAATCGCTCTCGCAAGTCCTCATACATATCGTATTCAGCACAAAAAACCGTGTTCCGCTGATACCCACTGAAGTTGATGCAGAATTATATGCATATCTCGGTCAAATATGCAACAACCATAAATGTCCGTCGATCCTTATAAACGGGGTCGCCAATCATATTCACATCCTTTGCGGTTTGTCGCGAATCATCACTATAGCAGATATCGTAGAGGAGCTGAAGACCGGCACCTCTAAATGGCTGAAAACCAAATCACCCAACCTTGCGAAGTTTTCATGGCAGAACGGTTATGGTGTCTTTTCCGTTGACTGGAGAAACGCATCATATGTCAAATCCTATATTGCAGGCCAGAAGGAACACCATGCCAAGGTGACGTTTCAGGATGAATACCGGAGATTATTGCATGAATTCAACATCTCCTTTGATGAACGGTATGTTTGGGATTGAACTATTCCGCCCTTTCAGGGCTTGGTGACCATGGTCGCATTCATAAACCCAGGCCATTGGCCTGGGTTGAAATAGATCGGCCCTTCAGGCCTTGAAACAAGTGGCCATGTATCATACGTGCAAGACCCAAAAGGGCGCGATTCGTCAACCAGGGCCATAGGCCCTGGTTGATAAGCCATCACCACCGCAAGCCCTGAAAGGGCGGGATAGACAATAGTCCCCTTCTCCGCATTCGTTGCTCCCCTCTTCCTCTATAACGTATTTTGAATGGTCTAATTATCTCCATGACAATCTTTCATTCTCCGGAGGACCAATGGCGGCACGCCCTGACCTGATGAGTATTCTTGTGAGCCTGTGCAAACGGCGTGGTTTTATCTTTCAATCAAGTGAAATTTACGGCGGCCTGAACAGCTGCTGGGACTATGGCCCGCTCGGGGTCGAGCTCAAGCGGAACGTGAAGGAGGCGTGGTGGCGCTCAATGGTGACCAACCGGCGCGACATTGCAGGGCTTGACGCCGCCATTCTCATGCATCCAGAGGTGTGGGAGGCGTCCGGCCACCTGGCCGGGTTCGCTGACCCCCTTGTTGACTGCAAGGAGTGCAAGGAGCGGTTCCGCGCCGACCACCTGGAAAACCTGGAAAAATGCCCGAAGTGCGGCGGCGCGCTCACCGAGGTCCGAAAGTTCAATCTGATGTTCAAGACCTTCATGGGACCGGTGGAGGACGCTTCGGCGACCGTGTTCCTGCGGCCGGAGACCGCGCAGGGGATCTTTGTCAATTTCCTTAATGTCCAGGCAGCGAGCCGCCTCAAACCGCCCTTCGGGATCGCGCAGATCGGCAAGAGTTTCCGTAACGAAATCACGCCGGGGAATTTCGTCTACCGCACCCGCGAATTCGAACAGATGGAGATGGAGTTCTTCTGCATGCCCGGCAGTGACGCGCAGTGGTACGACTACTGGCGCCAGGAGCGACTCGACTGGTACGTCCGGCACGGTATCCGCAAGGAAAACCTGCGGCTGCGCGACCATGAACAAAACGAGCTGGCGCACTATGCCAAATCGTGCTGCGACGTGGAGTATCATTTCCCGTTCGGCTGGAACGAGCTCGAAGGGATCGCCAACCGTACCGACTTCGATCTCAAGCGCCACAGCGAGTACAGCGGCAAAAGTCTCGCCTATTTTGACGAGGAGGCCAAGCAGCATGTATTTCCCTATGTGATCGAGCCGGCGGCCGGCGCCGACCGCGCCACGCTGGCGTTCCTGGTCGACGCCTATGACGTTGATAAGGAAGATGCGCAGCGCGTGATCATGCGCTTTCATCCCCTGCTCGCCCCCATCAAGGCCGCGGTGCTGCCGCTGGTAAAAAAGGAAGGCATGCCCCAAAAAGCTGAAGCCATCTACAACGACCTGCTCGACCACTCGGTGCGCGCCGCCATCGACATCAATTCGGCCATCGGCAGGCGCTACGCACGGCAGGACGAGGCGGGCACCCCGTACTGCATCACGGTGGACGGCCAGACCATGCAGGACGATACGGTCACGATCCGCGAACGCGACAGCCGGGCGCAATACCGCATAGCCGCTTCGTCCGTCGTCGGGGTAATCTCCTCCAAAATCAAGGAAGCGTCCCGGTGACCGTGCACGTCAACGTACTCATGGGAGGCCCGTCGGTCGAGCACGAGGTTTCGCTCGCCTCGGGTCTCGAAGTGATGCGCCACCTGGACAAAAACCGGTATCAGGTTACCGCCGTGGTGGTAAGCCCGCAGACTGCGCTGTTCTGGTGCGACTTTGACGAGCGCGCCGTCTCGCTTTCGGACCTGCGTAATCCCGTCGCTTCAAAAAAATTCAAAGGTCCGCTGCAACCGGAAGATTCCCATGAGCTCTGGGACGGATGCGACGTTGCGTTTCTCGCACTGCACGGCTCGTTCGGCGAAGACGGCGTGATCCAGGGATACCTTGACACGATCAGCGTTCCCTATACCGGTTCCGGGGTCTATGCCAGCGCGGTCGCCATGGAAAAGATCACCACAAAATACCTGTATCTGCAGCACGGCCTTGAGGTTCCTCCGTGGTCCGTGTATGGCCCCCTGTGCCCGGACGTCACGGTGGACAGCCTGGAACGCAAGCACGGCTATCCCTGTTTCGTCAAATGCCCGCAGTCAGGATCGAGCCGGCTCATGGGGCGCGCGTCACACCGGCAGGACCTTCTGAATCTTCTGGATGAATTCGGCCGACACGCAGACCGGCTGCTCGTCGAATCCGCTCTCCAGGGAATAGAGTTTTCCTGCGGCGTCATTGAGCAGGAGAACCGGACCCTGCTTGCCCTTCCTCCCGTTGAAATCCGGCCGGTCCACGGCCCTTTCTTTGACTATACGGCAAAATACAGCGCCGGCGAATGCGAAGAACTGGTGCCGGCTCCGCGGCCAGCACCGCTCCTTGACCGGATTACAACGGCGGCGCGTCGTGCGCATGAGATCCTCGGCTGCAGGGGATTATCGCGCACCGACATGATCCTTGCCGACGACGTGCTCTACGTGCTCGAAACCAACACGCTGCCCGGCCTCACGTCGAACTCGCTTCTGCCAAAGGCCTTCTGCGCCATGGGCGGAACCTACGGCGGACTGCTCGACGCCCTCATCCGGCCCGTGCTGCGCAGGAACGCAGCGAATGCGCCATGAACGGTATCCTCGGCATCGATACCTCGTCGACTGAACTGGGCCTGGGACTGTATAGCGAGGGACGTCCCGTTGCAAGTTGCTCCCGCTACCGTAAGAATTCCCATGCCGAACATATTACCCAGACGGTATCCTCCCTTCTGGCAAGCTGCGACCTTTCACCTGCCGATATCACCCATATTGCCATCGCCGTCGGACCCGGCTCGTTTACCGGACTTCGGATCGGGTTGGCCTTTGCGAAGGGATTCTGCTTCAACAACACGGTCCCGCTGCTGCCGCTGTCATCGCTCCATATTCTCGCTCATGGCGCGCGGGGATGCAACGGAACGGTCGTGGCGGCCATCGACGCGCGGCGAAACGAGGTGTTCTGCGCCCGTTTCCGCTGCGGCGCCGGTACGATGGTGCGGGTTACCGAGGATATCCGCATCGCGGCAAGCGAGTTCCAGGCGTATATCGGACCGGACGATACGCTCGTAACCGACACCATGGGATATGCTAGGAGCACGGTATTCGGTTTTCTTGACGGGCGGCCCAACGTCCTGCCGGTGGAACGCCACCCGTTCGCGCGGGGTCTTGTCTGCGCGGCGGCGGGTGACGCCGGTCTTGACACTCCCGCGCTCTGGCGCAGCGCGCAGGAGGTGCTGCCGCGTTATTTCCGCACCTTTACCGCGCCTTCACCTGTCCAGGAGCATGCCCTATGATGGCGATCCCGCTTTCGCTGCTTATCATCATCGCGGCAACGCTGTTTGCGCTTGCCGTGGCCATCGCGATCGCCTACTGGAAATTCCCTCTCCATCTGATCTATAAAAGCAAAGTCGGTTACGAAGGCATGCTCGATGCCATAAACGATCCGCTCGCGGTCGTCGGGTCTGATTACGTCATCAGGCGCGTGAACAAGGCCTACGCTTCACTCGTTTCCACCTCATTCCAGCACTGCATCGGACAGAAGTGCTATTCACTGCTGCGCAGGAGGAGTGAACCGTGCACGGACTGCCGTATGACCCACGCCATATCGCACCAGAAACAGCAGGTCGTGGAACGGTCGCCGCACCCCCTGCACAACGGCACGATCCGTCTCAGTTTCACACCGTATCTTCTTGAGACCGAAACGCCGGGCATGCGCTGCGTCATAGAGCATATCAGCGATATCACCGTGCTCGAACAGCTGAAGACCGATCTCGAGGAAAAAAACCGCACCCTTGGCCAGGCCATGCGGACGTTGAAGCAGGCACAGCGCAACATTCGCGAGGACCTGCGCCTCGCCCGCCAGATCCAGGAGGGGATTCTTCCCAAAAGCGCCCCCGCGTTTGAGGGATTTACCATTACCCTCACCTACCATCCGGTGGCCGACGTGGGCGGCGACCTGTACGATTTCCTCCCCTTCTCAAAAGACAAACTCGGCGTGTTTATCGGCGATGCGTCCGGCCACGGCCTTGCGTCTTCCCTGATCGGCACCATTTCAAAAATGTCGCTTTTCAACAACAGCAAACAGGAGCTGCCGCCCCGGGATATCATTGCAGCGATCAATCATGACCTGTTCATGAACATCCAGACCAACCACTATCTGACCTGCTTTCTTGGTTTTTTCGACAAGACGGCGCAGACGTTCACCTACAGCAGGGCCGGACACCCGATCCCTGCGGTGCTGCGCCGCGACGGGACCATACAGATGCTCAACAGCGCCGGTACGTTTGCCGGGGTCATCGAAGAGGTCAACTTCGAGGAGTCGGTGTTCCAGTATGAAAAGGGGGACCGTTTTTTTCTTTTTACCGACGGCATTTATGAAGTCCAGAAGCTGGAAGAAAACTATTTCGGATACGACAAATTCATTAAAACCCTGGGCGAGATGCACGGCGTCCCGTTCGATGAAATCATACCGAGAATCGAGGAACGGTTTTCTGAGTACTCGTATAACGACGACTACACGCTTATCGTCATCGAAGTACAGGACGACAGCACCAGCGCGGAAGAAACAACCTTTGATGCGGAGCGATGACCGGATTATGAAGGTCATACGGGTAATGGGCACGGTGATAATCGCCGTCGGTATCTGCGCCGCACAGCCCCGGGATCCCGATTCCGTTTCGGCCCTGGCGGATACCTCGACCGGGCAGGTAGTTGCGGACACGTCGTTGCATGCGGATACCGCTGACGCGCAGAAGACCGGAACCGTCGTTTTGCAATCCCCTCCGAAACAACCGCCGGCTCCAGCGGACACCCGGCCCGATTCCTTCGATGTCTTTTCCGGAATGACCTTAGGGGCCGGCGTTGCCATGTCGCTTGGCAGCATGCCGGTTCTCAATCTGTGGAAAAACGGCCTTCCCGAACGTGTCGATGAACTCGGTCTAAACGCCGCTTTCACCGATGATGCAGGTGATACGGTTTCCTTCCAGTACCGGATTAAGGAACGGCCCGACATTTACAACATGACGTTCCCCCTTACCCTGTCGGTTTCCCGTCTCCGGGAATGGCACCGCCTGAGCGCCGCAGTCTCGTTCTCCATGCTGGCCAAGTCGTTTTACGCGACCGCGGAGGCAGACACCCTGCGCCGTATTGACATAAAACAATCAATGCGCTATTACGCGGTCGTGTGCGAACTGTTGTACGGAAGAAGAATCCCGGAGTACTATTTTTTGGTCGACCGGGTCCAGCGCACCGACGCGATAGCCGGCATTGCGGTTGCACCGTTTATCGGGCTCAGGAAATCCTCATCGGCAAACGCCACGGTCCCCGACGCCCCGTTCGGTGAGGCGTGCGACAGCATCGCTGCATCCCTGAACTCGTTTTCATCACGCGGCATTGCTCTTTCATGGCGCCTCGGAATCTGCATGCTCCGGCGCGCCTCAAAAAACGGCGGGATCGAGACAACCTTGAGCTACCAGGGACTTTGGTGTATCCGTTTTACCACCAATAATGGAGAACTGCGGAACCGGGACATCCACCGCGCGAGCGACGATCCCGAAAGCGGCGTGTCGTGGTTTTCCAACCGGTTTGACATCACGTTTGCGCTCGTGCGAAAAATACTTTAAGGAAGGAACTACTCATGACTACCTTTGTTCAGTATCTCCCCTACGACGCTCTCGCAACGAGGACAATCACGCTCGAACCCGATAAAATCGTCATGCACTATAAAAGCCTGAACAGGAATTATTCAGAGGAGTACGCCTATTCCGACATTAATCCTGACTTCAGAACCGTCCGTCGCGGTGAAAAGGAGTGGAGCGGCGTGATTTACGGGCTCATCATGTCGTCGGTGGTCCTTTTTATTTTTGTAAAGATCGCCCATTCGTTCCTGTTTAAAAGCCTGTTTCTCTTCACCGAGTTCGCGTTTCTGATCACGGCCGCCTATCTCTTTTCACGGATCGTACTCAAAAAGGAATTCGTGTACATTTTTGACAGGAACGGCGAGTGCATCCTTGCCCTCAAGGCGACGCATCGGGCAAAGGAGTTCGTCAATAACCTGCGGGGAAAAGTGCGATAGGATGTCCCCGGATGGATATCGGCGGTTACTTCTGTTTTTTCTTGAACGCATCCAGCACAACAATCTTCCTCGCACGCATTTCCTCCTTAAAGCCCCCTGCCTGCTTCAGAAGCTTCTTTTCCTCTTTCGTCAGCGACTCCAGACCCTCTTTTGAAATTTTTTCGAGGAGGGGATCGATCTTCTCCTCAAAGAAGCGTTTTCGCGACATCTCCTGCCCGGCCCGGTCGCGCATGCCCCGTTCGGCTTTCAGATCCTGATAGTTCCCGTACCATTGCCGCGCATACGGCATTCCTTTCAGATATGCAAACGCGACAATGATGCCACCCAGATGAACAAGATGGGCCACGCCGCTGCCCTGGGAAAACGCCATGAGGAGCGACACCAGCGCGAAGGCCATGACCAGTATCCATGCCTTGACCGGAATGATGAAAAAGAGAAGGATACGGCGGTCCGGATAGTATACGGCATAGGCCGTGAGCAGTCCGAATACCGCGCCCGATGCACCCATGATTGCGGTGTACCGCATCAGCGGATCCAACAGGTAAAATATGCAAAAAAGCCCCGACCCGATTCCGAACAGCGCGTAAAGCGTAAAAAAACGTTTGAACCCCCAGCGTTCTTCCAGTTCGCCCCCGAACATCCAGAGTGCCAGCATATTGAGCAGCAGATGCGCAAGACTGTAGGTGGAATGCAGAAACATGTAGGTGACCAGACGCCATATCTGGCCGTGGGAAAACACCTCTCCGGCGGCAAGCGATCCCATCGAATTGATGACGGGGCCGATTCCAGGCAGCAGCTGAAGCACATAGATCACCCCATTGGCGATCAGCAGTATCTTCACGCCCCGTGTGAACGGATACGGCGATTCCATCCGCCCCTTACCTTTTCCGGCTCGAACGGGAGAATTTTTTCTTAAGAAGCCTTTCAACGCACGCGGGCACAAACGGAGACACATCGCCCCCGAGCTTCGCGATCTCTTTTACCATGCCCGAATTGAGGTACACGAATTCCGAACTCGGCATGAGAAAAACCGTCTCCGCTCCGGAGAGCATATTACGGTTGGTAAAGGCCATCTGGAACTCGTAATCGAAATCGGAGAGCGCGCGCAGCCCGCGTATGAGCACGGTTGCATTATACTCGCTGAGGCAATTGACAATAAGACCGGAATAGCTGATGACGTCGATACGCGGCACCCCCCTGAACGCGGCTTTTACAATGTCGAACCGTTCCGCAGGGGAGAGCAGATGGTGCTTTTTTGGATTTTCCGCGACCACGGCGATCACGCGCGTGAATATGTTCGACGCCCGGACAGCGATATCGATGTGACCGTAGGTGATAGGATCAAACGTTCCCGGATACAGGGCAATGGGCATGGAACATCCCTTCTATGACCGGCGCTCCTGACGGAAGCATTCCACAATGGTGTCGCCGTAACGCCGGACGTCAAATGGAGGTACTCGCGAGGCCGGTTGCGCCGCACCAGCTTTGCTTGATTTCCTCCGCCGCTGATAGAGCAGAATGCCGTCATCGAACAGAAGGTGCAGGAGCTCGCCCACAAGCGTTTTGCACGCCCCGCAATCATACGGCGGATCGAAAAAGACTATGGCGTATTTCTCCCGGCACGAACGTACAAACCGTTCAACGGGACTTTCAATGATCCTGCACCGCTCCCCAACGCCGAATGTGTGCGCATGCTCACGCAGCAGGCGTGCGCAGGTACGGTCCTGCTCAACAAAATCCACGCTCAGCGCTCCCCTGCTGATCAGCTCAAATCCCATGGCCCCGCTTCCGGCGCAGAGATCGGCGCATCGGGCATCCTCTATGCAATGACACACCATATCAGCGATTGAAATTCTGGTCCGCTCGAGTGTCGGCCGCACGACACACTTTTTATCCGGCATCCTGATGACCCGTCCCTTGAGAAATCCGGCTGCGATCCTGAGCTGCATTCCCGGACCTAGTCGCGCATGGTGAAAATGACATCGGCGCTTATATCAACCCTATTGCTGGTCCGGGCGCGAAGATTGATCCTTGAGAAGGCACAGGGAACATGCGCTTCGTTCAGCTCAAGAAGAAACCGCATAAACGAACGGTAGCTTCCTTTTCCCGCCATATGGTAGACACTGCGGCGCCATGCCCCGGTCTTGTACGTTTTTATATGCGTGAGTCCATGT
The DNA here is from genome assembly GCA_016932075.1 of Chitinispirillaceae bacterium. Next base: position 58,960 of record JAFGDP010000095.1, on the reverse strand, counting down.
TTGAGAATGATGCCGTTTCGCGAGGCCCTTTGGGAAAACGAGCGGACGCTGGAACCGAGCTGCCGGCGCGACTTCAGGTGATCGGTCAACAGCCACGAACTGACCGGATTCGTACCAAGCGGAACTTCGCACGTAAAGGAGAACCGGTAGCCCTTCTTTCCGCCCGAGGTTATATACGACTGTGGGGGAAGCGACAGGTCAAACTTCTCGTTGCGCAGGTTCCTGAACAGCTCGGTCACCTGGCTTTTTGTCATAGCCTCACCGGTCGCGGTCACGGTCTGAAAGCTGTCAATCGAAAGCGAGCGGAATCCGATGCCTTCGGGAACGGCACGCGTCAGGATGCGCATCACGTTTTTGCTGAAATCGTGTTCGTAATTGATCTGCTCGCCGCGCGACATCTCCCGGTACGACAGTTCCGCAAGAACGTCTGAAGGTCCCTGGTCGGTCCGGACCTCCATATCGTTCACGACCTCCTCCACCATGGCATGACTCCCCTGCGTCAATGGTTCGGCCTCAGTCACTGCGGACGTTTTTTCTTGACTCTGCGGTATGTCCGGCTTGACGGCGCTTTTCTTTTGCGCAGCAGTCGTCTGGATGGTTTTAAGCCGTTTCATCCCCCATCGCACGGCGCTCACCGTCACCCCGACCGCAGCCACCACCATGAGCGCAATGACCACCGGTTTCACGACCCTGCGCCAGGGAACGGCAAACGAGGGCTTTTTCCCCGCTGCATAGGCAAGAAGGTTTATCCGTATCATTATTCGCTTCTCAATACCAGGCCGATGGAAACGGCAAGCTGCGTGGAATATTCAAGCATTTGTTTCTCCTCGATACCTTCGAGCTGGCACTTGATCTTTCGAAACGGGTTGAGCATCTCCACGCTGTTCATATTGCCGAGAATCGCGCTCCGGTTCTCGGCCAGTTTCATGAACGAACCGGTGATATACGTGCCGCCGACAGTGCCCTGCGACGCCTCGTGTGACGTGGAGAGAAACCGGCTGATTTCGTTTTCCAGCATAGAGGCGTATCCTGCAGGATCCATGAAACCGGCGGCGTGTTCAAAACAGTGATAGTCCAGAAGCGTTCCTCGGGCCGTCAGCACCAGCTTGGTCATCAGGTTCTCGCAATGGGCAAGCAGGGCGAGCTCGCCGCGTTTTTCAGGATAGTTGGCTTCAAATGCATTGACCAGCCCGAAAATATCAAGGTCGATGACGCGGGGTTCGAGTTTGACGCGCCGGACCATGCCGGCAAGCCGGTCAACGTATTCCCTGCGGTAGGCCGCGACAAGATATCGTTTTTCCGCAGACGCGCCACCGTCCGGCAGCTCCTGGAAATCAAAAACAAAATCATCAATCGATCCCACGATCTGCTGGCTCAATTCCCACTCGATAACCTCCCGCACCGATTCTTCATTGGCGTCCACGGCGCAGATCTTGACAACAGCATAATCAGCGGGAATACTGCAGGAAATCGAGGAGGTGATGTGCTTGAGCTGGCCCTTGATGCTCCTGAACTCATCCTCCCACACGCTCCATACGCTTTCCTGGGGCCCGGTAGTGATCGAAAGTGGTTTGAGCACCACCGGCTCAGCCGCGTTCCTGTCGGCAAAGTACAGGACTACGCTCAGATAGTCTCTCTGCAAATCGAGCCCGCAGCAGCTTTTCATCAATGATTTCATAGCTCTCGTAGGCAAATGGATGCGCCCCGTGCGGCGACTCCTTTAAATATGATTTCCGGGAGGCGTGAGGGTAAATCTCTTTTATGAGGGAAGTGTCAAAAACTGCCCGCCTATTTCTTCGGACGCGTGACCGCAAGAAACGCGTCGACGATAGCCGGATCAAACTGTATACCGCGCTGCGTGTCAAGGATAGAAAACGCGGTTTCCTGCGAAAGCGACTTGCGGTAGGGACGGTCCGACGTCATGGCCTCGTAGGCATCAGCGACCGAAAGGATGCGCGCTCCCAGGGGAATGTCCTCGCCCGCAATACCGTGAGGATATCCGCCACCCCCGTAAAACTCATGATGGTGCAGCACCAGCGGCACCAATGACTTGAGGAATGGAACGTCGGCAATGATCTTGGCGCCGATTTCAGGATGTTTTTTAATTTCATGGAATTCCTGCGGCGTCAGCTTGCCCGGTTTGTTCAGAATATATTCGCTCACCCCGATCTTGCCGATGTCGTGCAACAGCCCCGCGTATTTGACGCGTTCGATTTCGGCGTGCGACAGGTCCAGATGCTTCGCGATCATGACCGCATACTTCATGACGTTCTCCGAATGACCGCTCGTGTACAGGTCCTTTGCCTCGACCGCGATCGCGAACGCCCTGATGGTCTTGAGATAATTATCGCGGATATTGTGGTACAGACGGACGTTTTCAATGGAAATACTGGCCTGCGAGGCAAGCACGTTGATAAGCTCAAGATCAAGGTTCGAAAAAGGCATCCGTTCCTGCAGGCGTACCAGGTTCAATACGCCGATGGTATGGGAAGCCGTTTTCAGCGGGAACGCGATGAAGGCATGCACATCGGACGGCAGCGGCTTGAGGGCGGGAGGCAGATCGTTTTTGTCCCGGTCAATGACAAGCGGCTCCTGATGGTCAAGCACCCACTGCGTGGCATGCACAAAGGCCTGCCTGAGCCAGAAATCGGTCCTGAGCCTGCTCTGTGCCAGTCTGGCGAGTGAAAGCTTTTTCTGTGGGTCGCAGAAAAACAGCGCGCCGTCGTCCGCGCGGGCGAAACGGGTTGCATACCCGAGGAATTTTTCATTCAGATCACTCGGATCAAGCGTTGAGGCGAGTATCTTGGTGACCTCATGCAGAGAAACCAGCTTTGAAAAAAGGATGTTATCTTCCTGCAGTTTCTGCTGCGCCAAGGCACGGTAGATCTTTTCACCGATCTCCTCGAGGTGAAACGGCTTTGTCAGGTAATCATACGCACCCAGCTTGAGCGCCTCGATCGCGGTATCGAGCGTGGGGAAACCGGTGGTAATGAGCACCGGTATGTTCTTGCCCTTTTCCCTGACCTTCTGCAGCAGTTCAACGCCCGACATGCCCGGCATTTTGATGTCGCTCACGATAAGGTCGACAGGGCCATTGTCAATGACCTTGACCGCCTGTTTCCCGTCGCCTGCGCGGGATACGTCATACCCTTTTTTCTTGAGGAACTTTTCCAGAATATCGCAGATAGAAGGTTCGTCGTCAACGATCAGGACTCGCGTCTTCTCTATTACTGTAGGAACCTGTTTTTCCATAGGTTTGTTCGACGTGCGCCCGGAACGCGGCAAGATCCTCAGGTGTGTCGATCCCGCATGAAGCATGGTCGCGCACCAGGCACCTGACCGTCATGCCGAATTCCAGAGCGCGCAATTGCTCAAGGTGCTCGCGCTTTTCCAGAACCCCTTGCGGCAGGGAGCAGAAACGCTGCAACCCCCGCCTGGTAAAGCCGTATATGCCGCAGTGGCGAAGAAACCTTCCCTCCCCCTTTTCACGGTCAAACGGAATAATTGACCGGGAAAAATAGAGGGCCCTTTCCCGCGCATCGAGCACGACTTTCACCACATCAGGGTTTTCTATCTCACTGATTGTAGCATAAGACGCGGTCGTGAGCAAGGTTTTATCATCAGCTTCACGCAGCTTCTCCACAAAATCGGCAAGCAATCCAGCCGGCAGGTCAGGCTCATCGCCTTGCAGGTTAACAACATATTCGCACGGCTCATTCATGGCTGCCTCACAAACCCGGTCCGTGCCGCTTGCATGGTGCCTCGAGGTCATGACCGCGATCCCGCCGTGTTTCTCAACCGCATCCCTGATTCTCTCATCATCGGTTGCAACGATAATTTTTTCAAACACGCGGGCGCGCTCCGCTGAACGATACGCCCACATGACCAGCGGAAGTCCCCTCACCTCGCACAGCGGTTTTCCATGGAGGCGTGTTGATCCGTAACGGGCAGGAATGATACAGATGATACGGTTGCTCATACCGTCGTCTGCTTATCCTATGACTTTCGGGACCGCGAAAAATCCCTGTTTAACATTCGGTCCGTTTTGAAGGAGTTCGTCCCGCAGCAGCGATGGCTGCTCGACATCGTCCCGCAGGGGATCGTGCAGCGGCTCCACGAAACAGGTGGGTTCAATGGCCGACGTATCAACGCTGTTCAACTGGTCCACGAATTCGAAAATGGACCCGAGCTGCACCGTGAACTGCTCGATCTCCTGCTCGGACAACTGAAGACGGGCAAGTTTGGCGACCTGGAGAACGGTGTCGCGGTCGATCATGATGAATCCCCTCTTTTATACTGTAGGGACCTATTGAACCTAACGGGAACGGAAAAGAAACTATTTCGTGCGCACGCGGAGTTCAATCGGATGCGTTCCATTTCAGTACGGATTGATTGTTTCTTTCGTATTCATTTTCTATATTTCTGCATTACCGCAAACAGATTTCGAAACCGGAGTTCCAGCATGGCTTTTACCTTTCATTCCCTTTGGGACAGCCATCCGTCCATCAGCGATGGAGAGGAATACCCGTGCCGGAAAGCCGATGGTACGCCAAAATATGCCAACCAATGTTCAATCAAGATGGGCATCGCCTTGAAGAAGGGCGGAGTCGATATGACCCGTTTCAAACTCTCGACATGCGCCCCCACCCATCCGGCTTCAGAATGCCACTTCACCTGGTCGGAAAGCCTCGCCGTGCATATACGCTGGAACGAGAGGAAACAATTCGGCGACGTGGAAATTAAGAAAAACGTCAAGGCAGGAGACTATGCAACGCGCAGAGGTCTGGTATTTTTCAAGGATTTCTGGTACCGCCGGGGGGAAAAGAAATATCCAACGGGCGACCACATTGATCTCTGGGATAAAAACAAGATGTGCAGCGGCAGCCCAAGCTATTTTGAAGAATCAAAAGAAGTATGGTTCTGGGACATTGCGTGAAGATCCGAATACCGTTGTTTTACTTTATCCCGATCATCGGTATATTGTGCGCCTGTGTTCCGCAGAACAGGCATAAAGAGCAATTGCGACGGTCGGGGTATGCGTTCAATCTTGTCGATTTTTTCCGGGCAATCGACGGCAACGATTCCGCCGCGGTAGCCGGTTTTATATCCGCCGGGTTTAACCTCGACAGCCAGGAAACCGGAACAAAAACCACCCCATTGCACCGCGCCTTGTACAACGGCAGCATTCCCCTTGCCGTACGCATTATTAACGCCGGCGCCTCTCCACTCCTGGCTGATGAACTTGACGGTTACCCACTGGCAATAGCGCTGTTTAAAGGCTCCTGGGACAAGCGTTACTATCAGACAGCGCGCCTGCTCATCGAAAAAGGCTCTCCCGTCGACTTTGAAAATAAAGAAAAGGAAACAGCCCTGATACAGGCGGTGAAGGCAGGCCAGTATGACCTCGTTCGCCTCATGCTTGAGAAAGGCGCCGATAAGACAAAAAAAGACCGGCAGGGGAAAAATGCGGAACAGTGGGCGCGAGAACGGCACTTCAATGATATCGCGGATCTTTTAAAATAACCGCCCGGCTCCCTACCCTCGGTACTTGGCGAGAAAACATGGGCACCGCACACGCATGGTAGACCAGGCGCCCACAAGCCGTCCGACCGCCTTTTTCCCTGGTTCACCGGCGCTGCGTCAGGCCGGTTCCTGAACCATGGAAGAACCGCCCGGCGTATCGCCATCGAGAAGCGGTACGGGCGAACGGATCCATTTCCCCCCATGTTCGATGTCAACAAACAGCTCCCCGCAGACCTCATCCCAGGCAGCCTCTCCATTCGAATCAGTCAAGGCGTCTCCCGAGACCGCGTCCCCCTCGTCATTGACCAGACGACAGACCGCTCCGGCCACCGGGTTTTCGGCAGCGTTAACATACTGAATCCGTACCTTACACACCGCCGGAGAAAAGACCTCGCAATATTCGGTACCTGCGGGATCGGTCAGTACCGGAACGCTCGTTTTTACATGATGATTTCCTTTTTCCAATTCGACAAAATACCTGCCTTCCGGCACTTTCCATGAAATACAACCTGTGGAATCAGTGACTTTTTCTTTCGAAACGACCCGGTCGTTTTCAGTGGTAAGAATTGCCTTTGCACCCGCCAGTGGCTGACCGGGCCTTTTCAGGAATTGGATGCGTATTTCCCCTTCCGGCCCCTCTGTTTCAATGTCAATAATTTCCGTCGCCGCCGCCTTCCACTGAGGATACTCCGTCGATTCCTTCCCTGAGAGTTTTCCCGGCGGCGGAGGTACAATACCGTCCCTAAAGAAAAAAATCTCCACACGCCTGTTTTTCGACTGCCGTTTCTCTTCCCCGGCAGTGAATGCCGCATCCGCGGACGCCGGGACTTCCGGAAAAAATTCTCCGCATCCGTGCGTCGTAACGGGGCTGCCCGCCGGAAGACTGGTATTATCAAGACCCATATACTCACGGATCAGTGCCCGGCGGGTCTGAGGGCCAATAATTCCGTCGACCTTCAGGCCGCTGTCCTCTTGAAACGCCCGGGCCGCTTTTGCGGTCGCCGGACCGGCTATGCCGTCGACCGTTCCCGTATAGTAGCCGGGACCGTTCTCCGGGACGCGCGACAGCATATACTGATCCTCACGGGTTCCCCACCGTTTGCTCGCAGACTTTGCAGCACCGTACCAGTCAAGCCACGCTTCCACGGTATCCTGAAGATAGGCATGGATGGAATCCGCCCGTTCAAGAGAGAGGGTGCTGTTGTAGGAATCTCCTCCCCGGGTATCAGCATGACCCACAATGAGAATCGCGTATCCGGGACAGGTATCATATTGTGTTTTTATTTTTTTTATGCCTTTCATCGCCGCAGGAAGCAGAAAGCATTTTTCAGTCTCGAAATAGAATCCATACATGCGGATGCACCATACCGCGGCCCGCATGTCAACGGTTACGGTGCATGGTTTTTCGGCATTGCACGTAAAAAGGTCCGTGCCGTTTTTCCAGGACTCGCGCACCTTTTCACTACTAAAAGACATTTCTCCCATGCGTGGCTCTCTCCAAGTGATTGACAGCAAATATCAGTAGAAGCTGTATTAAAATATAACCCGATGAATTACGCGTGCAACAGCGCAACAAGCCGCATAGAGCGGCCCTCTACCGCGAACAACGCGTTTCGATTCCGGCAACTGTTGTAGTCCGATCAATTGGCATTGCCTTCTCATTGTTTTTCACGCATCGAACACCTATTTTTACATAAACAAATCATCACCTATATCTTGCTTAACGCTTCATATAAGAAAATAAACAGGCATGACAGAACCCACCACCTGGACCATCCGTACCTGGCACGGCACCTACCGGCTCTCCCTGGACCGGCAGCAAAAACCCGCCGCCGCACCCGTGCAGAGCGATACATCGCCGCTCTTTTTTCTTCTGGCTTCGCTCAAACGCCGCGATCCTGAAGTTATCCGCGCGCTTGCGAACGCATCTTTCGGCACACGGCGGCCGCTCTCAGGGCGTGGAAATGAGATTTCCGACGCAGACCTCGACCGCATTGCACAAGACCTGAGCAGGCAGGTTGCATCAGGCCAGATGCATTGTGCAAAGGTCGATCCCTTGGAAAAGCTGTACGTGCGTGACGTCCCCGCACCGCCGCCAGCGCCCGCACCAGAACCGCCCGAGGAGGCAGCGCCTGACACGCCCCCTGCCGCCCCGGTCGAGGAGAAAAAAACCACCTGGTTTGAGGTGAAGGTGGTTGATGAAAAGAAAGTTCCGCTCACCGATATTACGGTCATTTATCAGATAGGCGACACGACCCATGAAGTGCCGTGCAATGACCAGGGCATTGCGCGGCTGGAAAATGCGGAAGGGAATGAGGCCGGGGTACGGCTTAAATTTCCAGACAAGTCCGAAACCGATACGTCCGGCGCAGAACAGGATTCGGCCGGTGAGACCGCCCCGGCCCAGAAAATTCAGTGCGATTTCGTGGAAATACCCGACATCCTGTTCCATCATGGGAGCGCCGTTCCCTGCCTCGATGAAAAAGGCACGCTCATTGGCTCGCTCACGGCAACCCTGGGTTTTGCGCACGACAATCCGGACAAGGAGGCCGTACTCTTCGGCCATGCCGACACCTCCGGCGATCCTGGTTACAATTACGACCTGTCGCAGTGGCGCAGCGAAGGGATCAAGGCGCTGCTCGACAACAATACCGACGCCTGGCTCGACGAGATCGACCTCGCGTCAAAGGTCGAGGACTATCAGGCCACCCTCAAAGCCCTTTCCGCCTCGCACGGCTGGCCGTGTGACCCGGGCGCAGTGGACAACGCGAGCGGCCCAAAGACTAAGTCAGCCATCAAAACCTTCCAGGAAGAGTACAACAGCCGCTTCAAGGCCAGCCTTAAACCCGACGGCATTATCGGCCCCAAGACCTGGACCGCTATTTTCACGGTACTGCACGACCTCCTGACCAACGCCGTTGCCGCGCAAACCAAGGAAACGTCTGTCCCAAAATTGACCTACGGCCATAACGGCAGCGGCATCTACCCCTGCGGCGAAAGCTTCCCCATCGAGGCAGCTGAAAAGGACAACTATACCTCCGCAACCAACCGCAGGGTGGAGATCGTGTTTTTTGACAAGGGAAAAGCGCCGGAGCTCAAAACACCCGCAGACAAGAAGAAGGTCGAGAAGACGGACGCGCCGGTGTATGATCCTGATAAGACCAAGAAAACGCCGATTCCTCCTGTCCCTGCAGCTACTACCGGTGCTTCACCCGGGGTTCTGCTTCTTGAATTCGCCTTTCCTGTGGTGAACAATCCAGACCGGCCGCATAAGCAGTACGTGAACCTTGACTCCAACGGTAAAAACGAGGGCATGGAGCTTACCCTTCGGGTAAAACCAAAGGACATAAAAGCCGACATCACCAACCGCCGCGTCTTTTGGAAAGTGACCGCACACGACACCAACAGCAAAAGGACCGACCCAAAGACCGGCATAAAAACAGAAGCCTCTTCCAAATTGATTGAGTTCACCGACCGTATAGCAACCGCTGAATCCACGTTCTCCGGCCGCGAATCGTCCCTCATCCTTGCCTGCGGCGTTGCCGGCGGCGACCGGTTCACGGTCGAAGCCGGGAGCGATGGAAAAGAGTATCCGATTAAGGTGATGGTGGAGAATTGGAGGAAGCTGTGGTATCAGTTAACACATCATTCCTCAATCACGCCGCCATCAATGACAACACCAACAAACAAGCTAGAAAAGGTGTTTATTGAGTTTCTTGCCGAAACCCCAAATAAACATTCCAAGGTAAATGCGGGTAACGTCATTGTAGGTAACCATAATCAAGCGGAATACCACAAGCTATTCTCTGCCCTGAATAAAAACATTTGCTGTCATATTATCTTGTGTGATAAGCAATTCGATGGGGTAGATAGTAGAGGTAACAACCTTACTTCCGCAGAATCAAAAGATTTCACTTCAACAACCGATAGTATTTTGATGAGTAAAAAGAAACCGAAAAGAAAAATATTTAACCCACCACTTCAATCCAGTGCAAAATTTCTCGTACAAGGAAAATGGAAAAGCAAAACAAATAAAAAAAGTGGCACATTAACAGATAACCCAGCGAAGGTTTCCCCGAATATTGGTTTAGTTACTTTTATTGATTCAGATTTCATTACAGTCGATTTACCTAAAAATGCAAAACCTAGCGCTGCCAATCCTGTGACTGTTACTGTGGAGGTCACTGCTGCGAATGGCCCTTGGGGCGGTGATGGTAGTGTTTCACCACATAATTTAGTTGTTATCGATTCTAATGACACAATCCATAGTCAGTGCGTTTTACATGAATTAGGTCATCTCATGAAAATGGTTCCTTACACAGGCTATTTCGACTGCCCTCCCGGATTTAATTACTCAGACCATACAAAAAAATACATAGAAATGGGTGGTTCAGGAAGTCATTGCAGCTATAACATTGACAAAACTAAATCTACATCCGTATTATTTGTCGACGGAAGATGTATTATGTTTCATCAATTAAACCGGAATTGCGAATTAATTTACTGTCCAGATTGTGCTCCATTTGTCAAAGCTCAGAGTTTATCTAAATTAAAATAAGGGAGAAATTATTATGTTTGCAGCATTTCTTTTTTCATTAAATTTGCCGGACACTGCTATTTACAGCAATTATGATATTTACAGTAAAGTATTTGACCAACTAACTGAAACTACGGAGCCATACGGTCTCGCTATTATTGGCCCGACTGTTTTTGATATAAAAAAGCATTCTGTTTACCCGGTATTTTCTCTCTGGAAAACAAACAATCAAGACAATATCCATTTTTTACCACCCGAAATGGCATATATTCTCATCATACACCTTACTACAAATGAACTGATCATACTTCCTTTATACCGTGATCCAGGTAAAATGCCTCTACCTGAAGACGAACCAGAGCCTACCTATCCGCCAGGGTATAACAAAAAAGCACGACAATACAGCTATGATAAAATATGGCGAGATATTTCATCAAAAGATATGACATTTGTAGAAGGAAAATACAAGGTTAAAGTACTTTGTGGTAAAATGCTATCGAACGAAATCACCTTTTCTCTTACCGGATCATCAATCAAGCCGGAAAATTCTTCATTTATTAAAGACAAAACAAAGTCAACTGTTGATTTTACCGATGAATACAAAACCATGTTTTCCAAATCAGATGGATCACCCGATATTCTAAAAAGCGAAAACGCAATCCAACTTGAATCATCAAACGATACAATCGACAAAGATCAAACTTGTCTCATAATAAGAGGAAGTTTCAATCTTCCCACAAACAATTTGCTCGATAAACAACCGCTTGAAATAACCGCTCTGATCCAATATGCCGGACCGGGTGGTTTGGCTATTAAAAAATTAGTGGTTCCACAGGAAATGATAAAAAAAGGGAATAATAATGTTCAGGGTTATTTCGCTTTTAATGTATTGGAGAACTTCTACAATCAAACAACCAAGAAGTTCACCATTCCAGAGGAAATATTAGTAAATGCAGTTTATGGAACCTCAATAAGTAATGTCATTGAAATTCATAATGTAAAATCTTCTTTAAATAAATAAGTTCCTTTTAGCGATATAAAAGTAGTTGAAAACAAACAAAGAATTAAAACACTATCTGGTATATTATTGAGACGCGTTATTGGCACAACGATTGAAGCCAACGATGATCCTGTTGAAAAAACCATCCCCTTTTCCGTTACCGGCTCTATGCAGCGCGTTCGTGCTCCTCATTTTGCCTCAGGAGGCGAACCTTTCCAGCGGTGTAAAACATCTTAGTTTATCAGAGGCCGTAGATAGATCAAATGTGTTCGTGGTCGAACGGGTTGATCCTTTTCTTAAAACAGTACGTTTATACCAGCAGCCTGAACCGAAAGACGGACGTACCGCTGAATTAAGTGTCACCTACGCCATGTTCAAGGTAAAGGAATGCCTTTACATGAAAAACAGCAGCATTCTATGCGACAGAGAAGATGTGCTTGCCTCGCCTATACAAGATTCTTGTTCCGGAAAAAAAAATAAATCGAAAAATGAAAACCTGCGCTTTGCAGAACGACCTGGAGACACTCTCTGGCTAGTGAATAGTTCTGAGGTTCGAAACAATGAGATTATGACTATTTATGTAGAGAGAGGGATCAACGAGTGGCCGATTATTCCGATAATGAAAGAAAGCATCTCGATAGAGGATATTTCCAAGAAAAAACTCTACCTCCTTTTAGCCAGCGAAAACCCTTTCTATCAGGCCTATGAAGGAGTGGCGGGCTGGGGGTTGGTATCTATTTCCAGAAAAAAGGAAGTGCTTAGCATTTTAAAACAACAACCAAGACCTTCACGCCCGAAACAATGACCAACTCTATTCTCGGCCATAGGAGCAAAATCACTATCAATGGCATTTAATAAAAACATTTTTGCAAATCACCTGGGATCTGCCGTTTCCCATATAGGTACGGCGGGTGTAATGTTTGCATCTATAACCCTCATGTCCCCTGTATCTGTAGGAGCAGGCCAATTGCACGTGCGATATTATGGCTTGTCCGATGTGGCCTGCCAAAACGGCATAGCGATTTTAGGTACGATTTCGGGCGTGGACAGGTCGAAGAAACGTATTACTTTTTTAGCCAGGAAGGTATGGACAAGACCCGGCCTACCCCCTGCTGCTTATGTAATCGAGGAGTTCGTGGCAGATGGTTCGGATGATTTTTATGAAAAGGGCAAGCGGTATAGCGTAAGCAAAGAAAAAGAATTTGTCGCAGGTCGTACTTATGACATTACTGTTTACACAGGAGTGGTTTGGGACAATCCGCGCAAATCCCCGGTCGACTCCCGTATCCGGGATTATCTGAATCTTGATGAACTCACAATGGGAAAGAATGTTATTGTGGTTTTGCCCAGGAGGGAACTGATCACGGCCAATAAAGCCAATGTGCGCAAGGCGGACTTTTTCTTCAGCGCCAACATATTCCTGGTCAAAGGGAAACCCGTGGATCCTTGTACAGGATCGGGTTTCGAACAACCACATGATCCGTTAAAGAGGCCCGATGGGACTTTCCTTCCAGAAGTACGTGTCTCTTATGGGCAAAAGGAATCCACCAAGCAATTAATCAAGGATCTTGGAGATTGCGATTTCCACTCATTAGCTGCGGCAGCCCTCAAGCCATTAACCGTAAAGCTGATTCTCTCCTCCGCTGTGGGGCCAATCGCACGCTACAAAAACGTTCTTTACGACCACTATTACAGCCTTACCGAATCTGAAAAAACAGATTTTATCAAGAATTCTGTACGGCAATTAAAGGTCCATCCTGTCGATGATCAAATCAATACGTTCTTGAATTTTCTGATGTATCACATACCCGATGAAGAGTTTATAGATCAAAAGATCGAACTGCTGGTACTGTTTGCGGCCCGTGCCGACACCCAAGAAGAAAAAGAGTCTCTGCGACATTTCGCCCGTCGCATCCCTGCACCATTGCCATCCAAGCTCCAATCTCTATTGAATGACTGAATGACACAATACACGTCTCCTTTAATTTTAAATGAAAAACCCCTTAAGCTACCAATATATCCTCTTACTCTTCCTTCATCCCTCCCCCCCTCCCTCAGCCGCTTTCACCACAATCAATTATATTATTCCCTCTACTCTCTCCACTCCTTATTCGCGGAGGACAGTATGCCCAAAGACAGAAAAGCCAATGAATCGCAGTTCTTTTTCGTGTGCGGCGATCTCAAGCCCGAGACGTTCATGGTTATGCATTTCCAGGGAATGGACGGGATCGACGAACTGTACGAATTTTCCATCAGCGTGCAGACGGCAAAAAGCGACCTGAAGCCGGACGAGGTGATCAACAAGCCGGCCTCGTTTTTCATGTTCAGGGACAACACGTACCACCCCTATTCCGGCATCGTGAAAAAGCTTCACTTCCTGGGCACCAAGCACGGCCAGTGGCTGTACGAGGCGGTGCTTGTGCCGAAGCTTTCCGTGCTGGAGCTGCAGTTCCAGACGCGCGTGTTCCAGAAAAAGACCGTGCCTGATATCATCAAGGAAGTGCTGGACCTTGCCGGTTTGCAGAACTACTATACCGTTGATCTTTCACAGACCTATGCGCAGCAGGAGTTTGTTGTCCAGTACCAGGAGTCTGATTTCAACTTCATTTCCCGGCTCATGGAATCGGCGGGCATCTGGTATTTCTTCAAGGAGCCGTCGGTGGCCTCCTCCCAGATAAAGTCAGGCGGCACCATTGAAAAACTCGTGATCACGGACAAACCGGCCAGCTTTGCCGCGATCCAGGGCAATACGAAGCTGCCTTTTAAAAGCGCCGAGGGCATGGCTGAAATGGACAACACCGCGATCAAGGATTCGGTATTTGACATGCAGTTCCAGCAGGAGATCGTACCGCGCGAGGTGATCCTGAAGAACTACAACTATCGCACGCCTGAAGTGCAGCTTATGGGCAAAAACAAGGTCAAGGGCGGGACGGTTGGTTCGGTATATGAATACGGCGGCCGGTTCAAGAACATCGCCGAGGCGCAGAATGCTGCCCAGGTCGAGGCGAACCGGATCGGTTCGCGCCAGACGCTCATGAGCGGCGCATCCAACTGCAGGGCCATGCGCGCCGGCGCGCGGTTCACGCTTGCCGAGCATAGCCACAAGGACCTGAACATTGACTATCTTATAAACCGGATTGTATACACTGGCGGGCACAAGGGCGAGATAGCGAACTACACCAACCGGTTCCAGGCCATCCCCTCTGATAAGGCCAACAACTACGCGCCCCTGAAAAAAACGCCCGTTCCCAAAATAAACGGCATCATGACCGCCACCATTGAGGCGAACGGTTCGGAGTATGCGCTTCTCGACGACATGGGCAGGTACAAGGTACGCATGCCGTTTGACAACTCTTCGAGCAAAAACGCCGAAGCGTCCAAATACCTGCGGCTTGCCCAGCCCTATGCCGGTGCAAAATACGGCATCCACTTTCCATCCCACGAAGGCACGGAAATGGTATGGGCATGCATTGACGGCAACCCGGACAAGCCCATGGGCATTGCAATGGCGCCCAATGCCAACACCATCTCTCCGGTGGTCAGCGCGAACAAAACCCAGAATACGATCCGCACCGCCGGCGGCAACGAGATGGTCATGGACGACACGGACAAGAAACAGAAGATCCGCATTACTACCACGGCCAAGCACACGCTCCTGATGGACGACGAGAACAAGAACATCTCGCTCAAGAGCACCAAGGGCAACGAGCTCATTCTTGACGACAAGAACGAGTGCGTCAAATGGAACGGGTCGGCGCACAGCATCACCATGACCTACAAGGGCGGCGGCGAAGGTATTGTGCTGACCACCAAGGGCGGCAACACCATCTCGATTGATGATGCGAACAAGAAGATCATCATCCAGTCCAATGCCGGCCATACCATTGAAATGGACGACAACGGCAAGAAGATCGTGCTCGGCGACGGCAATGGAAAGAACAAGGTCACGCTCGACGGTTCCGGCGGCCTGATCCTGAATTCACAGGGCAAAATCGAGATCAAGGCGCAGCAGGACTTGGTGATCAGCGCCGCGAATATCAAAATGACCGCCAATGGCGCGCTCGAGGCAAAGGCGGCCATGGACCTGAAGCTCAAGGGCATGAACCTCGAAGCAAAAGGCGACATGAACGCCAAGGTCGAGGGAGGCATGAACGCGGAGGTCAAGGGCGGCGTCGCAGCCAAGCTCGACGGGACCATGACCGATGTCAGCGGCGGCGCCATGACCAAGATCAAGGGCGGAATAGTGATGATAAATTGACAATAAGGATAAGTGTTTTATTTACGGTGGATGAGCAGGCTGTCTCAGAAGTCACTTGAAAATCTGGGCGCCTGCCTTCGGCACCGGTTCTTCTCCAGGCTACCCGCTGGTCGGTCTGTCACGCACTGCGGCACCTTTGTGCCTGGTGCTCGACGGACTAATGGCTTCTCTCTGTTCAGCCATTACCCTCCGTCGCCCCGTGGCGCAAAAACTTCAACTTTCTTTAAAGCTACCTGTTTGTCAAGTATTGAGACAGGTTCAGGCTCCCCTTGTCTTCGAATCCCGACAATTCGCCGGGATTCTTCGCCATCCCCTCGATGTTGTTCGCTTGGTTTTTCACTGTTTTTTCTGCAGTGGCAGGGTGCGTTGCGAAGGGGCGAAAGCGTTCGCCGCACAGCGGTGGACATAGCCGAGCCCCTTCGCATGAGGGGGTGTGTCACAAGACACCGCAGTCCCGCGATTTGTTTGCGGGACGAGGAGGCTTGTGGCTAGGGGATTGCCGTGTGCCAGTGGCACCCGATTGGCGTGCCTTGAAGGCGGTTCCCCCTTAAAAAACCCTTATATATGCTAACATGATAAAACGACAGGCGCGCCTGGGGAGCACGCCTGTCGTCCTTCCTACTACCACCACCACACAGTCAGCCACGGGATCATTTCAGGACAAACGAACTTTTCATGACCCCTGCGGCTGTTTTCAAACAGAGCACATAGAGTCCGGGCTTGAGCCGTTCGCCAGTACTGATCATTCCGTCCCAGGTAAAGGCCTGTACCTGAAGCCTGGCATTGAACGGCAGGGTAAAAACGACGCGGCCCTTGATATCGAACACGACCAATTCGCGAACATGCGTCATGCACGGTAACGTTATTCTGACGGAACCGGGCAACACGGCAATGCTCAATTTTCCGGAATGACGCATCCGATTATCGCGCAGAGGATCATCCCACACCGCTATGGTACCGTTTTTCTTGACCGGACTTATTGCCAGAAACGCGGTGTATTTCGAAAGCACCTGAAACGCGATTGAAACCTCGATAATTGCCGCCTTGTTTGACTGCGTGGTGCCCTCGGCTTTGGAAAGAAAGTCAATATATTCCCGCGCCCAGATTTTAGGAACCATGAAGTTCATGTTTTCACGGCTGGCGAACGTCATGGTTTTCGCAATGGTCTTTTCCTGACCATTGACCGTGCCCTTGACTGTTACTGTTGATTGACCGCCTGTTGCATACGTGCCATACACTTCGATTGCCCTGCCCACGGTCAAATTAGCACCGAGCGGCATAAGCAGGTTGGCAGCTCCCACCGTACCGAACGTAACCGTTACATTTTTAAGCTGGGGCGTGATGATCTTTTCCCATGCCGCGTCCACGAACGGAACAACGCTTTCCAGCGCCTCAATCTCGGTGATGACGGTGCCGTACCCGCCGTTGCCCGTGGTGGCGGCCTCGTCGATCAGGTAACGGTTGATACTATTGCCGCACCCGAACGTGAACACGGTCGGATTGGAAGGGTGGTCTCTGATTGTTGTTAATATGGTTGTCTCATTGGTAACGAATCCATCGGTCAGAATAACGTAATACCGTTCATACCCGCTGACTAAAGGAACTGACAGTGCCTGCTGCACACCGGTTAACAGCTGTGTACCGCCGGTCGCCGTGAGACTGTTTATGAATGTTGAAGCAATGCCGATGTTCTCGGGCTTAGCGTCACGCGGCAGCTCGCTGCCGAATGCCCAGGTCACGCTGCTTTCAAAGGCAAGTACGCTCAGTTTGTCGGTTGGCAGGAGCCGTGTAAGGATCTCCGAGCATACCTTTTTTTCCGCTTCGAGCGGCCATCCGTTCTGTGACCCTGAATGGTCGACCAGGAGTACGATGTCGAGATCAGGCCTCGCTCCTTCATGGATGCTGGTATCGGGAAAGATGCTCATGGCAAAATAGCCCTCGTTGCGCTCGCGGTCATACCAGGATGCAATGGTGAAATCCTGCTTTGCCTCCTGCCTTGAAAAACGGAGCACGAAATCACGGTTGGGATAGGTGGCCTGCGTTAAAAGTATGCCACCGCAATGAAACGGCTCTTCGATCTCTGATCCCGGTTCCAGCACGCCCCGCTGTTCCAGTTCCTGGCGCATAGTCGCAAGATCGTTGGTAACCATCGGATGGGTCGGCGATTCGAGCCGGATGATCCTGAATCCGGTCTGGATCAGCACATTGATCTGCAATGACTGTCCGTCACGGTCTTCCGGCGGATTCCAGAACGGTCCTGACGGCACGAAATCCTCGCCTTCGCTCTGATACCGCTCGCCGATCATGGTCGGTATTGCCAGCTCATAGGTGTTGTTGTCGTACTTGAGCGGCATACTGAATCCGATGGTCACCCAGGCCGAATCCCCGAACGCGATATTGGAAAGCCGCTGCTGGAAAATATTGGGCCGCTCCTGAATAAGAAGCGCTCCGGTGCCGCCGTTTACCGCGACAGAATCCATCTTACGCTCAGCCTCCTGCCGTTCCATGATTTGCGCCTTGTACAGCTCGTCCTTATACAGCATGGACATCGAATGCACACTCCCCTTGTGCGGAAGCGGAAAAACGTAGATGATGTCCCTGATCCTGCCGTACTTGTTCACATAGAGCTGGGTAAGTTTCACATGCGCGAACCCGTCCGTGACCACCACGTTGTACGTCGAGTGCTCCGGCGAAAGCGTAAACGTTTTCTGGGTGACCGTGTCCTTGACCACGCAGAGCGGGCCCTCGATGCTTTCAATATCCTGGGAAACAACAGTAAAAGGCAGCAGAAGCAGCAGCACTACCACGAGGCAGGACATTCGAACTCTTTTTTGTTGATAACCCGAAACGCTCATGCGGCCTCCTTTGCGGAATGGATTGATGTTGTAACGTTCTGCTCTTAATATACCGAGCATTTGCTTGAACGTATACGTGGAGGTGAAAAAAGCGTTTTCTGAGGGAAAACGACGATAATTAATTGGGTATCTGTTGATCAATCTCGAAAGAAAAAATTTGGGCGCCTGCCTCCTGCCTGCGCGTAGCGCCCCGCTCAGGCAGGTCGGCACCGTTTCTCCTCCGGGCTCTCGCCTTTAGGCGAGCCGGTCTTGTCCGCTGGTCGCATTCGCGCCTGCGCTCCCAAGACTAATAACCTCACTGCCGTTCGGTCATTACCCTCTGTCGCCCCTGGCGCGAAAACCACCTGTTAAGTCCCCCACCGAGGGATTTAGGGGGACGTATTTACCACGCTATCAACCATCCCTTTTAATTGCAGATTGAAAAACCAAAACACAAGAATAACAACCGTTTCTTCATTCCATAATGTAAAATGCCGCTTCGCTATTCACGTACCCTGAGGGTCTCGATGTTAACTTGGTAAGTGCTACCGGTGGTCCACACGCTGGGGGTAGCGTAGAATCCCGACGTTCTGTCGGGATTCGGAGAGAGGGATTCCCATCTGCCTGTGGCAGATTATTGAGCCATCCCCCACAATATTATTGTTTTATATTAATAATCCTATTAGCTTTTCCCTGCGTACTGCCAGCGGAAAATGCACACGTCGCCCTGGTTGGTCGGGAAACAGCGAAGAAGGGAAAAATCCACAAGGCCCTTGAACCTGGTATGCAGCACGCCTGCCTTTTCCCGTCCATAGAGATTCTTTTTGATGAAGATCCCCTGCTTTTCCCTGCGCATGACATCGAGGAGGGACACGCGGCCCTTGACAGGAAAGTAGGTATAGTGGAAAAGCGGCGACATAAACTCATGGCCGAACAGGTCCAGGCGTGAATACTCTATGGAATCAGTCACCGTAGGGATGTTGATGATGGGCACGCTGGCGTCCTTCATATAATAGGCCATTGAGTGGGATATCATCATATCGGTGAGTACCGGCGCAGGACGGCCATCCCTCGTATCAATATGCTTTTCCACCGCTGCGGCAATGTCGCGCCACGGCTCGATGTACGACTGGCTGTAATCAAAAAACCGGTAATTTCCAATGCCATTGAGCACGAGGAGAACCGTAAAAAAAACAGTCACGAGCCGGTTGTCCCTGCGCACCGCAAGCAGAAGAAGCCCGAACAGCAGAACAAGGAAATGGGCCATGTAGCGGGGATGCACCGAAGGGATCTTCCAGCCAAGGCTCACGTGAAAGATATACGCGCACGCGGCGGCAACGATCACCATGGTTTCGGTTCTGGAAAGATCGCGATCGCGAATGCGGCCGACCAGAAAAAACAGGGCGATCCCGAACAGCGACAAAACCGGAACAATGCCCAGCAGGTCACGCGCTGTTATCTCTCCAAGGTGATTGATTTTAAAAAGATAGGCCCCGATCATGACCTTGACAGGAGCGTATATGGTGCCGAGTCCCCATTTTGCCGTGAGAAAATCCCGGATTTCCCCGACTTCATGCGAGACCTGGTTGAGAAAAAGCGGCATCAGAAATGCGAATGACACTGAAGCGGCAGCAACGCACAGGCTTAAAAAGGTAAAAAAGCGAGGGCGTTTCCGTTCGGTAAAAAATGCCGCAATGACAATCGCAGCCACCCACAGCATTGCATAGTAATGAATCTGTACAAGGATAATGATGGCTGTGCACAGAAGCACGGAACGCAGCAGCGTCGCGCGCTGCCACCACAGAATGATCAAAAGCAGGGTCGCAAGGGCCATGACCCCTAAAAACGAATAGCAGCGCGCTTCCAGTGAAAGATAGATATGAAAACTGGAAAGCGTTACAAGGATATAGGACAACAGGCCGATTCTGCGGTTTCCGATCAGGGAAAAAAGCACGAATATCAGGGTACACGAGAGCGCGCTGAACAGGAGCGGGAGCAAACGCAGGGAATATTCGTTTGCCGGAACATTAAGCAGGTCAATGAAACCTTTTTCCACAAGGTAAAACAGGGGCGGCGTTCCTTCGAATGTATAGAGGGCACTGAAGAGCTCGGCATAGGAGGGTTGGACCACTACATTGGCCGTGCTGGTCTCGTCAAACCAGAGCGAGTGGAACTCTATGCCGGGAAGGCGGACAAGGAGTGCGACGGCAAAAAGCAGGCAGTACAGGTATATCTGGCTGTTCAGAATCCCCTTACCAAGGGCGGCTGAATGTGTTGATGGTGTTGGACCGTTTTCCACTTATCCTCAACAAGAATGCTAGGCGCTTAAGCTCGCGATTAACTTCACTGGATGCCTGCAAGGGAGAGATACCTTCATTAAAAATAGCCTCGCGAAAAATAAAAATCCAATACTTTTATCAGCGTCAGGACTTTTGTGCAACCACAAACAGCGAACCTCCAAGCGGCATGGATATTTCGTCGCTGATCAGCGTATTTTCAAAACGGTTCACCAAGAGCAGCAGACCGTTCAGCCACCCCGGCAGGGGTCTGAGGTCTGATCCGGACGAACGGTCGCCCATTGCCTTTTCCAGCATCTTTTTTGACAGCATGATGAAAAAAATCCAAGGCAGGCGATACGTTGCGTAAATTTTTTCAAACCCCGCTGTCTGCAGCATGCCGACCACCTCTTTTTTTCTATAGCGCTTGCGGGTGTGTACTGCAGCGTCATGCCGCCTCTTGAGCAGCTCGAATGCGGGCAGGTTCAGGATAAGCACCCCGCCTTTCGCAAGCGCGGCAAAGCAGCGGTTGAGCATCTCCTGCTCGCTTCGCACCGACTTATGGCAGAGCACATCAAGCGAGATGATGACGTCATACGCCCCGGTCTGCGGTTTCCATTCGTTGATATCCTGCCGTGTCACGCGGGAAAGGCCCCGCTCTGCGCAGAACCGAACCGCCTCTTCTGAAAAATCAAATCCCTCAATCGTTCCAAACCGCGCCAGGAGCTCCATCATGCGGCCGGTACCGCACCCGGCGTCGATTATGCGCAGCGGTCCGGCCGCGCGCAAACGCGCTTTTTCGCAAAAACGCGCGACCAGCTCATGCAATCCTGCGTACCACCAGTAGCTGTTCTCGAGACGGTACATCACTTCGTATTCATTTTTTTCCATGAGGCTCTTCTGGCGCCGGGGTTTCGTACGACGAACGAATGGAGTATTGCGGCTTTCTGTTCTGGTTGAGGAACATCCTGCCCAGGTATTCGCCGACCATGCCGATCGCGATGAGCTGGATCCCGGCAAACACGGTCACGATGAACACCAGGAACGCGTAACCGACCGGCATTGTCGGATTGAGGTACTTTTCGATGACCATTTCGAGACCGACCAGGAACCCGAGTCCCGCGAACGCGAACCCCATGGCCATTGCCAGGCGCAGGGGCAGGACGGAAAAGTTGGTGAACATGTTCATCCATAGAGAGATGAGCTTTTTGAGCGTGTATCCCGAACGACCGGCGGCGCGCGCCTCATGTTCCACCT
This sequence comes from Chitinispirillaceae bacterium, assembly GCA_016932075.1. The sequence continues at coordinate 37,275 of JAFGDP010000095.1, read as the reverse complement.
GCACGGTGCCGATATTGCCCGTGATCTGCATGATAAGGCCGTCGATATAGGAGAACGGCAGGGTGTATTTGATCACCTCGTTTACCAGGAAACGGTTCATCGCCTTGAAACTGGAAAGATAGAGCTTCGCCGGTTTCTTGAGCATGATCGTGGCCACCTTGTCATTGAACCAGCTTCCCAGATTGCGCAGAGATGAATGTTTTTTCCGGTCATACCAGGTATACACCACGTCGTAGGCGTTTTGCGCGGCAAAGGAGACGAGTTTGACCACCTCGCTCACTGGGTTCTGGAAATCGTCGTCCATGATGACCACCCAGTCGCCCGTTGACTTGTTGAGCCCGGCCATGACCGCGTTATGCTCGCCCACGTTTTTGGACAGACTGTAGAACTTGACTATCGATGGATATTGCCGGTAGAGCGCGACGCATGCCTGTTCCGAATTGTCCGGCGAGCAGTCGTTCACCAGCACGATCTCCAGACGGTAAAGCGGCGAGAGATCCCTCACCAGAAGATCGACCAGCGGACCGATCGACTGTTCCCCGCGATACACGGGAATAACGATTGACAGATTGAGCGCGGTATCAGCGGCAGTCATTGATCGCCTCGATCACCTGGTCCACTTCGTTGTCCTCCAGTTCCGGATAGAGCGGAAGCGACACGATGGTGTCCGCAAAGGTTTCGCTCTCTGGCAGCGGCGCCGTGTTCTTCCCGCGAAACGCCTTCTGCCTGTTTATCGGCACCGGGTAGTGAATGAGCGTCTGGATGCCGCGGTCGCGCAGAAACTCCATGAGATGGTCCCGCCTTTCGTGCCTGACCACGAACAGATGGTTGTTTGACGTTCCATACGCATGTTGATCCAGGCAGGTGACGTTTTTGAGGCCCTGCCTATAGCGCGCCGCGATCGCGGCGCGCCGCTTGTTCCATTCGTCCAGATGCGGGAGCTTTGCGCGGAGCATCGCGGCCTGCAGCTCGTCAAGCCTGCTGTTGATTCCGGGCGCGTCATGATAGTAGCGCCGGCTCTGGCCATAGTTCCTGAGCATGAGCAGCTTCTGGTAAAGTTCGCTGCTGTTTGTGGTCACGGCGCCGGCATCGCCGAACGCGCCGAGATTTTTTGTCGGATAGAACGAAAACGCGGTGCAGACGCCCATGCTTCCCGCGTTCCTGCCGTTATAGGTCGAGCCAGCGGCCTGGGCGGCGTCTTCAATGAGATACAGATTCCGCTGACGCGCCAGGTCCAGAAGCGGGTCCATGTCGCAGCACTGGCCATAGAGATGCACCGCGACGATCGCCCGTGTCCCGGCCGTAATGTTTCTTTCCACGCTTGCGGGGTCCAGAAGTCCGTCACTGCTCCTGATATCCGCGACAACGGGGATGGCGCCGGCCTGCCTGATCCCGGCAACGGTGGGAAACGCGGTCATGTTCGTGGTGATCACCTCATGACCGGCCCCGATATCCAGCGCCATCAGCGCCAGAGCGATCGCCTCGGTGCCCGAGGCCACGCCGACGCAGTACGCAACCCCGCAATACGCGGCAAACTCCCGCTCAAACTCCTGCACCTCTCTGCCCAGAATATGGCTGCCGCTGTCGAATACGGCCCGAACAGCCGCGTCAATATCGCGCCTGCACGAGGCATAGTGCTTTTTTAGGTCATTGAAAAGGACCATTCTCAGCCCGCACCTCTCTTTGTACGGGCTGTTTTTCCGGCCGTTCGGCGGGGAGATGAAACATACTTGAGGAATGCGTCGAAATCGCGGATATAGTCGCTCTCCTTGAAATACTCTGACGCGAATACCAGGAGTATGCAGTTGTTGCGGAAATTGTGCATCACGTGCCAGAGCCGGTTCCCCACGTACAACCCGATATGCGGTTCGCAGAGTTCAACGACCTGGACGTTCTTTCCGTCATTGAGAATGATGTCACAGCTCCCGTTGATGCAGAACAGCACCTGCCTGAGCTTTTTATGGGCGTGTTTGCCGCGCAGGACCCGGTCATGGTTCATGAGGTTATAGATATAGTAGACCCTCCTAATGGAAAACGGGATGGCGCGCGCCTCCTCAACCACAGAAATGACGCCGTCAAACCCGTCCTTTATCCGGGGAATGGTGATCCATGCACAATTCCGGACTATGATTTCTTCCATCTTGTTCCAATCCTGACTCTCTGGGGCCGATGTAATAAAATACATAGATGCTGTTTACCTTTCACGGAATTTGCCAATCATGGCACAACCGGCGCATTTCATGTACCATATACCATATGGTCAGCGTGATCGTCTGTTCCAAACAGGACCCTGCCTGGACGCTCCATGAACGCAATATTCAAAAGACGGCCTCCGGCGAGGCCGAGTATCTGCGCATCGACAACCGCTCAGGCGCAAGCGGCATCTGCGCCGCGTACAACAGGGGCCTGAGCAGGGCACGTGGCGATATTCTCGTTTTCATGCACGAGGACGCGTTTTTCATGGAGATCGGCTGGCACCGCGTCCTGCAGAAAAAATTCGACGACGCATCCATCGGGCTCGTGGGCGTGGCGGGCACGCAGTACCTGTTCAGGGAGCATCCCGGATGGGTCGCTGCCGGAAGGCCGTTTATAAAAGGCAAGGTCATCCATGAGACCGGAAATGGCGCCGCCTTTCACCTGACCGTTTTTTCATGGGACAATACCGACGCCGACGTGGTTGCGGTGGACGGACTGTTCTTTGCTATCCGCGCAACGCTCTTTGACCGGATCCGGTTCGATGAAGCCACGTTTGACCGGTTCCACTTCTATGACCTGGACATCTGCATGCAGGTGCGGCGGACCCATCGCCTGATCGTTACGCCCGACATCGTAATCAAACACCAGTCAGGCGGATCATTTGACGCTTCGTGGCAGCGCTTTGCGGACCGCTTTCTGAAAAAATACTCCTCATCCCTTCCCGCAACCTGCGCAAGCGAGGTTCCCGACCTTTCCAAACGGATCCATTTTGAGAATTTCGATATCAAGGGGAAAGTTTCCCAAAACACGATCTGCTAATCGATCCCATGCCGGGTTGCGTGCAGGATGCTGCCGATTGCCTGCAGGATCATGTCTCCTGCCGACGATCTCTTAGAGAACATGCACACTTCGCCGCCTGACGCAGGAAGGTCAGGCGGCCGGGGAATCACGCCTATGTAAAATCGATGGCTGAACCGAAGATTGAATTCCTATTCGCCAAGTATAGGGAACTCCTCCCGGTACGACCCGCGCGTCGATGCTTTGTTTTTGCCTCCTCTACAATTAAATAGCTCGCCGCCCTGATACCGTATCTCCCCGTTTCCTTTGACCTTCCGTATTCCATTCCGATTATCGTAACCAGCGCTTGTGAATATTACTATTTTATCTTTTGCTTTTTTATCCGCGTTCACCTGCGCACTCCTTTCCTGGCAGGATTCTACCATGGAACCATCGCACATCAGGACCATTGGTCAACAGCTTTCACGGCGCTCCTGGGCGGAACCCTGGAAAATAAAGATGGTCGAGCCCATTCGCATGATGAGTGCCGTCCAGCGGCAGCAGGCTATCAGAGAAGCCGGGTACAATACGTTCCTGCTCCACTCAAAGGACGTTTATATCGACCTGCTTACCGACAGTGGCACCAGCGCCATGAGTGATTTACAGTGGGCAGGGATCATGCTCGGTGACGAATCCTACGCCGGCAGCAGAAACTACTTTCACCTTGAATCGGCCGTACAGAAGCACTATGGCTATCAGCACGTCGTTCCCACGCATCAGGGACGCGGGGCAGAGCACCTGATCAGCAAGGCCGCGATTAAACCGGGACAGTATGTCCCGGGCAACATGTATTTCACCACCACGAGGCTTCATCAGGAGCTTGCCGGCGGGATTTTCGAGGACGTGATCATCGAAGAAGCGCACGATCCTTATAATACCCATCCTTTCAAAGGCAACGTGGCCATGGACAAGCTCGACGCCGTGCTCAAAACAGCAGGCGGTCCGGCGCAGATCGCCTATGTCAGCATTGCAGCAACCGTCAACATGGCAGGAGGCCAGCCGATCAGCATGGCAAACCTCCGCCAGGTGCGCGGCTGGTGCACTGCACACGGCATACGCCTGTTTCTCGATGTGACCCGTTGTGCGGAAAACGCCTATTTCATCCAGGAACGCGAACAGGGCTACGGCAACACGCCGATCAGGGAGATCGTGCATGAACTGTGCAGCCTTTCGGACGGCGCCTGGATGAGCGCAAAAAAAGACGCTCTCGTCAATATCGGCGGCTGGCTCGCGGTCAATGATCCTGCGCTGTTCGAGCAGCTCCGCAACATGGTGGTGGTCTACGAGGGCCTGCATACGTACGGCGGCATGGCCGGAAGGGACATGGAAGCGCTCGCTATCGGCATCGAAGAGTCGCTCCAGGACGACCACATGCGGTCGCGCATCGGCCAGGTCTATTACCTGGGCGGCCTGCTCCAGAACTGGAACATTCCGATCGTGCAACCGATCGGCGGCCACGGCATCTTTCTTGATGCTCGAAAGATATACGACCATATTCCGCAGGACCAGTTCCCTGCCCAGGCGCTTGCTGCACAGCTCTATCTCGATTCCGGCATCCGCAGCATGGAACGCGGCATCGTGTCTGCCGGCCGTGACCCTAAAACCGGCGATCACCGGTATCCAAAGCTGGAACTCGTGCGGCTCACCATCCCCCGTCGCGTTTACACCCAGGCGCATATGGATGTGGTGGCCGAAGCGGTCAAATGCGTCTATGATAACCGAAAAGATGCCCGCGGATTGGCCATGGTATACGAACCCAGGGACCTGCGGTTCTTTCAGGCACGGTTTGAGCCGCTCGCCTGAGTCGGTCCGTCCAGGCACCGCATCATAGAATTAATGTATTTTACCTCACACTTCCGTTATTGTTGCATATACGGTGATCATCACAAAAAAGGACGGCCATTTACCCCGTATGAGTTCCTGGCATTTTCAGCACGGCAATAATGAAATAATCAAGGAGATCTATTTCAAGACCGATATCCTGCGCAGGCCCATCAGCGGCTTTGTTTCAGGATACCACCAGCTCCCCTACATTCTCGTCTCGCCCAACGACGAAAATCCCTCGCACACGGTTGAGATCAACGGCAAGATAAACGTGTCCCCGAAGTTCATCATCTCGCCGCATGCCCTGCAGGAGACGTTCGGCGACGTGTTCGATCCCGATACCTTTGAACAGGATATCCAGGGCCGCATTTTTTCATTCGCCTATTCAAACAACAAACAGCTCAAGGTCGAGAGCGAATACTTCAAGATGCAGAACTTTGAAGAGAAACCGGACGAGCACCTGAACCGGCTCCATGACACCCTCATGGCGCAGGAGAACACCCGCACCGGTCTAATCTTCGGGCCCAGGTTCCAGTATTATCCGGTGTCGCTTGATCGATTTATTTCAGAGATAGTAGACAGGGAGTTCAGGTTTTAGCTGCTGCGGCGTTTGCCCCGAAAGACCGGCTTGACAGTAAAACAAAGCGTTTTGGCAGTCAAATTTTGCATGTTTCAGGAGAATAATAACGTTTTCCGCGGTTGTCGCGATTGAAACGTTGTATTTCTGGCCGGAACCGGGCACGGCAGTGCGGGAAATAGCGCGCGCGCTCCGGCCCGGCGGAAGATTTGTTGGTGAAATGGCTTTTAATAAGGACGATGGATTGAATCATGCAAAATACGTGCGAAAGATGAACCTGACGCTCTATTCGTCTGAGGAAATAACGGGCTTGCTGAACGAACATGGTTTTATTGACATTCGCATAAGCTACTTTAAAGCTTTTTGGGTGCCGTTCAAGGGGCATATGGTTCCAAAGGGAATGGTGGTACTGGCAAAAAAAGACAATGCCAGGATATAGCGCGTTAATGGGGAATACCTTTAGTTAACCGGAGAAAGGAAATGACATGAGTGGTACGAATAAAGCCGGGGTCGTTGCGCGGTCAGTGCTCGTTGTTGCCGCGGTGGTGGGTGGATCGTTCTTTTCGGTCCGGCTCTGGAACGAGAAGCCTGAACGCATTGAAGCGCCGGGCGCGCTTGTATTCAATGACACCATGACGGTCGCGCAGTTCGGTGCGACCAATAACCTGCGAAACCCGCAGCTGAAGAAGCTGTTCGGCCTGACCTCCAGAAACGATCTATCGCGACGGCTGGGCGATCTGGGCTATTCCAAAAAAGAGCTGGTTTTCCAAGTAAAGAAAGCCGCGGTGGTGCGCGCGGAGAGCGAGTCAAAAAACTGGAACAAGATTTTTATCAAGTTCGGCGCGTGGTTCGTTTTCCTTGCCGGAATGCTGTTTGTTCTGCGTAGAAAGAAACTCACCAACAGGGCGAGAATGGCGTACTATGCCTTTGCGGTGGTCATCTTCGGGGTCGTTCTCGGTTCTGATCCCGGACCAATGGGAACGGTCAAGGACGCAATTGCGCTTTTCGGCACGGTAAAAGTGCTTTTCCCTCCCCGGATGATCGCCCTTGCGGCGTTCCTGCTCATGGTGCTCATTGCCAACAAGTTCATCTGTTCATGGGGATGCCAGGCCGGCACGCTGCAGGACCTGCTGTTCAGAATGAACCGTGATTCCCGCGACCAGCCCCGCATCGGGCAGTACCGGATCCCTTTTGTCATCAGCAATACGGTACGGATCGCCTTTGTTGCGTTCTTCACCGTTCTCGCCCTTGCATGGGCGTATGATATCATAGATCCCATCGATCCGTTCAAGATTTTCAAGCCGCAGAAACTGAGTATTGCCGGCGGCATCTTTGCCGGCGCACTGCTGCTGGCGAGTATCGTTGTGTACCGTCCCTGGTGTCACCTGTTTTGCCCGTTCGGGCTGGCAGGATGGATTATCGAGCACGTTTCGGTTTTTAAAATAGTCGTTGATTATAAAAAATGCATCGCATGCGGTACGTGCGTCAAAGCGTGTCCGTCAACGGTCATGGGCTGCATTCTGAAACGGGACAAGGCCATTCCGGACTGTTTCGCGTGCGGCTCCTGTATCACGGCGTGTCCGTCCGGCGCCATCGCGTTCAAAGCGGGCAAACGCTCCCTGCCGCCGCAGGGCAAATTTGACAAGCTGAAGTGAAAAATGCCGTGTATGTGCCGCGACGTTGGGAAAAGAGACGTAACACCGCACTACCTGGATCAAAATTCACGTAATTCAAAGTTGCCCACGAGGGACAAATAAAAATGTAAATTACCAAGGGTTTACAAGTCCTTGCATGAAACAGACCAGCACACACATGGAGAGTAACATGCGAATCATACCATTCATGGCACTGTTAGTAGGGATGACAGGTGCTTATTCGGAAGAAATTATTGAACAATCGCACGATCCGGCCAATGACACATCGTCTTTGGAAGTATCAGCGAAAGAAAGACCACTCTATACCGTAACCCTCAAGGACGGACAAGGCCTTAAAGGGTATTTGGTGAAGGAGAACGAGGAAAGCATCGTCATTGAATTCGGCGATGGAAACCAGATGACTATTGATAAAAAGATAATCAAAAACCTTAAACGTGAAACCCTTGTCCCGGCGGACATGACAGATGACATGTGGTATCCTGATCCGAACCGTACCACCTATCTCTATTCACCGTCCGCCTTCATGTTGGGAAAAGGAACAGTAAGCTTTTCACAAAAAGAGCTGTTTTTTTCATCGGTGGGAATCGGGGTATCGGAACATGTCGATCTCTACGCAGGCGCGGCAGTTCCATTATGGTTTATGGAAGAGGGACTGAATGTAATCCTGGGCGGCAAAGTTGGCGGTGAGATAGCAAAACCGCTGAGCATCGCTCTTGGAATGCAGACGCTTATAATCCCGGCTGAAGGTTTTGCATTAAACCTTCCGTATGGAAGCATAACCGTGGGCGATCATGATAAACATGCGACGTTCAGTATAAGCCCGCCATTCACCGTAGGCGCGGATGAATCAGGTTTTGGGGAGTTGTACTGGTTTTCATTTTGCGGCATCCTTCGGCTGAATAAGCATTTCGCGCTGGTAACAGAAAATTGGCTATTCCAAATCGAGGATTTTGAATCACCGTTTATCTGCGGCCTAGCCGGCCGGATATTGGGAAAGCATCTATCAACCGACATCGGTTTGTTTTTCTACGAAAAAATGGAGTTCCCAATTCCCTGGATAGATGTAACCTACCATTGGTGATAAAACCAAGCGAACGGGAATATAATAAGCGTCGCAAATCAGGGCCGATGGTGGAATAAAAAGCCTTCTGCTTTTTGTAAAATCCCTATCCCTCTTTAAACGCGGACTCGGTATCGATCACTCCCATTGATGTTGCCGCTGTTTGCAGCTCGCTCCTGTGTTCAAACAAAGCGCAGCCTTTGTGCGGGATGTCCGTGAAGTTGGTGTTGGTGCGGATATGGCGCAACCATGGCGAAGCGAGGGCCTGTTTGAGCGTAGAACCCTGTATGGTATGGGTGGACCAGTGAAAAAACGGGCACGGCTCGACATACCCGTGCGCATTGATATGGACAAATCCCTTGCCTGCCGCCAGGCAGGCGCCGGTCTGCTCGTATTCGTCCTCAGGCATCTGCATGAGAATGAGCTGCTTTGAGTGTTGCAGCTCCCTGACGCGTTTTCGCAATGCGCGCTGGGCCTCAACGGACGGCAGACAATCAAGCGGTGCGTCCCCGGCTGCCGGCACATAGCCGACAAGGAGGCCGATCCTGCACCCGCGTTGTATGAGATCGTCATAAAACGAATCATGGTGCATGAGCGCGATGTTGTTCGTGGTCACCATGGTGGAGAATCCGAAAAAGGCATGCTCCCGTTTAAGCAGGTCCATCGTTGCCAGCACCGTACGGTGCATGCCGCTACCGCGGCGCTGGTCGGTCATTGTTTCGTTCCCCTCGATGCTGAGCATGGGAATGATGTTGTGTGACGCACCGATCTGTCTGGCTGCGCCGGCGTCGAGCAGGGTGGCGTTGTTAAAGAGCAGGAACAGCAGGTCGCGGTGCCTGGCAAGAAGGTTGAGCAGGCCGCCCAGCAGCAGAGGCTCACCGCCGGTCATGACGAACATAGAAACGCCGAGCGTGCGCGCCTCTGAAAACAGGCGGTCCATGGACGCAAGGGGCAACTCGTTGTTCAGGGAAAAGTTACGGCTGTAGCAGCCGCTGCAGTGGAGATTGCAGCGCATGGTTGCACTCAGGATGATGAGCGGAGGTACGGCGACATCAAATGCTTCTGCATAGTGACCGCGCCGCTGCGCGGCGCGCATGAAAACCCAGAGCCACCTGATAACCGACAGGACCCCGGCCGGCCTGAATCCTGCCAACAGGCGGATGGACCTGATAAGCGAATGCAGCATTTCTTTATTGAATCGACGCGTCGGGGTCATGAGGGTCCCATTGCAGAGTATGCCTATTCGGGTGGTAGTATGGACCAGAATGTCAAATATAGTATGGTTTTTGATGTGAGTATTCAAGAAATGAGATCCTGTTTATAGTTCAGGATGATATATTTTCCCCCCCTTATTCACGTCTTCACAAACTATTTTCCCTTCAGGATCAATTATTCATGAAACCGATTGTTCTTTCAATGATACTGTGCGATTACTATTACCGGGACGCGCACACGGGCAAGAGCATTCTGGCCGGGACTTTCAGCTCGATCAACAGCGCGGGATTTCCTTCCAAGCACGGCAATTGCGCGATCTATGTCGCCATGACCGATGTTGCGTCGAACGGCACGGCACAGCTTATTTTCAGGAAGGAAAACGCCGGGTTTTCCATGCAGCTTCCACCGTGGGAGGTGCAGGCGTCTGAAAACAGGCACGCGGTCATCGAGATCGGCGGCAATATCAACGGCCTGCCCCTGCCTGAACCGGGAAATTATGAGTTCGTTCTCATGTGGAACGGACTCGAGATCGCGTCCCGGCGCATGAATGTGGTAAAAATAGAGATTGAGAATCCGCCGCAACAGAGCGGCGGCAACAAGGAAGGAGTATGAGTATGGACCTTGCGGCCATTCTGGCAAAACTCACCGGTGCTGCGCTTCTGGTGTGGACATTGCGGTCCATTTACAAGCATTTTTTCAGCAAAGTGAAAGCGGTACGTCTTGTTAACCAAGGCATCGGCCGGTCGCCTGCAGTACCGGATAAAATCCCTTCATTTACCGAGGCGTTTCTTAACAATCTGCTCCTCTACCTCTGGCTGGCTTTCATGCTGGCGTTTTCCACGGGAATGATCGTTAATAATTAACACTGGTGTCAACGGGTCAAATTGATGGTCTTTGATTCGGAAAACCCTGCGCCTTCGACCTTGAAGATCACGACGCCGTCAGCCAGTTTGCGGTTGTTGAAACTTATCAGGTGAGTGCCCGGGGCAAGGAAGCGTTCGCAGGAAAGCTTGTTCATTTTTTTTCCTGTCAGAACAAACGCCGATATGGTGAGCCGTTGGGCGCAGTCAAGACGGATTACGAGCATCCTGGTCTCGTGGTTGAATTCAACAATTGGCCTGCCGCTCTTCCTGCCCTCAAGCGCCACAGGTTCTGCAGCGCCCGTGGTTGCAGCATATACAACCCTCAGTTCAACGGCACTGAGAGGGTATCCGGCCATCTGTGCCATGATTCCAAGAGTATCAGCTGCTTTCATGGTAAGCGGTATCGACGGAAACCTCATGATCGTTTCCGTCGAAGGGCGCAGCGTTATGCGCGACGGCCGTGACCCACAGGTTTGTTTCTCCAGAAATGAATAGAGACTGGTTCCCCTGCTGCTGGTAACATGGATGTCAAACTGGCACGATGAATTGAAGTCATAGACCACCGTTCCCATGGTCCGGTTTCGGATGCGGTACCGCACCGTGAGGGTATCGCCGGGTTTGAAATATGCCTTATTTGCGCTGACGGAAAAAACAACGCCGTCAATGGTATCTGCTTTGACCGTAGACAGCCGGCCAGGTATAATAACCTCCACGGCTGAACCGCTGCCCGGCATCCCGGTATCGGCCGGCATGGCGCTTACCCGTTCAATGCGAAATCCGTTGGTTTCTTCTGGTATTGCGGAAAGGTAGCTTTTTGCCGGAAATGACTGGTCATGGTAGAACACCTGTGCAGACAGGGCAACGGCCGCCAGCATATACATTGTAGCTGTTTTGTAACAATGACACCGAAATTTGTGTACCGTTCTCCGCCCCATATATACGCATCACCCCTTTATCACGGACCGGTGCGTGTGCCATGATGCCCTGTTTAATAAAATAACATAATTATGCGGGAATTTCAAAAGTTCATAGCACATATTGCAGCCCGGGGGACACGTAGGAAAAAACCCAACAGGTATAACAAAGGGGGACAGTTTCCACCAACGGGTTTGTTCCGGCAGAAAGTAATATTACTTTTTTTCCAGTGTCAGGATAATGGGTGTATAGGCCTTACAGACGATCATCAACGCGGTTATCAACGACACTATCTTCAGTCGATGGGCAAATGCTACCCAGCGTTTGACTCTGCCTAAACCGGCCCACGTTGAAAAATTCATTTTTTTCATCCGCTCTTTGAAGATATCTTCGCCGAAACCGCAAACGGCCACCTCGCCATTGGCGATAAAAGGCCGTATCCAATGTCGGACCGAAAAATAGTTGATCTCGGTCCGGGACCCATCCACTGCAGACGTGTCACGATGCAGGACGTGGCGTACCCAGAGCCTGTTCATCCATTTGGGTTGATAGGGGATATGAAAGCTTGCATAATGGCCGTCAAAAAACGATCCGTAATTGGGAAATACCATGTGTATGGTGCCTCCGGTCTTGCATACCCGAATAGCCTCGGCAAGCACTTTTTCCGGTGAATCAACATGCTCCAATACATTCTCGGAAAAAACGATATCAAATGTATTGTTTTCAAACGGCAAACATTCGCCTTTTCCTGCGAGCAGGCACTCATTTGATAATCCGTTATCAAGCAATACCTGCTTTCCTATTTCGAGCATTCCACCGCTGTTCGAGTCCGGCTCCAATCCCCAAGCATCCATCCCATATTTCTTCCTGCTAACAATATTGACAATACCGGCACCGGAGCCAAGTTCAAGAAACTTTTTTCCGCTCAGATCATGGCTCGGAAGCTTTTTTTTCAGGAGTTCGATCTGTTCAACGGCACGCTGCTCGTTGAACATATCCTCTACGATTTTTTCCGCTGGCACGCCGCTCAGGCTTTCGGCATAGCGGCCGTTTACCGCCAGCATCTCTTCAAATATTTTTTTACTAACAGCAATCATCGCGGTTGATGACACTCCTTTGTATCATCAATAAGAATACCATTCTTAAGCATCTATGGTACAATCTATTTTGGAATGTATTGTACGAAAACCTGCTGGCCATGAATACCCTTCTTATTAATTACGAATTACCACCTGTCGGCGGGGGCGCAGGGAACGCTACCTGGCAGATAGCGCGTGCATTGGTTACGCTCGGACACGAAGCGAGCGTACTCACCGTCGCATTTAATGATCGCACAGATCCGGTAATAACCGAAAACGTGCGCATCCTCCCTGTTCCGGCGATACGGAAAAAACCTGGCCAGTCAAACCTTTTTGAAATGGCCTCTTTCGTCATGTCCGCCCTTTCCCGTTCAACGGATATTGCAGAAAAACTGAATGTCCAGGCCGCTATTGTATTTTTTACTCTCCCCTGCGCTCCTATTGCGTTCAGGTTGAAAAAACGCCTGCACATTCCCTATATCATATCAATGCAGGGTGGAGATGTTCCCCATTTTGTGCCCTCACTTGATCCGGTTCATTTCCTTCTCACTCCGTTACGCAGGAAACTGCTTCGTGAAAGCACGGCAGCGGTCGCCAACTCATTCGGACTAAAGAAGCTTTCAGAGCAAACTGATCCTTTTGACATACTGGTCATCCCGAACGGCATCGATGCGGTTTTTTACTCCCCTGCCGAAAAAACGTCCGGAACAACTGCCGGCCCGTTTAGAGTTCTTTTTGCCGGACGTTTTCACACACAGAAAAACGTGCCGGCACTACTCCATGCCACACGCCGTTTGATGGACACTTTAAGCCAAGAAATCGAACTGCATTTGGTGGGTGAAGGGCCGGAAAAGAACAGACTTGTCAAAGCCGCAGAGGAGATCGGCATGGCAAAAAGCATCCGGTGGCATGGATGGGTCAATAAGGAGAAGCTCCGGGATCTTTATCGATATGTCGACTGTTTTGTCAATCCATCGTTTTGTGAAGGCATGCCGAATACCGTTCTCGAAGCCATGGCGTGCGGTCTTCCGGTTATTGCGAGCGACGTGATCGGCAACCAGGAACTGGTGGTCCACGAAGAAACTGGATTCCTTTTTCCTGTCAATGAAACGGGCGTTTTTGCTGAGCAGCTGGGAATCCTGCTACACAACCGCGAGCGTGCACGGTTGTTTGGACAGCGCGGCAGAAAACGTGCGGTGGAGGACTTTTCGTGGGAGCGTACTGCTCAAGCCTATCTTGATCTGTTTCACGCGTTCCCTGCAGGCGCCTGAAATCCGTTCAGGACTCGCCAGGCGGCCAAGAGGTCAGATATCCCGCCTCCGGTCATGGTATCGGCACCGGACATATCCTTGCGGACGAAGCAGCGGGATACCGATGTTATGAATTCATCCCGCGTCACCATTTTTCCCGCATGCTCGATGAGTTCTTTAGATACGGCTACCTGCTCGACCGCATCTTCGGTGACAGGTTGCCGATCCTCTGCTGCACCCATCCTGCGATAGAGGGGATAGAGCGAGAAAAAGATCATTTCACGCTCGTAGCGGAAACCGGTTACCGCTTCAACGATTGTGATGTTGAGGGTGCCATACATGTCTGCAATATAGAGAGGCGGATCAGCCGCCATATCCCGCAACATCCATCGACGCCAGACTGCCCCCCAGAATCCTTCAAGTTGAACCGGATCGCAGATAATTTTATCCTCATTAAATCCACTATGCTCCCGACGACCGGCCAGCACATAGAATTCAGAATTATACCCCCATAATTTGATCCTGTCACCGGCGTCAGAATGTTTTTTCACATAATCCGCGATCACCTCTGCCGCGGCAAAACTGAGGGTATGAGGATGGAACAGTGATGTGTAAAGCCTGAGTTGATAGGACAGCGGATCGCGTGAACACCAGAAGCTGCATACTGCCGTGACCGTGATACAGAGGGCTATACCAAGCGCCAATGCTCCGGCCGGTTCCTGACGGGTAATAGCATGAGCAACAGCAGCGCCGGCCATGAGCGTTGACACCGGAAACAGGGAAACCAGGTGGGAAAAGTAAAACTTCCCCTGCAGCAGCACCGTCACCATTTCGAAGAAAAGCCATGTTGCGGCAAACAGTACAATCGACAAGGGAAAACTCCGGAAATAAAGGATAAAAAAAAGAACACCGGTTCCCACAAGAGCCATTTGGCCCACGAATGGAACGTACATGGTCAGTCGGTCGGCGATAGCGTTCCGCGCAAGATTGAAGACGCTCTTATGAACTGAAAATTGGATACCCTTCTTATAATCGGTAAAGCTGGAAATCGACCATGCCAGCAGCAAATAGGGTGCGAGCAGCTGTTTATGGGCGCAATATGCGAAAAACAACGCCGTGGCAACAAGAACGCCGACAATTACCAGTATCACCGGCTGAGTGGATGTGAAGAAAAAGAGTGGAGAGATCACAATAAACAGGCACTGGAAAACCGAGCTGCTCTTAAGCAGGACTATTGCAGTTACCAGCACTCCGGCGGCAACACATGCAAGGGGCAAGTCAAACAAGCATCCCAGTATGACCAGTACAAGCGAACAAAGCATTGGGAGCAAGATCAGGTGTTCAGCATGCAGCTGGTGAGAATCAGCATACGGCATATTCAGGTAGGCGGCGAAAAGGGCCGCTGCTGCGATACCTGCGGCATCAGAAAAAATCAGACTGCCCAGTACATACATCAAACAAATAGAAACAGCATTATATAGGGAGAGGCAGATCCGGAAGGCCTTGGGATTGTTCAGCAATCGGCCCACGCACTCTGCCAGTAAATAGGAGCCGATTTTCTGGCATAACGGCAAATACTCTTTTTTCGGTATACGCTCGTAAAATGATGAGCTGTAGTGAAAATCCGTTCCTGAAGGAGTGAATATATCTTTCAATAGCCGCTTCAACGATCCGAACGGGTGCCGGTAAAGGGGGAAAGCGTGTCCTTTTCCCTTGAAAAAACCACGGTATAGAAACTGACCCGTATCAGGATGGAGCGGTGCCTTGAGAAGACGAAGCGAGAACCATAAATGATAGGCAATTACGATGATGAGAAGTATAGCCGAGGTGCTTACCATGCAAGGACCCATGCCCTCAAAGCGGCATCACATGCGTTATCGCCGCACAGAAATTGTTTTTGTATTCTGTTTTTTACCTGAAAGAATCCAACAGGATCAGTGTCGGTAATCCGGTATTCACAATGGTCAAAATGCTTTTTGAATATCTGATGATACTGGTGAAGGCGCAGCCGGTTAAGATGTTCAGCAGGACAAAGCAGCGCTTTCCACACAGCCTCTCTGTAACAGAGCATCTCATACGGATAGGCGAAATAGTGGTCCCGCATATCGATAAAGTGGGCATGCACTGCCGCACGCAGGGCTTCATGTCCGAGCAGTCGGTTCAGCAGAGCAGACACGTCAGCAACATGTTCCAATACCGCGCGCGAAACCACGAAATCAACCGACCCCTGGATGAATCTCCACGCTCCGTTGTCGCGCGGAAGCAGGGTAATATGGCGGGGATCCGGACACGGTATTCCCTTCTGTAACGTGAGATATCCGCCCGAATCATCCATAAGAAGCGTATTGACCCTCGTCGCCGGACGAACGAATTCGTCGTGAAGATACACGTGACGCGCTCCGTTTTTAAGAAATTCAATAGCTGTTCCAAATGAACCGCCATATCCTATCTCCATAATCAAGGCATTGCGCACCGTTTGTGAAATACGGTTGAGTTCCTGGATATATTCACGCACCACTCTTGCAGGATCAGTCGTTCCCATGCTGATTTTCAGCCCGATATTTCTGCGCAACAGGAAGTCGCTCACCCGAAACGGAACTATACGTCTGAAGATTCTAAAGAGCAGGTAACGACTGTTCATAATGCATGCAGCATGACTATGAGAAGCGTTTATTTGGGCCGCAATACCTGACCGACGATATCACCCAGGCCGATGGGATAACAGCGCCGGCATACCACATAGGGTCGTTTGCCCTTTTTCAGGGCTTTTCTGAATGATCGGTACTGGACGCCGTTGTATACCTCTTTGAATGATTCGTCGAACATATTTCCAAAATAGACACCTGCGACATCGCCTGCAAAGGCACAACACGGCTGTACTCGTCCATCCACGTTGATATACGCATCATACCATGGGTTCAAGCAGACACGCCTTTTAGGATGATTATGAAGCAGGTACTGCTCCCAAAAAAGATCAAAATCACGAATCATTTCTGCCAAATTGGTTCGTGGTATTCCTGCTTTTTTCGCGAATACATGTGCCTCCCTGAGCGCTGCTGTCACTCGTTCCTTGGTCAGGCCGCCGACGAGCGCCTCACGCCGTTCTTCAATACCGTTGAGCGAAAGATGCTGGAAATACACCGAATCGACATTCAGCTCTTTGCAGAGCATGGTGAAGGCGACGACCTGGTCGATATTCCGTGCCTGCAGCACAAATTGAGCGCGCACAACCGGCATAACCTGTTTCCGCTCTTGACGCAGCGAAATGAATCCCTTTAGGTTATCGATCAAACGGTCCCAGAGGTCCTGGCCACGGACGGAGCGGTAGGCCTCCCGGTCCGCGGCATCAAGCGAAACGCTGATCTCGTTAAGGCCGCTTTCAAGCAGTGCCGCCGCTTTCGCGTGGTCTAGCAGGGTCATATTGGTCGTCACGTTGACGTATATTTTTTTCCGCACGCACCATGAGATCATGTCGCAGATTTCAGGATGCATCATCGTTTCTCCAAGCCCGCTGAGCGTTACATACCGAGGCATGATTTCATCAATAATCCGTTTGAAGCGTTCCAGCGGCATGACAACAGGGTTTTTAACCAGCTTTGCGCGGGGGCACGAAAGGCAGCGTAAATTGCAGTCGTTGACAGGTTCAATTTGTATATGGGCGGGATAGCAGAGGCTTTTTACAGGCCTGAAGAGAATATTGATCCCGTTCAGAAGATATGAACGGTTCATACTGTTCTCCACGCTCTGAGGCCGGAACGGGTAAAAAAATGCCGCGCAACGTTATATAGTTCGTTGAAAATGATCGCCGGCATGAGATGCCCCCATCCCCCGCGCCACATGGTCACGAATTTTACCGCTGGAAGAAGCAGCGATACCGGCAGCAGGGAAAAAAGCGAAACCGCCCATGGACGTTTGAGTATCCAGTCAATACTTCCGGACGGCATGAGCGGGATTGAGGTAAGCAGCAGCGCGAATCGCCGATAGCTTGTTCTGCGGCCCGGCCTCAGGGGTCGCGGCACCATGTTGGCTTCGCCTCGTTTGATCTTATCGACAAGATTAGTATCGATAATCCCGGCTCGTAACGCGATGTCAACGATCTTCGCTCCTGGGAAGTACAGCAGTGAATAGCAGCTCACATCTGAGGGACGGAGTGCATTGTAAAAATACGCTGACTCACGAAGCGAGCGGGGCGTCTCTAGAGGAAGGTCCAACAGGCAGTGAACTGAGAAATTGAGCTCATATTTATGACAATTCCGTGCACCTTCAAGGGCTTCCGCATTACGCTCATGCCGGAATAAAATCTCACGTCGCACCGATTCGGATCCTGATTGGAGTCCAAAATGCACGGCTCGACAACCCGCTTCCTTGAGCAACCGTACACGCTCCTCAACTGCTGCAAGGTTCAGTGAATAGTAACAGTAAAAAGGCAACGCAACATGTCTGCGATAGTCACGTGAAAAATCGCGCAGCCAGTCGTCATTAATTGCAAACACCTCGTTTTTAAAATCGAAAAGCCGTGACCCATGTTTTTTTTTCCGCCACATAAGCTCCTTAATCACGCCATCAACGCTTCGCTGCCGTACCCAGCGGCCACCCGCCTGCTGTGCTGCATAGAGGTCTTTTCGCGACGCATTAGAACAGAAGCTGCATCCGTATGGACACCCGCGACCGGACAGTACATCCGGATACCATCGGTAGGTCGGAGGGAGCTGACAGTAGAACGCCTCGTCTGCAGGCCAGGGGTATTCATCGATATTCTGTCGCAGCGGACGCACCTGATTCCGGATGACAGTTCCTTCTTTTTTAAACCACATGCCGGCGATATCGGTCTTGGCGGGATGTTCCGCGTATTCGACGATCGTCTCTTCCGCCTCCCCGATCGCCACCATATCGACCGCCTCTTGATGAAGCGTTTCTTCCGGCAGGATCGTGGGATGTGGTCCGCCAAAAATGATGGGAGCATTATACCGGCTTTTTACCAAGGCCGCCTTTTCAAGCGCCCAGCGAATGTTTGCGGTATTGACCGATAATCCGATCAGATCCGGTTGCAGCTTTTGTATCGAATCGCATATATCCTTCCATTTTTTCTCGGCGATTGAACGGTTGATTTTCCCGACGCGTACAAATTCGTTATCTAATAGCAACGGATCAACAATAACGGCAGCCTGGTGACCGTGTTTACGCAGGCTGCTGACAAGATACCCGACACCAAGTTGCTTTGTTTCGGAGCAAAGGAAAAGAATCTTCATACTATTTTTTAATTAAAAGCGACTTGAAGGGGAAATGCGGCACGGCAAGCGCCCGCCGGAAATTTTCCGGAAGCGACAGGTAAAAATAGGTGCATTTTGAACAAGCGGTTAGCCGCCTAATGTTTTTTCTTATATTCCGGAAACCTTCGCTATTCCAGAGTTCCATAACCGGCTTTTCACGAATATTACCGACAACGTATCCATCCCACCACATGCAGGGATTCACATCTCCGTTCGCATTGATACATAGCTGTGTCCATATATGAAGACAGGTATGAGCATTTTTTCTGCCAATTCTCCAGTCATCCACCGTGAAAATATGAGGCTCAATATGCAGTTGAAAAGGATATTTTTTTGACTGCAACTTTTTCAGGATAGAACGAAGATCGGGGATATCCTCAACACGGAGCAGATATTCATTTCCCGACGAGAACAAAGGTGTTTTTAAACCGCCCAAATCGACGCCGAGCACGGTTTCAATGTTTCGAATATCATCGCGAAAAAATACACCCATATGCCGTATGTTAACCTCAAACAGGGGCAAATCTTTAACGCTTTCAACCAATTCTTCCAGCTGACGGTAATTCTGATGCGACACCGTCACGGCAAGGTCAATGAGCATGGACGATTTCCGCCGCAGTTTCTCTTTGCACAAACGTTGTAGCCCCGCCATGGCCTTTGCATGGGTACCGGGTACGCCACGTAATAAATCGTGCGTTTCCCGAGGCCCGTCAATGCTCACCCAGATCTTATTCATACCTGCATCGAACAGATTGTTGACGCGCTCTTCGGTTAAAAGTGTACCATTGGTCACCGTTTCAGAAAACAGCCCGTGCTCTTTGCTGACTTTTGCAACAATCTCAAAGAAACCGGGGTGCAAAAACGGTTCACCTCCGAAGAAATAAAAAATCCTGACACCGTGTGCGATCAGCTCGTCAATGAGCTTCAGCAACTCGGATGTTGAAAGCTCGCGTGAAAAATCGTCACCCCTGTTCCATGTGGCGCATGTAACGCAGCGAAGGTTACAGCGGTTCGTCAAAGTTATGGAGGCGCGTAGCGGAGGTCCGGCTATCGGGGAACAGATACAATAGCGGAACAGTGAGTGAAATGTTGCCATTGAAACCATGATGCAGTTACTCCGTTAAATAGTTTTTGCTCACGTTACGGTACTCGAAAAAGTCGCTTATACCCATCGGAAAACAGTCGGCGCATATCGGATTGGGACGCCGTCCTGATCTGATTTCATTTCGAAAAGCACGGTAAACGTCGTTATTCCATATTTCTCGAAAAGGTCGCTCGTGAAGGTTCCCCATGACCGTACCGGTAAGCCCGAGGAGGTCGCACGGTTTGACATCGCCGTTCGACGACACAAACGAGGTGATCCAGGGTTTCAGGCAGCGCCTGCGGTTTTTACGCGCATCAGGATCATTCTTATCGTATGCATATAAATGAAAGGGAAAGTCACGCCGGATACTGCGGAGGTTGGTAACACACCCTGTCTCGCGCTCAGCTCGAATACCCTCGTCAATCATTCGGATAAATTCATTTTTGCCAATATCACCCACACTGTCTCGATTTTCGAGCATGGAATCCTTGAACAGCAGTACCGCGAAACAGATCGACTGCACGCCGTTCTCGCTCGCCAGCCGGATAATTGAGCCGATCTGATGTACATTGAACCTGCTGATGGTAAAATTTATCCGTATTTCCGGAACGGCGGATGATTTCTCCCTCTTTACTCGAACAAGTTCCCGTATGTTTTCCATCACAGTTACGAAGGAATCAGAGCGTCGTACTGCTTGGTATGTTTCTGCATCAGTTGCATCAAGTGATATTTTAAGGAGATCGAGTCCACAGGATACGAGCTTTTCCGCTCGGCCGTTGAGGAGTATGAAATTACTCGTGATCGTTGTACGTGAACCATGCTGTTTTGCATACGCAAGCATTGAAAACAAGTCGGTATTAAGAAGCGGCTCACCGTAACCGTGCAGCGCTACGAAAGCGGGCTTGACCTGATCGTACCATTGCGAAAACGTCACCGCGTCAACCCGGTATTCCCCGTCAAAAAAACGCGCGCGATTACACATGACGCAATCAAGGTTGCAGCTGCTGTTTGGTTCGTAATTTATTGAAAGGGGTGCGAAAGGCATGATGCTTGGACGCAAGAACGCAGCACTAAACGAACCAATTGATTTGAGAATCGCTACTCCCATTGTTCTAACCCCCTTCTACAAAAGATGCAGAAGAGTTTCTTTTCTCGGCAAGGACAAAGATATAATCGCCCCTTTTTGATGAATTACATAGAAAGAGGCAATAAATCGATATACTTGCGGTGCGTCGCGCCAATCCGGTACCTCTTGACGTATAATCATTCATCGAACCTGTATTTAAGAGGTTCCGGTACAATGGCGAAAAAAAAGGCCACCCCCACTGGATTTTCCTCTTAACAGAATACCCTGCATCAACAATCTTCTGTTCCAGTTCACCCTTTTGGTAATTGCGCACATGCCCGATCTTTTCCTCAAACTTCCTCATCCTGCCCTGCAGCGTGCTTACGAGAAGATACCGCCCGGTCATCGCATAAAGGTTCCCAAGCGCTGCAACGTCGTCTGGAATATGCTCCAGCACATCACAGCTGTAGACAAGATCGAATTGTGCGTCAAGCCGCTCTTTCTGAATGTCCAGATGCGCCAAGTCGGCATCGGGGCACTTTTTTTCTGCGGATTTTAAAGCAACATCAGAAATATCAAAACCGGCAATCCGGCTTATGGCAGGAAAACGGTCCAGAAAGAAACGCATATTAACACCGTTACCGCAGCCGGCATCAAGAACCGATGAAAATTCACACTGCCGAGCAAGAGAAAAAAGCATCCTCCGAATATGGGTGTGGGTCGGGCCGAACTCCTGAACATCACCCCACATTTTACTCCATATGTCGTTATAATTGCTTCTTGAATTTGTTGCCATTACGACAGTAAAAATTGGTGTCATTTATAAATAAAACGTGATTCCATTTTTACATCTTACAATAATCGGGGATGAATGGCTATATTTTAAAAAATGATAAAGGCTTAAAACCAAAGGCTTTCCACATATCCACTATCAAGAAGGATTACGTCTCCTGGTGAAAAAATTAATAACAGTTAAACATACAGCCAACACCGCGCACATCCCAACAAACCAGTCCCCGAAACAATGGTAAATCGTCGCTATGGTGTAAATCGGCACGTTGCGTGTCAATGTCGTTCTTTCATACAGCCCAGTCTCCCCGAGCACCCTTCCTACCGGATCGACGAACATGCTGATCCCGGAATTGGCGCACCGGGCGAGTGACACGCCGTTTTCGATACAGCGCATGCGCGCCATCATGGCGTGATGGCGCGGTCCGCTCGATCTGCCGAACCATCCGTCATTGGTGATATTCACGAGCAGATTGACGCCGCGCCGGGCGCGAGACCGCACATATTCCGGGAAAATACTTTCGTAGCAAATGAGCGGTGCCATATGAATACCGCCTTCAGTTGAAAAAACGACCGGATCGCTGCCCCGTGAAAAATCCGCCTCTCCGAGATTGACCCTTGACAGTATCGGAAACAAACCCTCAAACGGCAGCGCCTCACTGAACGGCACCAGTTTTACCTTGTAATAGGGAGCAAACTCAGAATATCCGGGTTTCACGAAAAAAGCGGCGTTGTATACCCTGTTTTCGACGGGCTCGCCATGGGGCGCGCGAATCCAGTCCAGCGACCCGAAAACGAGCGACGTTGAAGAGCGCCTGACCCATGAAAGGACACGCTGTTGATAGGCGCTCCGGTGACTGACAAAACACAGCAGCGCGCTTTCCGGCAGGATCATCAAGTCGGGCGCATCGAGTGACGATACCGTTACGAGCGATTCGCTGACGGCGAAAGCGGTATCGAGCATTGCATTACTCCACCGGAACTGGTCAATGTTCGATTGCAGGAGCGCGATTTTTTTCTGGGGTGCTTCAGTCTGAGAATACCGGGTCATCCGATACCATCCAGCTGCGCCGATCAGGACGATTACCGCGATGAACGCGAAAAGGAACCGGGTCTCCCGCCCATACGGAAAACCGTTACATATCTTCTTTCCCATCTGCCACAGCATGGTATTGCCGAGAACCGCAATAAACGTCAATCCCCAGACACCAGTGACTGAGGCCAATTGCGAAAACGGCAGAATCGGGGTAAACGAGTATCCGAGAAACGCCCAGGGAAAGGCCAGCTCGCCAAGCGATCGCGCATAATCGATGAGAACCCAGAGTGCGGGAAACACGATTATCCCCGCCCCGCCCATGCGCTTGTCTACCACTCTGAAAAGTGCTCCGGCCGCACAATACAGGAGGGCGACAAACGCTGAAGCGAGAAAGAGACCGAGGATGACCAGCAACCAGAGCCCTTCGACCCGGTCGAACATGAGCCAGTGATACTGGCCGAACGCCGCGGTGTAGCCGTAAAGGTAGGTATGCAGCAGCGCCCTTTTCAGAGAGCGCTGAACAGCAAAAGCGAACAGCGGAATCAGCACCATGAAATTCAAAAGCGGGAACAGTGCGAATAGAGTAGAAGTCTCATGGTTGAACGGAGGAAGGGCAAATGAATAGAGTGCGCCACATAACAGAGGCAGCCAGATACGGTTTCCCGAAAGATAGTAAGCGGCAAGTCGATGCAGTAATGACTTGAGCATTACGAATAAAAATAGTATCAGGCCGGAACCAGACGAGGAGTTACATGGTTTATAGCTGGTTTAGAATCTTGGCGAATCCATGGCTGAGATCTTCGATGACCGGCTCTGTCGCATAGTATCCGGCTTTTATCTTTTTCTTAACCTGCTGGATGATCTCAAAACGCTCTGAAGAATTCTGCGAGGAAATCTCGACTTTATCGGAAATGGAAAAAGCACTCCTTGTGGCGTCGGCTTTGGACGATTTTGTCCGAGTGACGCTGTGCTGCCGTGAATCGGCATGATGTGTATGTCCGAATCCCTGGACATTCATAACACGATCCCTCTATGTTTGGCGAAATATACCATCTCCTCTTCTTTATTATCGGCAGATTCCATGAGAAACTTTAGTGCAAAAAAAAAGCACCTAACAAGAAGTGCAAGGCAACCATTCAATAACATAAGTGCTTGAATTAAAATAACTAATTGAAATCAGTTATTTAAAAATGTCTATAAATTAATGCTCTGTTTCAAGACGGGGCCATTTTCTTTAAAAGAGAAATCCACGCAAGCAAGCCTTGTATCGCCAACCCTCATGATAGTGTTATTCTTGAAAATGCCCTTACGGTCTGCTTTTTTCTGATACGTATAAAAAGCATTCCCAAATCCATGGGTAATGTATAATTATTTTTTTAACGTGAATATTTTTTTACATTTTTATTTAATTATTTTATTTATTATCAACACCTTGTATGATCTTTGTCGAATATCATCCGTTGATATTTTGTATTTTTATCCAAATTAACTTATATTAATAGACCAAACTGCTCTTCAATCGCCGGATGTATAAAAATGGATGTTAACATATATAATTATCTTGATTACCGTCACTATCTTACAGATCTTTTTTCTTTTCTGAAAAAAAATAATCCATCCTTCTCTTTCAGGGCATTTGCAAAACTAGCTGGTTCAAGTTCTCCGAATTTTCTTCAGCTTATCCAGGCGAGAAAGCTCAACATTCAAACGTCCGGCATGCATGCGCTTTCCCAGAATCTGAAGCTTTCGCGCAAGGAACGCAGCTACTTCGAGTATATGGTCGAGTTTGACCATGCCAAAACGCACGACCAGAAAGATCGTTTTTTCCGCCAGATGCTTCTGGCAAGGGAATACAAGCAAATACAGACACTCGACAAAAGACAATACGAGCTTTTTTCGCACTGGTACATTCCGGTCATCAGGGAACTGGTGGTTGATCTTGACGCGAACGGCGATCCCGCCCGCATAGGCGAAAAAATCATTCCACCTGTC
This sequence comes from Chitinispirillaceae bacterium, assembly GCA_016932075.1. The sequence goes on along the minus strand of JAFGDP010000095.1, from coordinate 12,567 downwards.
TCTGCTGCAAAAGTCAGAAAAGGTATCGAAATCCTTTCAACACTCGGGCTCATACGCAAAAATGAAAGCGGCGCCTGGATCCATACCGAGCGCGTCGTCAGCACACCGTCAGAAGTGTTATCGGTTGCCGTTACCACGTATCACAAGAACGTGTTGCACCTTGCACGAGAAGCCATAGAACGATTTCCTCCCGAGGAGCGGGACATCCGTTCGGTGACGCTGGGTGTCGCTTCCGAAGGATATGCCGAAGTAAAAAAACGTCTTGAGATGTTCTGGAAAGAATTGTTGGCCTTTGCCGAAACACAGCACAAGGCCACTCGAATTTTCCAGGTCAACCTGCAGATGTTTCCGCTTTCAAGAAACGAAGAGAAAAAGCCATGAGATCACCCACTACAGCCCTGATCCCGGCGATTCTTGTTTTACCTGGCATGATTGTCATGCAGTGTTCTCTTGGCGACCTTGCCGGCGGATCAGGCGCAGGCAATCCGGGTGGTTCGGTAAGCGTGGCGGTGCGTGCCGAAGTAAACCTTTCCACACTAAAAACGGCCGCTGAAGGAGCCGCGCAGGCGCCGGAGTGCTCCGCCTATGATACTTCCATTGTTGTGCAGGACCGCGAAGGACTTGACCTGACAATCGAAAGGATAGTGTTATCCGGCGTGTCAATTAAATTCATGCTTGACCCTTCTGAAGACCCCCGCGAGGTTCTTTCGGATCTGCGAAACCGGCCCTGGTATCTTGCTCCGGATTCTCATTGTATCGCGTTGCTTGGCGGTCCGTTCAAGTTCAACGGTCTTACGGGTGACGTTTATCCGGATCTCGGAACTATTAATTTACCGTTGGCAAACTATACCGGCATGCTGCTTCGCGTATCCAAAGAGTGCTATTCCTGGTCCGACTATTCCCATTATGTGTGCGCGCCTATTTACCTTTCCGGAACCCTCCCCTATAACGGAAAATCCCGCCGCTTCATCGTTGAACTGAACCGCGCCTTTTCGAAGACATATCAGTTTGCAGGCGGGGGCACCTTTTCTCTGTCCTCTTCCGATACTACGCACATGGAACTCAGATTTAACGCGAAGAAATGGTTCAGCAGCGTCGATCTGAAGAACGCACTGGACCGTGGAATTCTTTCGGTGAACCAGTCGGGGGAGATCCTGATCGGCGACTGGGCAAGCTCCAATCTGGCAGAGGGAATCGAAACGGCAATTTACAGCGATTTCATTGCATCGGGGAAACTGGTACTTTACTGATCTTATTTCTGCCGGAGATTAACCGTGAAACGTCGCTGTGGCGGAGCGGACTCATTTCACCGCTCCTCATAGCAGCAAGGCATCGTTTATATTTGTGCCATGTTTCCGCTTCGCGATGACAATCCGACCATCAATAAATCAGTCGCCACGCTTATCATAATTGCGATCAATATCGCCGTATGGATCTTTGTTCAGGGGCTGGGTGCCGGTTCCATGCTTGTCAGATCCGTGTGCGCCTACGGACTCATTCCCGGCGAGCTTCTTGGAACCGTTCCTGAAGGCACCGCCATTCCGCTCGGATACCGCATGGCATATATCATTGAGGGAGATCCCAACTGGTTCTCGCTCATTTCTCATATGTTCATGCATGGCGGATGGTTTCATATTATCGGCAATCTCTGGTTTTTATCGGTATTTGGTGATAACGTTGAAGATGCCATGGGCCGAATCCGTTTCCTTGTTTTCTACCTGTTGTGCGGGCTGGCGGCTGCGGGTGCCCAAATACTTTCAAATCCGGGATCCACCGTACCCATGGTGGGCGCGTCGGGAGCGATCGGCGGGGTCATGGGCGCCTATGCGGTCCTGTACCCGAACGCGGGCGTGCATGTCCTGATTTTTTTCGGTATTATCACACGCATTATTCTTCCCGCATGGCTTATGCTCGGCTACTGGTTTCTGCTTCAGCTTGTCGGCGCTATTCCTTCAGTGGCAGGTTCAGGCGGAGGCGTGGCTTTCTGGGCGCATATCGGCGGTTTTGCTGCAGGCGTAGTTCTCCTACAGCTATTCCAGGATAAAAACCGTGTGGCTGCACACCGGTCGCTCATGAGACGGATGAGATGGAGATAGCGATAACCTGGAACTTGAAATCCGAAACAGTAAAAGAGTTTCAGTTTCGGGTTTCGTATTTCTATCTTCTTACTCCCCTACCCTCACCCGTATCCCCTCTGAGTGGCATGCAAATTCAGGGGCGTACAGGCACTGAATCGAGGTGATCCCGTTTGAAAAATCACCCTTGTGGCTCACGACCACGTCATACTCGAACACATAGGTCCCTTTTCCTAGGCGAGAAAAGAAAAAATGCGTCGCGCAGTCGCGGGTGCTTTCATAGTAGCCGAGCCCGTCTTGCCACTGGTAGCCTGACAATACGGCCTTGGGCTCGAAGCCTGCGGCCCGCATATCCTTCATGTGCACGTACTCGAGGTCGCGGTCGACACGCACTTCGATACGTACCGTGATTTTATCCCCGACCCTCAATGATGATCTGCCGGTATGCGGTTTAAGGACCGGACCACGATCGCCGGTATGCTTGACAAAAAGTTTCTTGGACAATTTGAGCGGCGTGGATGCCGGCGTGATATTGTCCAGCTGCTCGAAATACTGCCAGTAGACTGCGCCCCATGCCACGCCCTTACCTCTTTTTTCAACGGTTACCTTTCCCATCGAGGGAACGATATCCCCTCCGCTCCACGAGGTTTTAAAGTAACCGGTCCCGGCTTCGGCCCGTACGTCCCTGAGCTTGTTGGGATCAACGATGACTGGTCCAAGCTTGACGAGGACATCGCTTCTTTTTGCCAGCGTCTGCGAGCCACGAAGAAGCAGCGCGTAACACGCTTCCGCAGTCGCCCTGGTGGTTTTCCAGTTCTGTGTCTGCTTGCTCTTCAGCAGCCACACCTTCATAGCCTCCACAGAGGAATCATCATGGGCAACCTCATCAAACGCCTCGATAAATAGCGCCTGCGACTCGATGGCCGCTTCATACCAGTGATAGCCTTCATACATCTCCTTCCAGTACATGCCCATTTCGTCACTTTTCAATGCATTCTCCTTGAGTGACCTGATAATGGCAGCCGGCACCTTGTCATCACCCATACGGTTAAGCGCGAGCGCAATCATGCACTGCAGGTAGCGGTTGTTCCGGAGCCAGTATCTCTTGGCCTGACCCTTGAAATAGGCAACCGCTTTTTTATTATCTGCAGCGACTTCCATTCCCTTGAAAAATGAACGGGCATACAGATACTGTATCTGCAGTGCGCCAAGATGATTGGAATCACGGTGCGTCTTACGTTTCATGATACCGTCATAATCCTGGTTGATTCTGTCGTCGGTATAGCGAACGGCAAGGTTTATCATTTTCATGAGTTCATGGTGTTTCTCCTTGTCGATCATGCCGAGATGCATCAACCGACCGAACCCGGTAACGATGTACTGCGTGATATAACGGTCATCGGGCATGCCGGCGAACCAGGGCCATCCTCCGTTTGTCATTTGCAATTTTTCGAGCTTATGACTCGCTTCGTCAAACTCGTTGGACATCTTGTTAAGGTCAAAAAGAAGCGCGACCCTCTGTTTACGCTCCGATTCGTCTGTCCCGTCAAGCACCCACGGCGTTTCCTCGAGAAGGGCGCTCTTCAACTCCCGGTTCTTTTTAAGATTCGAAAGCAAGGCGCCTGGTGTTAAGGATTTCCAGGTCTCAAATACCGCCTTGATCCGGGGGTGCGCATTGGCAATGCTCGACGCAATGGTATTTGCGTACAGCCGGGCGAATATCTGTTCCGAGCAATCGTGAGGAAATTCCATGAGATACGGCAGTGCCTGAATCGCATACCACACAGGATTTTGCGTGAACTCAAGTGTCAGCCGATGGCTGCGTAGCGTCGATGACATCTTTTCCTGTGCAATGAATTTTTCAAAGGCGAACTTCTTCGTCCCCTTGCCACGGACATCCAGTGGAAGGATTTCAGTCACCAGCATCCGATTGGTAAGCACAGGAAGCGTGGTTTCCTCGCCGTCAGTGAAACCTCCGGCCTTGGCAACGATCCTTACGGTAACGGCACCAAGACCTTCAGGTACTGCGATGTTCCAGCCGACCTGCGTTGAACGCTTTTCCTTCACGGTTATGGTTTGCTGCGGGGTACGGTTTGCCATTGCCGAATCCACAGGACGCATCGTCGCAGCATCAAAAAGCATGAGTTGCGCCGAACCGGCAAGCTCCTTGTCTGAAAGGTTAGTCACTTTTGCTGAAATCGAGATGCTGTCATTCTCCCGTAAAAACCGCGGCAGATTTGGGACAACCATGAATTGTTTCTGGGTAACGACCTCTTTTGTCACCAGGCCGTATTGTAAATCCTTGGTGTGCGCGAAACCGAGCATTTTCCACCTTGTAAGCGCTTCGGGCATGGTAAACGAAACAATAATGTCGCCATTTTTATCGGTCATAAGCTGCGGAAAGAAAAATGCGGTCTCATTAAGATTTGCACGGGCCTTAATGGCATCAAGACCGTCGACCCCCGCGGGCAATGCTGCCCTCTCATCATCCACCCTTGCCGCGCGCCCGTCATGCGCCTTCTTTTGCTCCGGCCTAGTCGACTCCCGCTTGTCCCCTGCCCCATCTGAATCGGTACGTGACGTCGGGGAAGCGGTTGGAGCTGGCATTGCAGGGCTTGAAAAAAGCATCTCAGGCTCATCAGCAAGCGCATACGGCGACTTTCTCATCATACCCATACCACCTCCGATCCCGTATCCACCGTAGTAAACTGGGGAAAAGCCGAACCAGTTTAGATAAGGATAGCTCAATGCGGGACACGAGGCGGAGGGATTCCACTGGCTTGTGTAAATATCTGCCGATGCCTGACCGAATTGGCCGGTTGCGTCCCACGTCAATCCAGAACCGCCTGAGGGAAGGATGTTAAAGCTCCATGAGTGCGGTCTGAACGCATCCAGCGAAGCATCGTACATCGCCGTCGCCATTTCAGCCGCAATCTTGTCTTTCTTCGCTCCGGATATTTTGATCTTCCACCTCTCTTTCTGGCCCGGTTCAAGCGTCGATCGGAACGTTTCGAATGAGAAGGAAAGTTCCTTATTTGTCCAGGGGACGGTGATCAACTCATCATGCCGATAACACCGGCCATTCCTGATGAAGGTAAAATGCACGCTGAAATTTCCCCGGTGCTTCTCCTTAATCGGCACTTCGAAAACTTTTTGACCTGCCGAAATAGTGAGCCATTTCTGTTGAACTATTTCTTTCCCCTGTTCGACCTCAAAAAGGATTTTTACGTTTTTCTCACCTGAACCTATTAAAAATGCCGCCTTTTCTCCGGGTTCTCCCTCATTTTTCAATACCGAAAACCAGTCGCACAAGGGCGCTGGCGGCGTTGTTTCCGTGCGCGAAAACAGCGTGAAGTACTGCGTGGTAACGACCTTTTTGCCAAACGTATCTTTTGCCTGTGTTTCAACCGAATACACGCCCTGCGGCCATCCCTTCATACCGGCAATCACTACCGTGGTATCCTTTTTTGTATCAAATGCCTTCCTGAGCATCTCTTTTTGTTTCGGCCATACATCGACTCGTTCCTCGTCCGCATAGGGCAGCCCCGGAAACAATCGAAGATACTCTTCTTTTTTGATGATATATTTATCAGGTTTCTGCCAGAGCCGCTCACGAAGGGGTATCGATGGAGCTGCAAGGCGGCTGATCCGGATGGTACCCTTTGCGGGCTGCGATATCCCGCTCAGGTTGGTTGCCTGGATCACAAACACCGAGTCTCTGTCCTTTTCTATTTGATCGCCAATAGCAAGCGACAAAAGGAGGGCGTCATATCCCACAGAAACAGGTGTCTGCATGCTCCGGGTTTCGCCGTTTATATCAGTTATATCGAAATGGGTGGTGTAGATAAAGACCGGCTTGTAGCGCTTAGCAACTGACCGGTCCGGGATCGCCGTGAACGTCACGGCAAACCCTCCGGTATCATTCGTCTTCGTGGAACCGCTGATGATCTCCATTTCCGGAGAGGGGGGGCACCACAGATCCCACCATCCGAACCGGAACGGATAGGCGGTAGAACGAACAACACGAAAACTAACCTGCGCGCCGTCAACCGCTGAGCCGGCATATGCCTGCGCCTTGCCCCGCAGCGTAATTTTTTGGCCAAGGCGGTATGCGCTCTTTATCGGATCCGTCGTTATCTCGAACTTCGGGCGCTTATATTCTTCCACGTTAAAAAACACCGAACCGCCTTTCTCACGAATGCTCATCTGCCCGTTTAAAACACCGAGCGGCGCCACGAACTGCCCGCTCATCGTGCCGTACTCGTTGGTGACCAGTGAAAGGTCAGACACTTTTTTAAAATTTACATCACGGAATTCAACCGTGGTCTTGTGCCGCGGGACGATGACGCACGAATCACCGATCCGCTTCAGCACGATTGCCTTGAAGTACACGGTTTGGCCGGGCCGGTAGACCGAACGGTCGGTGAAGAAAAAAGTCTGCGTCCGCTTGGAAACCTTTCCCGAATGGTGATAGTGAAAATACTCCCGTTCGCTTACAAGCCGGTCCTTGCCGCTCACCACTTCGAGGCGGAACGGATGCGAATAACGCACCTTCTTTTTATAGGGTGAGGGGAAAACCACCTTACCCTCCTTGTCGCTGGTAACGGCGCTTTTGGACTGGATACTATACTGACGCTTCGCCTGGTCATAGACCCGTTCCAGCTTTTTAACTTTGGCCTGCGCGATCGGCAGGCCGGTCTCGCGGTCGCGAAGATAAAATTCATACGTATTTTTATTCGCCCTGCAGAAATAGGCTATGCGCGAAACCCAGAAGTGACATACCGCAATACCGTTTTTCGGATAGGAAAAATCGGCGTTGCTGCTCGCACAAAGCACATAAAAACCATACGAGCACTTCGGGATCTTGACTTCCGCACTGTGATATTGGAAATCACCCTCGTCGGGTACCTGCGTGTTCCAGGCAGCGACCGGTTTCTTCTCCCGCAGATATTGGATCAGCTTTTCCTGTTCATGGTACCCGTGCTGCTCCTTGAGCTTATTATACACATCCCGATCCATGGGGATAAGCCTGAACCATACCCGGCCTATGTTTTTCCAGCCGAGAAGCGCGCGAAATGGCGCTTCGGGCAAGACAACCTCCTCGGCTTCCAGGGAAATGCTCTTGGCACTGAGCTCCTGCTTGAGGACTTTGCAAAGACAGGCGCCGTAGGATTTCGGGTGTTTTTTCATCGCCTGGGAACAGATTTCCACCGCTTTTTTACAGAACCACCGGGAGTTCTCATTGGTCCCCGCCTTGTATTCCCTCCCTTTTCTCGCATACCACTGTGCGGTCTCATGCATGACCTCGGTGGCAATAGGGGACGTTCCGCATCGCTGCTCGAGCCCCTCAAGCGACTGGAGATACAGGCTGTCCCTGTTTTCGAGGGTTGAATACCGCCACACAAAATCAAGACGCTTGAGGTCGGTGTCAAAAAGCGCTTCAGGATCGGCATCGCCTTTATGGAACACGACCAGTTCCTGCAGAAGTTGAAGCGCGCGGAACTTGAATGAGAGAGTATCTTTAGTGCTGAGTTTGATCGTTGAAAATGCCGGAAGCGAAGCGAAGTACTCCTTTTTATCAAGCTGGAACACATAGAAAGGCTGCGGCAGATCGGCCTCCGAGTTCATATACATGTCAATGGCTCGATGCGCCAGAAAGTCCAATAGCGTCGGCCTGCGTTTTCCCGATTCTTTTCCCTGGAACAGGATGTCACTATACCCGTCCAGTTTTGTCTTTTTCAGCAGATCCTTGTCCGCCAGTGATTTATCATAGTGGTCGATCGTTGCCGATACGATCGCAGAAAGGTCCCACGTGGTGATATCGTCCTGTTTGAAAGAATCGGTTTGGGTCCGGCTGAAAAACCGCCATCGGTTTTCCTGATAATAACGCCAGTATATTTCAGCGGTTATCGAATGCAGGATCGCCTTGAGGGGTCCCTTTGCTTCGGCCGTTTCCCGCTCAAGCCTGCGTAAGGATTTGACGAGAGATTGTTCTTCACGGCGCGAATCAAGCCGCATCCGGTACATGAGCGCTTTGATGAATTGCGTCGTGGCACCGCTTTTTTTACTCCTGGCGTACAGAGCTTCCACCTCTTTGAGGGCGGACTTCGTAAGGCCGGCTTTAACCAGCGAGTCAATCTTCTTCCAGTCTGAAGCGTCGCTCTTTTTCGGAGCAGCCGGAGTGGTCAAAAGCGACTGCACCGATGCAAACGAAACCAGCTGACTACCGCCATTGATAATGGTACCGGCGATGATCACACCGGCTAACAGCATAATCACGAGTGTTGCCTTGGGTTTCATAGCATCTCCCTCCCTTTCCTATAATCAAATAAACTGTACAATAGTATAAATAATGGGCGCTTAAAGCTCATAATTTCGGGCCGCCGGCGTTAAAAATGGTGCGTCGGCTCTGAGGGGAGGATCGAGGACTGAGCACCACCTGAACAGGACTCATGTTTTTTTTCATCGTTGGTTAGTGGAAAGAACAGATGGGAAACACCGAAAACGTCCGATCGTTCTATGCGAGGAAGAGCACCGTCGCTCCCTCCCCACCTTCACGCGGCAAAGCAGCGCGAAAATCCTTTACCGTCCACCTGAGTTCATTGTCGAGCATGTCGTTTACCAGGCCTTTCAACACCGGGCCCTCGCTCAACGTGCTGTGAAGGCCTCTGCCATGCACGACCAGCAGCTCCTTGATACCCCTCCTGCCGCACGACTCAATTGCAGACCTGATTTGTCTGCTTGCCTCGTCGCTCCTGCAGCCGTGCAGATCGAGCGTCATGCGGGGAACACCGCCTTTTCCCCTTTCAACTGGTCGTTTTGCAGTGCTGGCGTGCACAACAGGACCTGCCGCATCCTTGTCACGTGTACCGTGCTTATCAACAAACGACAGGATATCTTCTGCGGTACCGGGAACGGTCCGTGGAACACGCAGACGACTGCGCCGCTTCATGCAATTACGCCTGCTCATTCCCGCCGTTCTCGGATACAAGCGAGGCGATCGTTGATGCCTTCCACTGGGAAAACCGCCCCTTGTAAATACGCTCCCTGGCTTGCCGTACCAGTTCCAGGAAAAAATGGACATTATGCAGGGTGAGAAGGCGAAGCGCCAGGATTTCACCGGCCATATACAGGTGCCGCAGATACGCACGGCTGAAATGCTTGCAGGTGTAACAGGTACATTGTTCGTCGAGCGGATGATCAAAATCGCGCGTATGAGCGGCATTCCGGATATTCTTCTTTCCGGTGCGGGTAAAGGCCGATCCGTTTCGCGCGTTGCGTGTTGGCAGCACGCAGTCGAACATGTCAATACCGCGTTCAATACATTCAAGCAGATCCAGAGGCGTTCCCACCCCCATGAGGTATCGCGGTTTCTCCTCAGGCAGTAGCCGGGCAGTATAACCGGCCATGCGCCATGTATCGGCAATGGTTTCACCCACCGCGAGACCGCCGATTGCATATCCCTGGAAATCCATTGCCACGAGTTCTGCAGCGCAACGGCTGCGCAGCTCCTCGATGGTCCCTCCCTGCACGATGCCGAACAGGGCCTGGGCGTATCCATGATGGAGTGGCATGCGGGCATGCGCTTCCCGGCACTGTGCGGCCCAGCGGACCGTCCTGTCAACCGCTCTCTCGATATGCGGGGCATCAGCCTTTGCCGGTGGACATTCGTCAAATACCATGATGATATCAGCGCCAAGATTATGCTGGATCGCCATGACGCTTTCAGGAGAAAAAAAACGCTCTGATCCGTCTATATGCGACTTGAACAAGACGCCCTGGTCGGTAATTTTTGAAATGTCGCGCAGGCTGAACACCTGAAATCCGCCCGAATCGGTGAGCACGGCCTTTCCCCAGGCAGCAAACGCATGCAGCCCGCCCGCGTCACGGATCAGTTCATCGCCCGGTCGAAGATGCAAATGGTACGTATTGGCCAGAATGCAGGCACTCCCCGATTCTTCAAGCTCGGCCGGTGACAGCGCCTTGACCGTGGCCTGGGTGCCTACCGGCATAAACACCGGCGTTTGGATCGGGCCGTGCGGCGTGACAAAAGTCCCGGCGCGTGCTCGTGATTTCGGATCGGTTGATTCAATGGAAAATGAAAATGGCTGCATGAATGCGTGTACCGTTTTGATCTTGAGATAAAAAATAAGCGATGGAATCAGGCAAATGTATTTTCACACCAACTGCATATGATCCGTTTGCCGGAAAGGAGGAGCAATGCAGGTTATCCATCATGCCACTGCCCGGCGGTGCGAACCCGAGCAAGGATGGCTGCGTTCACTGATATGTTCTCAAAAGGATGTTTCAATCGAGCATTTCATAAAGCCCGGCCTTCACGCATCGCCACTGCACCGCCATCCAAACGCCCAGGTACTTGTTGTATTGGACGGAATGCTCGTGGTCAGAAACGACATGGGTGATGAGACGCTGCTCACGCAGGGGGATGCCGCGTTTTTTCCCGGTAACGAGGCCCACGCGGTGTCTAATCCACGGAAGGAACCTTCAACAGGACTTGATATTTTCATTCCTGGCCGCCCTTTCGACTTCTGGCTTAAACGGAGTACGTCATCGTGAAAAAAAAAGCACCGGCGAGGGAAAAAACGCGGGTTTCTGAACCGGAGATGATTTTTACTGAAGGCGGTATCGGGCTGCTTGACCGGATTGCGCCGCTGTGGCAGAAACTGACCCTTGACCATGCCGACTTCTCTCCTTTTTTTGCAGAAGAATTCAGGAATCGCGCATTCTCCGACCGGAAAAAGGAGCTGCTGATAAAAGCCTCCAAGAAAAAAATGCGGGTAATTCTCGCCCGATCAGCCAAAAATAGGACCCTTATAGGATATACTGTCGGAACGATCAATGCAGAAAACATTGCCGAGATCGATTCACTTTTTGTCGATAAGCCGTTTCGTCGTTCCGGAGCGGGAAGCCGCCTGGTCAGTATGATCCTGCAATGGTTCGCATTGCATCGTCCTGACGCGATTACGGTAAATGTTGCTGTTGGGAATGAAACCACCCTTGCTTTCTACCGCCGATTCGGTTTTTTCCCCCGGGTCATCACCCTGGTGAAAAAACACTGAGGATATATTTCTATATAGACGATATAGACGATACGGATTTCTGTAACCGCCCTATAGTATTTTTAAAGGTTATTGTAACGGATTCCTGATGAAGATGCTACCGGGATGGCCGGTAGTTTTCCTGTTGTTTCACCAAAGGTGGAACGAATTTTGAACTTCCTTGATTCCATTCATTCACCCGCGGACATGCGAAAGCTTCCTCATGATGCATTGCCGCATCTCGCAAAAGAAATCCGTGAATTCATGGTTGATGTCGTCAGCAAAACCGGCGGCCATCTTGCGCCAAGCCTTGGGGCGGTCGAATTGACAATTGCGCTCCATTATGTCTATGATACGCCGGAAGATAAGATTATATGGGATGTCGGACACCAGGCATACGCCCATAAAATTATCACCGGCAGGGCGGATCGTTTTGCCACCTTGCGCCAGTTCGAAGGTCTCAGCGGTTTCCCCAGGGTATCAGAAAGCGAATACGATGCCTCGTCTGCCGGTCATGCCTCCGCTTCAATAAGCACCGCCCTGGGTATGGCGCTCGCGCGCGACCTTCTGAAACAGCATTACGCCATCATCGCCGTGATCGGCGATGGAGCCCTTTCCGGCGGGCTCTCCTTTGAGGGCCTCAACAACCTCGGATCACTCGCGACCAATCTTACCATCGTGCTCAATGACAATGAAATGTCGATTTCGCGCAATGTAGGGGCGCTTTCACGATATCTTACCCGCGTCATTACGGATAAACGGTACTACAAGATAAAAGGCGAAATATGGGACATGCTCGGCAATCTTTCCAAAGTAGGAAAGGGTATTCGCAATGTCGTGCACAGCATCGACGATTCGCTCAAACATCTCCTGATTCCAGGCAAACTGTTCCAGGATATGGGCATCAGATACCTCGGACCGATCAACGGTCATGACATTCCCGCCATGATCGAGGTGTTTTCATCGGTCCGCGAACTCTCAAAGGAGCCGGTTCTCGTGCATCTCCTCACGAGAAAAGGCAAGGGATTCAGCTTTGCCGAAGAAAATGCCACAAAATACCACGGCATCGGCTGTTTTTCGGTTTCAACGGGTGAAGTTATCAAACGCGCCCCGCAATCGCTCTCCTATTCCGAGGTATTCGGGAAAACGGTTGTGGAGCTTGCGCGCTCCCGACCGGAAATCGTGGCCATTACTGCGGCGATGCGCGACGGTACTGGGCTTGTCGAATTTTCAAAAGAGTTCCCGGACCGTTTCTTCGACGTGGGAATCGCGGAACCGCACGCAGTCGCCTTTGCGGCCGGGCTCGCGCGCAAAGGGTTGCGGCCGGTGGTGGCGATCTATTCCACGTTTCTCCAGCGTTCGCTCGACCAGATCATCCACGATGTGGCGCTCGACAGTCTGCCGGTCGTCTTCGGCATCGACCGTGCCGGCCT
>JAFGDP010000094.1 GCA_016932075.1 Chitinispirillaceae bacterium | reverse complement strand
CGATTCGGTAGGAGGCGTAGAACCTCAGTCGGAAACCGTCTGGCGGCAGGCCGACAAATACCACGTTCCCCGGATCGCTTTTGTGAATAAAATGGACCGGAACGGCGCCGATTTCAATAACGTGCTCGCGATGATGCGGCGGAAGTTGTCGCACCGGCCAGTCGTGGTGCAGTTGCCGATTGGCAGTGAGGAGACGTTTGACGGCGTTGTCGACCTTGTCCATATGAAAGCCTATCGGTACGATGAAGAAACGCTCGGGGCGCGGGTCATCGAGACGACAATCCCCGAAGCGCTCGTCACCGCAGCGCAGAAGGCACACGAAGAGCTGCTCGAGCAGGTGGTTGACTATAGTGATGATCTGATGGGGCAGATGCTCGGGGAGGGGCCGGTCGCCCCTGAAACAATAGTTATGGCAGTCAGAAACGGCGTGCTGAAGAACGAAATATATCCCGTGTTGTGCGGCTCGGCCTTTAAAAACAAGGGGATCCAGCAGCTTGTCGAAGCGGTTATCTTCTATCTGCCTTCGCCGCTTGACCGCGGCAGGGTGGAGGGCAGAGATCCGACGAGCGGTGAACCACGGGTCCGTTCGGCTGAAGACAAGGAGGCTTTTTCGGCGCTTGTGTTCAAGATCGCGTCCGATTCCCATGCCGGCAGGCTTGCATTTCTGCGGGTCTATTCGGGCAGGGCAGGTTTCAAGGATGCCCTATTGAATCCGCGGACGCGGACCAGGGAACGGGCCACGCGCATCTTCCGCATGCACGCGAACAAGCGTCATGCAGAGCAGGCAATGCATGCCGGAGAAATTTATGCTCTTGTCGGTCTGAAAGACACGACCACCGGCGATACGCTCTGTGATCCTGATTTCCAGATCGTGTTCGAACGCATGGAGTTTCCCCTGCCAGTGCTTTCTCGATCGATTGAGCCGAAAAGCACGGTCGATGAAGAGAGGCTGGTAGCGGCGCTCAACCGTTTGTGCGATGAAGATCCCACCTGTAGGGTGAAAATCGACAGTGAAACCGGACAGCGTCTGATCTCTGGAATGGGTGAGCTGCATGTCGAAATACTGGTGGACCGTCTTGTCCGTGAATTCAACGTCAATGTGCATGTCGGGAATCAGCAGGTATCGTATCGCGAATCGATTTCTGCCAAGGCGACCGAAACGTACGAGTTGTCGCAGCTTATCGGAGGGAAAAGCCACTATGCACAGGTGATGCTGCAGCTTGAACCAATAGCATCGTCACGTGGCGTGGAATTTGACAGCACCGTTACCGATGCGTCGTTTCCCGAAGCTTTTATCGCGGCGGTACGGCAGGGGGTGATGGAAGCGTCGAGCGGCGGCGTGCTTTCAGGATATCCGCTCGCCGGCATCAGGACGGTTCTCAAAGGCGCATCCTTTCGAATCGATGACTCTACGGAGATGGCGTTCAAGATCGCCGGCAGCATGGCCTTCAAGCAGGCGTGTACCAGGGCGGCACCGGTGCTTCTGGAGCCGGTGATGGGCGTTGAAGTGGTGGTTCCGCCCGATTTCATGGGCGCCGTCATCAACGATCTCAACGCGCGACGGGGACGGATCATCGGCATAACGGCCCGCAAGGACGGCCAGGTGGTCGATGCTGAGGCCCCGCTGGCCGAAATGCTCGGCTATGCGACGAGCCTGCGCTCCCAGACGCAGGGCCGGGCGCTGTACACGATGCAATTCGACCGGTATGAGCCGACAACACCGGAGATACAGGAAGAGGTGCTGCGGCGGATTGGAAGAGTGTTATAATCATCCCCTGCGGATCCCGCTTAATGCGGAGGGGAAGGAACGTTGTGCAAACCACGTACAGGCAATTACAGCAGGAGTGAGGAAATGCCAGGAGAGAAAATTCGGATACGGTTGAAATCGTTCGACCATAATATTCTCGATAAGTCGGCTTCTGACATCATCAGGACGGCCAAGGGCACGGGCGCGCGCATTTCCGGTCCGATTCCGTTGCCCACCGAGAAAACCGTGTATACGGTGCTGCGTGCCGTCCATGCCGACAAAAAGTCGCGTGAACAGTTCGAGACACGGGTGCATAAGCGCCTTATTGATATTCTGGAATCAACGCCGCAGACCGTTGACGCCCTCATGAAACTGGACCTGCCGGCGGGAGTGGACGTTGAGATCAAGGTATAGAGCGAACGTGATCGGGAGGGCGATGTCAGCGGTGCGCTGCGCGTGTCTCGATGGCTGAGGAATTAAAGAAGAGGATCGCATTATGCAGGGTATTATCGGCAGAAAAGTGGGAATGACCAGGTTCTTCAAGGATGAAAGCGGAAGAGCCGTTGCCGTCACCGTCATTCAGGCGGCGAACAATATCGTCCATCAGGTCAAGACCATGGACAAGGACGGCTACAGCGCCGTACAGCTCGGTTTTGATCCGGTTCCCGAGAAAAAGTGTTCCAAACCCCTGCTCGGTCACTTCAAGAAGCTGAACTCCACACCGACGCGGATCATCAAGGAGTTCAAGCTCGACAGCGCCGACGAGTCGCTTGCACCGGGATCGCCCATAGGCGTCGAAATGTTTGAAAATGTCAAGCGCGTGGATGTGATCGGCATTTCCAAGGGGCGCGGTCATGCGGGAACCATCAAGCGTTATAATTTTAAAAGCGGCCGTCAGAGCCATGGCAACACCAATGTGCGCGAACATGGGTCGACGGGTTCCAATACCTATCCGGCGCATGTGTTCAAGGGTCTGCGGATGTCTGGCCATATGGGTAACCAGCAGGTGACCGTACGGAATATGGAAGTCGTCGGCATCGATAAGGAAGCCGGCCTTGTTTTTGTAGGTGGCGCAGTGCCCGGCCCGAACAAGGGTATCGTGGTTATCAAAAAGAAGAAATAACGGACCTGTTTATAAAGGTGATTGTTCATGAAGGCAAAAGTTTATCAGCAGGACGGAACGGTAGCCGGCGAGGTTGAACTCCCGGAAACCCTGTTTGCTGCGGAGGTAAAGGAGCATCTGCTGTTCCAGGTGCTCAAAGGATACCGGGCCAACCGACGCCAGGGTACCGCTAAAACAAAAGGACGTAGCGAGGTGTCCGGCGGCGGTCGCAAACCATGGCGACAGAAGGGTACCGGCCGGGCGCGTGCCGGATCAAACACGTCGCCGGTGTGGGTGCGCGGCGGCAAGGCGCATGGTCCGATGCCGCGCGATTATTCCACCCGCCTTCCAAAAAAAATGCGCATGCAAGCCCTTTCCAGTGCGTTTTCCTCCCGGGCCAAAGAGGAGAGAATCATGATCGTGCAGAGCATTGCCTGCGATCCGCCTAAATCAAAGACCATGGCGCAGTTGCTGAACGCACTCTCCGTAGCGGGGCAGCGAACGCTCCTGATCGTCGATCCCGCGAGCACAAACCTGTATCGGGCTGGCAAGAACGTAAAGAATCTTGACGTTAAACCGCTTTCCGAAGTCAATGCCTATGATGTGCTCAAAAGCGACACCATCATTTTCAACGGCGAAGCGCTTGTCGGGAAGCTTGCCGAAGCGGTGAAACCATGAGCATCTATCATTCGATCATCCGGTATCCGAGCATTACGGAAAAGAACACGACGCTGCGCACGGCGCAGAACAAATACGTATTTGAGGTCGCGGAGGCGGCAACCAAACCGCAAATCAAGAAAGCGGTTGAAAAGCTGTTTAACGTGAGGGTCCTGTCGGTAAACACGGTGGTGGTCAAGGGAAAAAAGAAGCGGATGGGCAAATACTCCGGCTACCGTCCTGACTGGAAAAAAGCAATAGTCAAGATCATGGAAGGCCAGTCGATCGCCAAGTTCGGCGAGGTATGACGGAGCGGCGCATGAAACGTGAACGACGGGACCACTAGCGAGGAACAACGGGAGAGTATCTTATGGCAATCAAGACCTACCGACCGCTGACGCCGACATTGCGGTATAAGATGACCGAGAGCTTCGAACAGGTCACGACGGACACGCCCCATAAACCGCTTCTGATAAGCAAGAAGCGGGGGAGCGGAAGAAACAATACCGGCCGGATCACGGTACGGCATCGCGGTGGGGGCAGCAGGCGGCATGTCCGGATCATCGATTTCAAACGTTCTAAGAAGAACATTCCCGGGTGTGTCGAGACCGTTGAGTACGACCCCAACCGGAGCGCCTACATCGCACTGGTAAAATATGCCGACGGCGATCGCCGCTATATTCTAGCCACCGCGAACATGAAGCCGGGCATGAACATCGTCGCGGGAGACAATGTCGACATTGCCGAAGGCAACTGCATGCCGCTCAAGAACATGCCGCTCGGCATCCAGGTGCACAACATCGAGATGCTCGAGGGCAAGGGTGGACAGATTGCGCGCAGCGCCGGTTCCTATGCCGAAGTGGTGGCCAAGGAGAACCGGATGGTGCAGCTTAAGTTCCCCTCAAGTGAGGTGCGGAACGTGCGTGAAAATTGTGTGGCGACCATCGGCGCCGTTTCTAACGGCGAGCACATGAACGTGGCGCTTGGCTCTGCCGGACGCGTGCGGCATCGGGGCATCAGACCGACGGTCCGCGGCGTGGTAATGAATCCGGTCGATCATCCGATGGGCGGCGGCGAGGGCAAATCAAAGGGCGGTGGCGGCTGGCATCATCCGGTATCGCCGTGGGGCCAAAAGACCAAAGGTTTGAAGACGCGGAAGAAACGAAAACCATCAAGCAAATATATAGTGCGGCGGCGCATAAAGAAATAGCGAAAGCACGAAGGAAAAGAGCATATGTCGCGTTCGGTTAAAAAGGGTCCTTTTGTCGACGACCACCTGCAGAAAAAGGTGGATGACGCGAACAAATCGGGCCAGAAAAAAGTGATCAAGACATGGTCACGGCGTTCAACCATAGTGCCGGAATTTGTCGGTCACACGTTTGCCGTGCATAACGGCAATAAATTCATCCCGGTATACGTGACCGAAAACATGGTCGGCCACAAGCTCGGTGAATTCGCGCCAACGCGCATCTTCCGGGCGCACAGCGGCTCGGCCAAGACCGATAAAACGGCGGTAGCCGCCGCGCTGCCGACGGCCGGTGCTCCTGCCACGCCGGCACCCGCTCCGGCGGCCGAGCCTTCGAAGTAACGAAAGGGAAGCATCGTGGAATCGACAGCCAGGATCAAATTTTTGCGCAGAACAGCCCGTAAAGCACGGCTGGTGGCTGATGTCGTACGCGGTAAAATGGTCAGCGAGGCGCTCAGCCTCCTTGAACTCAGCGTGCAGAAGGACGTGGCCGGCGATATCGCCAAACTGCTCAAGAGCGCAGTCGCAAACATGCAGAGCAAGCACGCTGACAAGGCCATCGAGGTGGACGATCTCCGGGTAAAGGAAATCAGAGTTGACGGGGGCCCGGCCATGAAGCGGTTCCGGCCGGTGGCACACGGCAGGGCGGCACCGGTGCTTAAACGAATGTGTCACATTACGGTCACCATAGCTAATTAACGGGAGGATTCATGGGCCAGAAAACAAATCCGGTTGGTTTACGGTTAGGAATTACGCGCTCGTGGACTTCAAACTGGTACACCAAGGAGAAAATGCCCGATTATTTATATGAAGACATGCTCATCAGAAATTATCTCCGCAAGCGTCTTGAGCACGGCGGCATTTCGCTTGTTGAGATCGAGCGGACCGCAAAACGGGTCACGGTGAACATCCACACCTCTCGTCCCGGCATCGTGATCGGCAAGAAGGGCGAGGAGGTGGAACGGCTCAAGGGAGAGTTGCAGCACCTGACGCAAAAAGAAATTCAGATCAATATCCGCGAGGTGAAGAAGCCGGAAATGGACTCGCAGCTCGTGGCCGATAACATCGCCCGCCAGATTGAAAAACGCGTGTCCTACAAGAAGGCGACGAAAAAGGCGATTTCAACGGCGCTTAGGATGGGTGCCGAAGGGATAAAGGTTTCGGTCGCCGGCCGGCTCAACGGCGGCGAAATAGCCCGGACCGAAATATACAAAGAGGGACGCGTTCCCCTGCACACGCTGCGCGCTGACATCGATTACGCGGTCGCGACCGCCCATACCACGTACGGCACCGTCGGCGTCAAGGTATGGATCTGCAAGGGTGAAGTGATCAGCCGCGCCGAGAAACAGCCGCAGGCTGGCGGCGAACCCGTGCGTGCATAGGAGGTCAATGAAGCGATGCTGGCACCAAAGAAAGTCAAGTGGAGGAAGGCGCAGCGCGGGCGCATGCGAGGTATCGCAACCCGCTGCAATACAATTGCATTCGGCGAGTACGGACTGCAGGCCATCCGGCCGGGATGGATCGACAGCAGGCATATCGAGGCCGCGCGCGTCGCCATGACCCGGTTTATCAAACGGGGCGGTAAGATCTGGATACGCATTTATCCCGACAAGCCCTATACCAAGCATCCTGCCGAGTCTCGAATGGGAAAGGGAAAGGGTACGCCGGAAGGGTGGGTCGCAGTGGTCAAACCGGGCACGGTCATGTTCGAAATGGCGGGTCTGAAGCCGGATATTGCAAAAGAGGCGCTTCGGCTTGCCGCACAGAAACTTCCGGTTCTGGCGCGGTTCATTACATCAGAACGATAGGGACAGTATATGAAGGCAAGCGAGCTGCGGAATAGTTCCCGCGAAGAGGTGGCTAAAAAAATTCAGGAACTTGAGGAGGAGCTGTTTAATCTTCGGTTCCAGGCCAAGATGGGTCAGCTGGCGAACGGCTTGCAGCTTCGCATGGTCCGTCGCAGTATCGCGAGGGCAAAAACGGTTCTTGCGCAGAAAGATGCGCAGGCCGCTGTCGCAAGGACGCAATGATGTTTAACGCAAACGAGGAAACGTCATGAGTGAACGAGGACAACGAAAGGAACGGATCGGGACGGTCGTCAGTGACAAGATGGACAAGACGGTCATTGTGAGTGTCGAGCGCCGTTTCATCCATCCTGCATATGGCCGCATCGTCCGGAAGAATTCGACGTATGTCGCGCATGACGCAAAGGATGAGTGCAAAACCGGCGACCGGGTGAAAATTTACGAAACACGCCCCCTCTCCAAGACCAAGCGATGGCGGGTAGGCGAAATCCTCGAACGCGCGAAATAATGGTATTGACAACAGGATGAGGATAGCATGATACAGGTACAGACACAGCTCAATGTCGCCGACAATTCGGGTGCGAAAAAGGTTCAGTGTATTCGCATTCCTGGCGGCACCAGGCGGCGATACGCCGAGGTCGGCGACGTGATCGTCGTATCGGTCAAGGATGCGCTTCCGACTAGCCAGATAAAAAAAGGGACGGTACTGCGGGCGGTCGTCGTCAGGACGTCCAAAGAGTTCGGCCGGAGAGACGGTACCTACATCCGGTTCAGCGACAATGCCGCAGTGCTCATCAATGAGGTGGGCGAACCGCGGGGTACGCGTATTTTCGGCCCGGTCGCGCGCGAGCTGCGTGACAAGCGTTTCATGCGTATCGTATCCCTGGCACCGGAAGTGCTGTAGGGTCTGTGGAGGAGGATTACATGTCGTTTCGTTTGAGAAAAAATGATACGGTGCAGATTATGGCCGGAGAATTCAAGGGAAAGACGGGAAGAATCATCAAGGTGATTCCTGGCAAGAACGGTGCGCTTGTCGAGGGCCTCAATATCGTCAAGCGCCACACCAAGCCAAGCCAGAAAAACCAGCAGGGCGGCATAGTCCAGAAGGAGGCGCCGATCCACCTGTCGAACCTCATGCTCGTTTGTCCCAAGACCGGCAGGCCGACCAGGACCGGCGTGAGCATGCTCGATGGTGGAAAACGGGTACGCTTTTCCAAAAAAGCCAAGGAGACGATCGCGTGAGCAAGGCCAAGGAAAAAGAAGTACAGAAGGAAGCTGGTGCGGAGCCTCTCGAGACCCCCCGGATGCAGAAACGGTACAGGGAAAAGGCCGTTCCAGCGCTTGCGAAGCGGTTTGGTTTCAAAAACATAATGCAGGTTCCCCGTTTTGAAAAGATCGTCATCAATATCGGCGTCGGCGAGGCGACAGGCGATGCCAAGCTGCTTGACGAGGCCGTAAATTGCCTCCGGGGCATTTCCGGCCAGAAACCGGTCGTGACCCGCGCCAAGAGGGCGATTTCAAATTTCAAGCTCCGCCAGGGAGCGGCCATCGGCTGCAAAACAACGCTGCGCGGCAGGAAAATGTGGGAATTCTTTGACCGGCTTGTATCGATTGCCATACCCCGTATCAGGGATTTTCGCGGTCTTTCGCGGAAATCGTTCGACGGGTGCGGGAATTACACGCTCGGCATCAAGGAGCAGATCGTGTTCCTTGAGATCGACCGTGACAAGATTTCGCGGATCAGCGGGATGGACATCACCATCTGCACCTCCGCACGAAATAATGAGGAAGGACTTGCTCTTCTCGAAGAGATGGGCATGCCATTCAGGAAATGAAGAATGATGATTGAAGATTGCAGATTGGAAAGCAAAAAAACCGCGATACGGTCTTGTGGTCTGCAATCCGCAATCTGCAATCTACAATTATAAAAGGGGTTTGTGCCGTGGCGCGAAAAGCGATGATCAATAAAAGCCGGAAGAAACCGAAGTTTTCCACCCGCAAGTACCACCGCTGCAAGCGGTGCGGCAGGCCGCGGGCGTTTATCCGCGACTTCGGTATCTGCAGGATCTGCTTCCGTCAGATGGCGCTGCGGGGAGAAATCCCCGGTGTGGTGAAGGCAAGCTGGTAGTGTCGGGGGCACTACTCTTCGATAAAGGAGTTGAAAAGAAATGTTGACAGACCAGATAGCCGACATGTTTACAAGAATCCGGAATGCGGCCAAAGCCGGCAAGCGGACGGTCGATATTCCGGCGTCCAATTTCAAGAAGGAAATCACGCGTATACTCTTTGAGAACCATTTCATCAGCAAGTATGCGTTTGTGAATGACGGCGGGCAGGGAGTAATCAAGATCCTGCTCAAATATGACGAACAGCAGCGCAATGCCATTCAGGGGCTGCGGAAGGTCAGCGTGCCGGGGCGGAAACGATACGCCAAGGCCGATGCCGTTCCCCGGGTGCTCGGCGGCATGGGGATCGCCCTGGTCTCGACATCGCGGGGACTGATGACCGACCGTGAAGCGCGGAAGCTGAAGATCGGCGGCGAAATTATCGGCATGATCTGGTAGTCCGTCCGGATACGAAAAAAAAGGGGTACTCTTTGTCACGCATAGGAAAGTTGCCAGTAGCGATCCCGCCCGGGGTCAAGGTGAAGATCGATGGCCAGAAGGTGGAGGTAACCGGAAGCAAGGGAACCATATCGCGCGTTCTTCCTCCGGACATCAGGGCCGAGGTAAGGGAGAGCGCGATCCACATTGCCCCGGTGTCAGAGGACATACAGCTCAGACCGGCATGGGGACTCAATCGCGTTTTGATATCCAACATCGTCACGGGCGTGCACGAGGGGTATAAAAAAGTGCTGGAGATCACGGGCGTGGGCTACAAGGCCGATATGAAGGGCAAGGACCTGAGCATTTCCGTGGGGTATTCGCAACCCAGGTTGTTCAAGGCGACGGCAGGCATCACTTTTTCAGTAGAGGGTCAGACCAGGATCACGGTCCAGGGAATTGATAAGGAGAAGGTCGGGGAGATAGCCGCGGAGATCCGCAAGATACGAAAACCCGATCCGTACAAGGGCAAGGGAATCAAATACGCCGGCGAGCACATCCGCAGAAAAGCGGGCAAGGCGGCCGGCAAGTAACGGCGTTCACGGAGTGCATCATGGACAGTTCTAAAAAGAGAGTCGTAAGCCGAGCGGTCAGGGCGTGCCGGATCCGCAAGAAGATTTTCGGAACGAGCGAACGGCCCCGCCTGTGCGTTCGGCGGAGTCTTAATCATATATATGCGCAGCTTGTCGACGATGAGAATGGCATCACTATTGCCGAGGCGGGAAGCACCGCAAAAGAGTGTGTCGCCAGAGGTGCCGGAAAGAAAAAAATGGAAATTTCAAAACTCGTTGGTGAGATGCTGGCGGAAAAAGCCAAGGAAAAAGGTGTGCAGAGGGTGGTGTTCGACCGGAAAGGGTATCTCTACCACGGCCGCGTCAAGGCGCTGGCCGATGCCGCCCGCAGCAAAGGGCTGGTATTTTAAGATTGCCGGAAAGGGGTCGTTGTCTTGAATAAAGAAGCATTGATGACTGCAGAAGGTGAGCCGCAGCTGGTAGACCGGCTCGTTTCAGTCAGTCGTGTGGCCAAAGTGGTAAAAGGCGGCAGGCGTTTCGGTTTCAACGCCCTGGTGGCGGTCGGCGACAGCAACGGTCATGTCGGTATAGGCATGGGCAAGGCCAATGACGTTACCGAAGCGATCCGTAAAGCGGTCGAAAGCGCCAAGAAAAACGTTCACCCAGTCAGCGTGGTGGACCATACCATCCCGCACGAGGTCGTCGGTCATTTCGGATCCGCCAGAATAATTCTGCGCCCCGCAGCGCCGGGAACCGGCGTCATTGCCGGAGGTCCTGCCCGGGCAGTGCTTGAACTTGCGGGGATCCGGAATATCCTTACCAAGTGTCTCAAGACCACCAATCCGCACAACGTTGTCAAGGCAACGCTCAATGGACTGCTGCAGCTCAAGACGAAACATGAGATACGCGAGCTGCGGGGAATTCCGCTGGAAGCACGCACCTAGTCGGGGAGTATGATGGCTAAGAAAAAAGAGTTGAAAATAACGCAGGTTCGCAGCATCATCGGCAGGTTTGAAGCCCAGAAGCGGACTATAAAGGCGCTCGGGCTCAAGAAGATCCGCGATACCGTGGTCCATAAGGATACTCCCGCACTGCGGGGCATGGTCGCGAGCGTGAAACACCTGGTACATGTCGAAGAAAACTAGCTGGAGTTGATCGTATGCTTAAACTCAATGACATCAAGCCGGCGCAAGGCTCGAACCGGCAGCGCCGGAGGGTAGGGCGCGGACAGGGGAGCGGCAGGGGATGCACTGCCGGAAAAGGCAGCAACGGCCATTCCTCCCGAAGCGGGAGCAAAACCAAACCTTATTTTGAAGGTGGTCAGACCCCGCTCACACGGCGGCTGCCCAAACGTGGTTTCCGCCAGCCCTTCAGGAACACGTATCAGGTCATCAATCTGAAGGAACTGAAAGGGTTTGAGACAAGTAACAAGGAGATCACGGCAGAGACATTGTGCGAGGCAGGCCTGATCCAGGACGCATCCAAGCCTGTCAAGGTGCTTGGCGTTGGGGACGTGACCAAACCGCTGGTCGTCAGGGCGAATTCGTTTTCCCGGTCAGCCAGAAAAAAAATAGAACAAGCAAAAGGAAAGGCCGAGGTCAAGGCGCGTGTTTGAAAATTTCAACAACGTCGTTGAGACGTTCAAGAACATTTTCCGCATTCCTGAGCTGAAAAAGCGGGTGCTGTTTACGCTCGGCGTCATTCTAGTATACCGCATCGGCGGCCATGTGCCGACACCGGGCGTTGATCCCCGCGTGCTGGGTGACTTTCTTTCACAGAACGCCAACTCGCTGTTCGGACTGTACGATATGTTCGTGGGCGGCGCATTCAAGCGCGTGACCGTGTTTGCCCTCGGCATCATGCCCTACATCAGCGCCTCGATCATCCTGCAGCTCATGGGATCGGTGTTTCCCTATATCCATAAATTGCAGCGTGAAGGAGCCGAAGGCCGCAAGAAGATCACGCAATACACGCGGTACGGTACGGTGCTGCTTTCGGTAATACAGGCGGTCGGCATCAGCGTGTTTCTGCAGAGCATTGTATCGCCGGCCACCGGAATGCACGCGGTCACCCCCGCGCTCGCCGGCTTCAAGTTCGTGTTCGTAACCGTCATCGCGCTGACCACCGGCACCATCATCATCATGTGGCTTGGTGAGCAGATCACCAACCGCGGGGTCGGCAACGGCATTTCGCTTATCATTTTCATCGGTATTGTAGCCCGGCTTCCGGACGCTATTTTCGGGGAATTTCAACAGCTCATAGCCGGAACGCGGCACATTTTCGTCGAGTTCATTTTACTTGCCGTGGTCGTGTCCATGACCGGATTCATCGTGCTCATGACCCAGGCCATGCGCAGGATCCCGATCCAGACCCCCAAGAAAGTGGTCGGTACCAAGATGTACGCGGGACAGAACACGATTCTTCCGCTTCGCCTCAACATGGCCGGCGTGATTCCCATCATTTTCGCGTCGTCGATCATCACCTTTCCTGGCATGATCCGCAGCTTCTTCCCCGCCGATTCCGAGGTGATGGAAAGCATGATGCGCCTGTTCGCTCCGACCGGGGTGCTGTATAACAGTATTTTTGCGGCGCTCATCATTTTTTTCACCTATTTTTATACCGCGATCGTGTTCAACCCGACCGATATCGCCGATAATCTCAAGCGGTCGGGTGGTTTCATTCCGGGTATCAGGCCGGGTAAGAACACGGCGCACTATCTTGACAACGTGCTGACGCGGATAACCCTGCCGGGATCGGTGTTCCTGGCGTTTATTTCAATCGTTCCCTTTTTGATTATGATGAGCTTCAACGTGAATTTCTATTTCGGCGGGACCAGCGTGCTCATCGTAGTCGGCGTCGCGCTCGATACGATCGTGCAGTTGGAGTCGCATCTACAGATGCGCAACTATGAGGGATTTCTCAAAAAAGGCCGTTTGCGCGGCAGACGGTTCGGGTACTAGAGGGTCGCAGGACAGGCGTACTATGGCGAAACAGGATTCCATACAGGTGGAGGGCACGGTTGCCGAGACGCTGCCGAACGCCAGTTTCAAGGTCACGCTCGAGGGCAAGCATGAGATCCTGGCCCATATTTCGGGAAAAATGAGGATGAACTATATTCGAATACTGCCGGGAGACAAGGTGCTGGTTGAGCTTTCGCCCTACGACCTGTCGCGCGGAAGAATCATTTATCGTCATAAATAGCAAGGGGCGCATTCGTGAAAGTCCGGGCATCGGTACGAACATTATGCAAAGGGTGCAAAGTGGTCAAACGGCGCGGCGTGGTCAGGGTCATCTGCACCAGGAACCCGAAGCACAAGCAAAGGCAAGGATGAAAAAATTGCAGATTGTAGAATGCAGAATGAAGATTGAAAAGCGATCATGAGTACGCAAAAAGGCAGTGATGTGTCGCATGGTTTAAAATTCTGCAATCTTCAATCATCAATCTGAAATTTCTAGGGGGTTTTTATGGCTCGTGTCGCTGGAATTGAAATACCCAACAACAAGCAGGTTGATGTTGCGCTGACCTATATTCACGGGATCGGCAGGTCAACGGCCTTGGAGATTTGCGCCAGGGCCACTATCGACAATATGAAAAAAATCAAGGATCTGTCCGAAGAGGAACTCGACCAGGTCCGGCGCGTGGCATCCGAGTATCAGACCGAAGGGACATTGCGTTCCACGGTACGCATGAACATTAAACGGCTCATGGACATCGGCTGCTACCGGGGAATGCGGCACCGCAAGGGATTGCCGGTCCGCGGGCAACGGACCCGTACCAACTCGAGGACGCGCAAGGGACCGCGCAAGACCATCGCGAACAAGAAAAAAGCGCCGTCAAAAGGATAATGAGGGCGGTATCTACACGAGGATGACTATGGAAAAAGACCAGAAGGGAAACAAGGATCCCCGAACCAGGGAAAAGCCCGAGGAAGAGGGCTCCGCTTCTGCCGCCGCTTCCGTGCCGGTTGCTGCACCACGGAAGCAGAAACGCAAGGCGTCGGCCGAAGGTATTGCCCACATCAGGGCGACCTTCAATAACACCATTGTCAATGTTACCGATGTTAAGGGCAATGTGCTGGTTTGGAATACGCCGGGAAAATCAGGGTTCAAGGGATCGCGCAAGAGCACGCCGTTTGCGGCAGGGGTTGCCGCTGAAGTCGCAGGCAAGATGGCGTATGACGCCGGCGTGCGCAAGATCGAAGTGCATATCAAGGGGGCGGGCAACGGCCGGGAGAGCGCGATACGGGCGCTTGCCGCCGCAGGCCTGCGTATTACGGCGATCAAGGACTTTACCGCGGTGCCGCACAACGGGTGCAGGCCGCCGAAGCGGCGCCGGGTATAATCGGCTGGATCACCAGGAACCTTACAAGGACCGAGGAGAAGACATGGCAGTATATCACGGCCCGCGATGCAAGTTATGCCGGCGGGAAGGCGTCAAGTTAATGTTGCGCGGTGAGCGGTGCGCTTCCGAGAAGTGCGCCATGGAGCGGCGGCCATTTCCGCCGGGGGTGCGCTCCATCAAACGGCGGCGCACGTCCACCGAATACAACAGCCAGCTGCGCGAAAAACAGAAGATCCGCCGGATCTACGGCGTGCTCGAACGGCAGTTCGCCCGGTATTTTACCATGGCGGCCAAGTCCAAGGGCGTGACCGGCGAGCGTCTCCTCCAGATGCTCGAGCTGCGGTTCGACAATATCGTATACCGCCTGGGATTTGCGCCGTCTCGGCAGAGCGCACGCGAACTCGTTTCCCATAATCATTTCATGATTAACGGTAAAAAAGTTACGATTGCCAACTATCAGCTCAAACCGGGAGACGTGGTCCAGGTGCGCGACAGCAGTAAAACCATCGAAACCATTCACAGTGCACTCAAGAACGCGCGTGATATGCCGGACTGGTTGTCCGTTGACAAGGTAAAGCTGGAAGGAACGGTTATCCGGGTGCCGGACCGCGCTTCCATTCCTGTTAATGTGCAGGAACAGCTCGTTGTTGAACTCTATTCACGATAACGGGAGAGAGACGATCCATGAAATGGAAAAGCTTGATGATGCCAAAAGGCATCCAGATCGACAATCCTGACAATGTCCCGCATTTCGGGCGGGTTACCATCGAACCCCTTGAACGCGGATGGGGGTATACGATCGGCAACGCGCTGCGGCGTGTCCTGCTCTCATCGCTTCAGGGCGCGGCCGTGGTATCGGTGCGGATCGACGGCGTCCAGCACGAATACTCCACGATCGACGGCGTGATCGAGGATGTCACCGATATCCTGCTGAATATCAAACAGATCCGCCTCAAGCTGCTCGCCGACGAGGAAACAACCCTGCGTCTGGACGTGAGCGGCGATGGCGAGGTCAAGGCATCGGACATCGACCAGAATCCCGACATCGAGATCCTGACGCCCAATCAGCATATCGCAACGATCAACGGCGACAGCAAGCTTAAAATAGAAATGCGCGTGACCGACGGCCGCGGGTACAGTGCTGCCGAGCAGAACCGCCGTGAGGGCGATCCGGTCGGGACCATTCCGATCGATGCGCTGTTCTCGCCGGTCACCAAGGTAAATTTCGTGGTCGAGAACACCCGTATCGGCCAGCGCACCGACCTTGACAAAATCGTTATGGACATCTGGACCGACGGCAGCATGTCGATCGAGGACGCCATGGGGTATGCATCGAAGCTTATGTACGACCACCTTGATGCATTCATCAATTTCGAGGGCGAACTCGAGCCGGTTGAAATGGTGATCAGGGACGAAAAGATGGAAAAGCTCCGGCAGCTCCTGAAAATGCGGGTCGACGAGCTCGAGCTGTCCGTGCGTTCCGCCAACTGCCTGCGGGCCGCAAACATCCATTCGCTTGCCGACCTGGTGCGCAACCAGGAGGCTGAAATGCTCAAGTACAAGAACTTCGGCAGAAAATCGCTCGTCGAGCTCAATCAGGTGCTCGGCAATCTGGGCCTTCAGTTCGGTATGGACGTCGAGGCCATCATGGGCAAGGAAGAACCGGTCGCTGTCTGAACACGTGACATTTAAAAAAGGTACGAGCAATGCGTCATTTAGTAAAAGGAAGGAAACTCAACAGGACGGCGAGCCACCGCAAGGCCATGCTTTCCAACCTGGCGGTTTCGATTCTGGATAAAGAGCGGGTCGAGACGACCCTGCCCAAGGCAAAAGAGGTGCGCCGCGTGGTCGAGCGCCTCATCACCTATGCGAAAAGAGGGGACCTGCACAGCAGGCGCCTTGCCGCGCGCCGTATCCATGACAAGGTGGTGCTCAAGAAACTCTTCGAGACTGTCGGTCCGTCATTCAAGGACCGCAACGGCGGATACCTCCGCATCATCAAGACCAGGCAGCGCAAGGGCGACAACGCGCTCTTGGCGCTCGTGGAACTGGTCGGCATCGGCGGCGCCGACACCGTGCGCAGGCGCAAAAAGAAAAAGAAGGAGGCGCAGGCCGGCCCCGGCGCAAAAACGACGGCCTCTCCGGCAAAAGAGCAGCCCGCAGCACCAGCAGCCGCATAACAGCAGTTATTACACCACATGAAAGGGCAGCAGTATGGCAGTCAGCTATAAGGATTTAGGATTTGTCAATACCCGCGACATGTTCAGGAAAGCCATGGCCGGCAAGTATGCGGTCCCGGCGTACAATTTCAACAACATGGAGCAGATCCAGTCGATCATCACGGCATGCGGCCAGTCCAAATCGCCGGTAATTCTCCAGGTGTCGAGCGGCGCGCGGAAATACGCGAACGCCACGCTCCTCCGTTACATGGGCCAGGGCGCCGTGGCCATGGCGCGCGACGCGGGGTACACCATTCCCATCGCGCTCCATCTTGACCATGGCGACACGTTCGAACTCTGCGTCTCCTGCATCGAGAGCGGGTTCTCGTCGGTCATGATCGACGGTTCCCACCACCCGTATGACAAAAACGTCGAGCTCACGAAAAAAGTGGTCGAGTACGCGCACAAATACGACGTGACCGTGGAAGGCGAACTCGGCGTGCTGTCCGGGATCGAAGACGACGTCCAGGCCGCCAAGTCGATCTATACGCAACCCGAGCAGGTCGAGGATTTCGTCAAGAAGACCGGCGTTGATTCGCTCGCCATCTCCATCGGCACCTCGCACGGCGCCTATAAGTTCAAACCCGAGCAGTGCACCAAGGACCCGGCAACCGGCATCCTGGTGCCGCCGCCCCTGCGCTTCGACATTCTCGAGGAGATCGAGCGCCGCATTCCCGGATTTTCGATCGTGCTCCACGGAGCAAGCTCGGTCGTGCCGGAATACGTCGCCATCATCAATGACCACGGCGGGAAACTCAAGGCTGCGGTCGGCATTCCGGTCGCGCAGCTCCGCCGCGCCGCGACCTCAGCGGTCTGCAAGATCAACATCGACTCGGACGGACGCCTGGTCATGACCGCACTGATACGAAAGACGCTCGCCGAAAAGCCCGAGGAGTTTGACCCGCGCAAGTACCTCGGCCCGGCGCGCGACGAGCTGGTCAAAATGATGATCGACAAGAACCAGAACGTGCTCGGCAGCGCCGGCCAGGCATAATTGGTTTAGCCCCAGTTCAGCCGTAGGGGAAAAAGATTTTTTGCCCCTACGGCTATTATTTTTCGCCTCCATCCCGCGCAACAGTTTTTTTACCCCACCCCCTGCACCGATTGAATCCCGGTTGCCGTCTAAGGTAATTTACTAAAACCGGTTGAATACAGAAGTTTACACTCCTGGCGAAGGTGGTATGGCGTTACCGGCAACTTTGTGGTATTATATATAGGTGGATAGGTGGTTTTTCGTCTGGTAGCGAGATGACTGGCAGTTTCTCTCCGGAAAGAGACGGAACACGGGGACAGATCGCGCCATGTGAGACAGGCATCCATGAATGATAATCATGCATCAGGTAAGGGAAAGGAAGCATTCATTCCCGATGAGGTTGATCCGGATATGCGTGCGTGCATTGAAGCGGAAATCCAGGAGATGGAAAAGTACAAGTGGTGTATGGGCGTGCACCTGCAGCGGGATCCCTTAAACGACCGCTCGCTCAACGATATCTACTGCGAGTGGATCGACAAGTACGCGTCACAGTTCAGGAAGAACTGGGAGAACAGGAAGCGGGAAGAAGCGCAGAACAAGGGTTGATTATCCTCATTCCCGATACGGGCGTATACCCGGAAGGGGTTTTACGCCCGTATCGGAAATCAAACGCTCTGTCGTTTTATTTCATTACCAACACCGGCACGACAACCGCCCCTCTTTTCCCCGTCACCTTGACAACATACGCGCCGCGTGCCAGGAGCGTGCGGCCATGCAATGACGCTTTCCCGTTCCCTGCGATAATAAGGCGCACACCTGCTGCCTTGTCAAAGCGAGTGACCAGCCTGCCTCTGGTGTCAAAGACAGCAATATGGTCGCGAAAGGCGCCGGTCACCAAAGACGATGCGTCCAGAGACGGGTTGCGCAGCTCGACCGTTCCCGATGAGATATCAATGCCCACACTCCGCGTTCCTTTGCCGCTCAATACCACGGGCGCGGGAAAGACCTTCCACTGCGCGCCGTCCTTGACCGCAATCTCATAGGTGCCGTTGAACCCGTTGAACGCCACATTGCCGCTTGCGTCCGCAACGGTGGACAGGTGCGTTGACCATTCGCGGTGAACAAGGTGGTACAGCGAGTCCGCCGCCACTCGTTTTGTCCAGTCAGACCTGAAAAACGCACCGTTCGGCCGCCAGTGACGGCTTTCCCAAAAGCCCCAGAACACGAGCGCGTTTACCGACGGATGCGAAAACGCGATCCGCATGAAGGTCGCGTACAGCATGGCAAGCGTGTCCTCGGGAATGCCGCCGATGTTGATGTCGCACTCGGTAATCTTGATGGGCAGCCCGTAATCCGCAATGTACTGAAGGTTCTGCGCAACCTCTTTCCAGACGAACCGTTTCGTGAAATGGCCCTGCAGCCCTATGCCGTCGATGGGCGCGCCTGCCTTGACAAGCTCATCGACGAGGGAAACGTATCCCGCCTTTTCACTGTATTCAAGAATGTTGTACTCGTTGATATACAGCTCGGCTGCAGGATCGGCGGCCCTGGCCCATTTGAATATCCTGGTATAAATCGCGTGATCGCCTCCCAGGGTCGAGTCGAGCCACCGCTCGTGCAAGGGCTCGTTGAGCGCGTCATACTCCTTCAGTCTGCCCTTGTATTCGGTCACCTCGCGGGTAACCCGCGTCGAACACGCGGCGATAAGAGCCGCGTTTGAAAGCGACCCTGTCCATGACGGCATGCCGTGATTGTCCCTGGTGCGCCCCCATATCAGGGTGTGGCCGCGAAGATCCCAGCCCGCACTGTCAGCCCAGGCAAGGTACCGGTTGACTTCGCCGTAATTCGGACTGTTCTGCGTCCGTTCCATTTCAGACCATTTGAACACGTTTTCAAACGTGCCGTAGTTGAAATATTTTTTCGCGGTATCACGGTACCTGCGCTCGTTATCGTCCATGTTGCTGGAAATGGCAATGGCGGTGCCCCACTGAAACTCGTTTTTTTTAAGGTCAACCTTGACCGAGCACGACGGCATGACCGCATTGCTCTTGCGCACGGTCACGGTAAAATCACCCTTGCGGTGCAGGGCAATGCGCTCGTTCGCCTTGATGAGCCAGTCGTCGGGGATGGGCGTAATGTTTCTGCCTTCGTCAATGATCTGGATATCGTCAAAATAGAACGTCCCCGTATTCTTCCCAACGGAGAAAGCCAGCTGCACCGGGATCAAGGTGTCCGGCGACGGCCGGGTAAGGCCGGTAAATTTGAACTGCTGCCACGCGGTGGTCAGGTTTACGGTTTTAAAAGTGCCGCTGTAGTCCGACACGCCTTTTTGAAACGCAAGCTGAAACGGCTTTGCAGCGTCGGCTTTTGCGTAGAATGCAATGGTGTACGTTTTTGACGGGCTGATGGCCAGCTCGGTCTGCAGGATCTGCACATAGTAGAAATCAGCGCCCGTGGTCGTGACCGTGACCACGCCGCAGTTGCCCGCGCCCGGACGGTCAGAGGGCAGGACCGCAAGCGTGCCTGCCGCGCCTGACTGGAGCCTGAACTCCCAGCCGGTCGTGTCGTTTTCAAAATCGCCGTTTTCGATGACCGGAGATGAAGCGGCGGCCATACAGAATGTCAGAGCGATGAAAAAAAACGGCTTTTTTCCCATGGTAACTTCCTCTCCCGTGAAGAAATAAAAAGGCACGCTTTGGAATGGATATCGAGCTGAAAAAGGACGTATATGCTATTACTAATTAGTGGGAAAAAAATGGAAAGCGTGCGTATAAATCGAATTGAAGGGGGAACGTGTCTTGCATTCAGGTTCCTGGCATGCTATTTTACTGGGGCGTGCTCTGTTAACGTGGGTGGTATGGTTATGTAAAGCACTGATGATGGAGCAGGAAGGGAGAACCGATAATGTCTGATACGTACAACCGTATTGCCGTAGTAACCGGTGTCACGTCCGGTATTGGCGAAGCCACGATGCGAACGTTTGTCCATGCCGGTTTTGGCGTGGTCGGCAACGGCAGAAATGCTTCTAAACTGGCTGCACTTGAAAAGGAGATCGGACCCGGGTTTTGTTATGTTGCCGGGGATGCCGCCGACACTGGTGTCGTGAATCGGCTTTTTGACATGGCTGTTGATCGCTTTGGCAGGGAGGCCGACATCGTTGTTGCCAATGCGGGCAGAGGCTTGCCCGGTTCAGTCAAAAATGTTGACATTGCCCAATTTGATGATGTGTTACGGATCAACGTGGGCGGCGCGCTCGCCTGTATTCAAAAAGCGGCCAAAACAATGGTGGAGACGCAAAAAAACGCTTATCCTGGATCAGCGGCCGACATTATCATTATCGGATCGGTTGTCGGGCG
This sequence comes from Chitinispirillaceae bacterium, assembly GCA_016932075.1. Next base: position 10,119 of record JAFGDP010000094.1, on the reverse strand, counting down.
GCATATATCACCATTCAGCGCCGTATACGGGGCTTCGAAGTTTGCGGTGCATGCGCTGGCCGAAGGCCTTCGGCGCGAAGTCGGACCCAAAGGGGTCCGTGTTTCATTGGTCGAGCCGGGTATTGTCATGAGCGGGTTTCAGAATGCGGCCGGTTACAGCGACGAGCTGGTTAACAGCTTTCATGAGAAATTCGGCAGATTGCTTATAGGGGATGACATCGCACAGGCAGTGCTTTATATTGTGACCCGGCCGCCCCACGTGCATATAAGCGACATCGTGGTCAGGCCGACGGGCATGGATTACCCCTGATCTGACACAGGGCATATCATGGGTCAAAATGGCGACGGCACCCCACATAAACCGTTGCCGTTACCCACGTTGAAAAACGCGAAGGGGTGAGGCAAGATCCTGGAACTGTCGCCCGGTACCTCGGTATTCCGCCGAATAGCTGCAGCGCTAAAAATAGTAACGGCCCCCGAGTCCGCCGTTGAGTATGAGGTCAAAATACGGTGCAACCAGTATTGCCGGCGCCAATTCGGCAAAGATGTCAAATGTGCTGTTGCGGTGGAGCCATGTAATGCCAAGAGGCCCGCGAATTCCAATGAGGAAATCGTGGAAGGTCTGGTCGTAATAATAGGAACCTCCGAAATTCACCAGCATGCCGCCGCCGTAGTACAGGGCGAAACGCTCAGGTGATGAGATGAGAGAAAAGTTGTGGACGAGAAAATCGACATGCAGATGAACGCTGCGCCACCGGTATCCTGGACTATAGGGGTCGCAAGAGTAGCAGCTGTTGCAGTACCCGCGATTGTTGTTGTAAAAGCTGTTATCGTAGCACCGTGTATCGCTGTAGCCGCAGTCTCCTCTGTTGTAATATGGTCCCCAGTATCTCCATCCCATAGCAAAATTAAGGGCTTTGGTCTCACCGAGCCACAATTTTGCATTAAGCGCGGTCGGCTCTCCTAGCATGAGGCCAACGCCGAAATTGTTGCTGCGTGCAAACGCTGCGGTGCAGAGGACAAGTCCAAGGGCAAAAGCCGCATATTGATTTGGTTTCATGCGTAGCATCCTTTGAAAAACCGTTCCTCTCGGTCGGGCATTGTTTGTCAAGTATAGCGACCAGACACTCCTGTTACTAGCATAATACCTCAAACGCAATTGAAAATCAACGTTGCGCATTTCTCAAATAGCCTTGTCCGGGCTTACTGCGCGGAAAACATCCATGGGGCAGGCCCCTCAGAAACGCCACTCCATAGCCGCAATCGGCAGTGCAGGAACAGGGCCGGAACTTTTTGCTGAACCTGATTCGTGTGACGGGGTAAGCAGGAGCGGCAGGGCCGCCAGGCCTGGGAGGCTGAGGTTAAGAGTAGTGGGCCGTTTATCCCGTTCAGAGACATCAAAAATGTCCAGAGAAAATCGTTCGCCAAGAAAAAACCCGGTCCACCCTCCGGCGAGTGATGAGAGTATATAAGCGCGGTGGTTGTTGGCATTCGCAATGAGGGGAAACGAGACCCCGACCGCGGCACCGGCTGCAGAAGACGCGCCGATAAATACTGCTTGCCAGAATCTATAGTCGATCTGGGGATGGTAGTTGAGGCCAAGCCACGAGCCGCCGGCATAACCGGCAATAGTGGCGGCGAGAACCGCCCTGGTGCTGGCAATACCATGGTATTCATCTCCGAGCATTGCGAGTCCCAAACCGGTAAGCGAACCCAGGCCTCCGGTTACATAGGGAAAAGTCCCACGACCGGAAGATATTTCACTATTGCGCGCCAACCAGTATCCCCCATAAAATCCTGCGGGAATCATGCACATGGAAAGACCGGTCGCGCTTATCATATACCTGTGTAAATCTTTATCGACGGGATCGTCGTAATAGAAAACCGGTAGCGCGAATGCCAGCGCGCCGAACGTCTGGCTGAAATATTCCATAAGGGAGGCCTTGCCGTAGTCATCAATGTCTATGATGTTCAGGCGTGAGCCTAAAAAAATACCAAGAGGAAAACCGATCATGGATGTCCCTGCGTAGATAAAATCGGTTATTTTCGGCCGTTCGGTATATTCCTCCAATCCAGTTATGGAGTCAATAACAGTTTTTTGGTACCACCGTTGTTTGTTTATTTTGGTTGCATTTTCTAAAAATAGCGAGATGAATCTCGGGTAATATCCACCGAGCACCGTTGATCCGAAATTCATCAGCGCAACTTTGCCGTAACCCAGCTCCCTGTTTTTTGTAAATAAATATGACCCGTACAGTGTTCCGCCGATGGTAAGAAGCGAAAGGCCGGTAATCGCTTGTTCGTTCGTATTATCGCCATCATCAAGTATGATTCCATATGCGACAGGATAGGTAAAGCTGGATTTAAGCGTTGTTTCAATAATAAACCAGGTCCTGCCGTTCTGTTCGACTTTTTTTGCCCCCGGTGCGCCGGGTGTGAGCTGGGCAGCGGAGGTCTTTTCCATTTCTGCGGGCTTAACGAGCAGTTTTTGCGGGTTACCCTGGTCGTCGAAGACCACCACCACGAGGATGCCGGTCGATTCTTCAATCCCCATGGCTACCACCTGGCAGTGCCGCTGTATGGAATCACCGTTTGGCAGGAGACTGAGCAGAGAATCAAACTGGGATGTCTGGAAAAGAGATATTCTGGGAGCAGGTGATATCACGCGCTGCACCTTGGCAGTTTCTGTGCCTGGCACCTGAACCTGTGCAGTGTCAGCCGGTACCGTTGCGGTATCGGTGTATTGGGCAAAAAGCGCGTTATTTAGAAAAGTGATTATTATACCGCATAGAAGAATCTGTTTCATGGGTTCCCGCTCCTTTGTTTGTGCAACAATATATATCAATGTATTCCTGACAAGTAACCTCAAGCTTGGGAGGGCCTGGCGCAGCAAGGATTGCCGGGAGCGGTCATGCGACGGTGCGGCTCCGGTCTGGTACCATCATGGCGAAACAGCAATTATTTTATTTGCCATGAAGGCATCCACGCCGCCATACCCCGCAGGTCTGTCTGGAACCCAAGAAAAACGCCTATGAGCATATACCCTGTCATCAGTTTTTTCGGTCTGTTCCTGTTCGTTGTGATCGGCTGGCTGTTTTCAAACAACCGCAGGATCATCAACTGGCGCGTTATCGGATGGGGATTGGGACTTCAGATCGCGCTGGGTTTTTTTGTGTTCAAGGTCCCGGCGGGCACACGACTTTTTTTATGGGTAAACAGTATTGTTCTGGCGGTTGTCGATGCCTCTGCCGCAGGCACGAAGTTCCTTTTCGGGTCCCTTGCCCTGCCGCCCGGCACCGAGGGATCGCACGGATTCATTCTTGCCGTTCAGTCGCTTCCCACCATCATTTTTTTTTCAGCGCTCATGTCGATCCTGTATTACTGGCGCATCATGCCGCTCGTTATCCGGATGTTTGCCGGCATATTCACTAGGCTCATGAGAATATCCGGCGCAGAGGCGCTCTGCACCGCCTCGAACATTTTTGTCGGCGTGGAATCCGCGTTTACGGTCAGGCCGCATCTGCCGGCCATGACAAAATCAGAACTCTGCACCGTGCTTACCGCGGGCATGGCTACCGTGGCATCAAGCGTCATGGCCATGTATGTGTTCATGCTCAGGGAGCAGTTTCCGTACATTGCCGGCCATCTGGTTTCCGCTTCAATGATGTCCGCTCCCGCGGCGATCGTCATGTCAAAAGTGCTGTTTCCGGAAACCGAAGCACCGAAAACGCTCGGCATTGCCATCCGGCCCCAGTATGATAAAGAATCGAATCTGTTTGAAGCGATCATAAACGGCGCGCAGGCCGGGGTCAGGGCCGTGGTGGGCATTGCCGCGCTCCTGCTGGCGGTGATCGGTCTTGTGGCGCTTCTGGATCTATGTCTTGGAGCCGCCGGGGCACGAATTAACGGCATGCTGGGCACCGGGATAGAATGGTCGCTTCGAGGATTGCTCGGCTATGTTTTTTATCCATTCAGCTTTATCATGGGAGTTCCCTCTGCGGATGCCCTGGCAGTGGCAAAAATGGTGGGTGCGCGGATCGTTGCAACGGAGGTGGCCTCCTATCAGGACCTCGCGTCCGCCATGTCGCTGGCCGCGATTTCACCCCGTTCCGCCGTGATCACGGCATACGCGCTATGCGGTTTTGCCCATTTTGCCTCAATGGCCATTTTTATCGGCGGGTTCGGCGCGCTGGCGCCCGGCCGTACGCGGGATCTCTCTTCGCTTGGATTCCGGGCACTGGTGGCGGCAACATTGACCTGTCTCATGACTGCCTGCGTTGCCGGCGTGTTCTATTCGGATCAAACCGTGCTTATGCAGCCGTAACCCAGGTGCAGCCTGACGACCGCCGGGAATGGCTAAAAACCCGCGCCGTATAGTATTTTGTGCTGCACATGACCAGCGGCCGAACAGCCGGTGCCCGGTGCGGCGTTTGGCTAGCGGGTCCGGAACAAGCAACCATGCCCATGCAAGAGATAGAGGTGTTCTAGCGCTATGATGAGAGGGTATCTGATCTGGTGCGCGCCGCTGATCATTATTCTCCTTGCATTTCTTTTCCACCGCTTCCTGCCTTTTCGACGGGTCCGGTATTGTTTCTATGCCATAGTCCTTATCACGGCTTTTGTGCTTAATCTATGCCGCGTTTCATTCTGGTATGACCTTGCGGATATGTACTGGTATTTTGCCGTGAATTTCATTCTGGTGGAGTTGTTATGGAATGTGCTGCGAATAAGGAAGCGGAAGCTGGTGCTGTCCCTCTGCGTGATTGCGCTCTGCGGATTCTGCGCGCTTCATTGGCGCTGGGTCATAGCCGGACCGGAAAATGCTCCCAAATTGTGGGATCGGCGCACGCTGGACACCTTTCGGCATGAAACGATGGGTGACTATGCCATAAAGGAGCAGCAGCTTTTTTATACACGGTATCCGTGCAGATTGTTGCACCTTTCCAAGCGGCTCGGGGCATGGCCCCTTGAAAAGCATATCAGCTCCTACCGGACACCCGAAGGCTTTTCCCGTACACCGTTCAAATTCAGGTGGAGCGAGACCGGTCAGGGCGTGCGCCTTGACCTGCGCACCGCAGGATATACGCTCTGGACCATGGGAGAAGGGTTTTAACCATTGCGGAATTCGGATTGCAGATTGAAATACAAAAGCATGACATTAGGCAATTGCTGACTATATACTAAGCAGTTCATAAGCATGGTTACATAAACATGGTCGCCGGGGTATGCTTCCAGAGGCGGGGCCCTCTGTTTGATTCGTGTTTTTGGCGAGTGAGGGCTGCCGGAGTAAGGAAGTATGCCCCGACGACCATGTGTTATTACTTATGAACTGCGTAGTAAAATTGATGCCAATCTAAAAATCCGCATTCCGAAATCAGCAATCCGCAATCGTCGTTATCCTATCGCCATGCTGCCGCGTTCGCCGGTGCGGATGCGCACGCACTGGGCAAGGTCGATCACGAAAATCTTTCCGTCGCCGACCTGACCGCTTTTTGCGGCGCTTTCTATTGCGGCTATGGCGGGTTCCAGGTAGTCGTTATTGACCGCGATTTCAAGGCGCACCTTTTTGATAAGGTTACCCGCCTCGCGCACCCCACGGTAGACTTCAGAAATTCCCTTCTGACGGCCGCAGCCGAGCACGTTGGAGACGGTCTTGAGGTATATCTCTTTTTCATCGAGCGCCTTCATGACACCGTCGAGTTTGTGAGGTTGAATGATTGCAATGACGAGTTTCATACGATATTCTCCTTTGCGTTAATCCAGAAGCGTATACGCGCTCTCCTTGTGTTGTGTATTATCGAGACCGATTATTTCCTCCTCTTCCTTGACCCGGAGCCCCATGACCAGGTTGACCGCTTTCAGAATGATGAACGTCATGCCGCCGGCGAACAGTATGGTGGTGGCGATGGCTATGGCCTGAGTTCCAAGAAGCGAGGGATTTCCGAAGAACAGCCCGTCATTCCCTCCGTCGTTGACAAGTTTGCTGGCAAAGAGGCCGGTGGCGAGCGCTCCGGTGATTCCGCCGATGCCATGGACGCCGAAGGCGTCGAGGCTGTCGTCGTACCCGAGTTTGTGCTTGACGAAGGTGACCGCGAAATAGCAGATGACACCGACCATGATTCCAATGAGAATGGCGGAAAGTGGCGACACAAAACCGCAGGCAGGAGTAATGGCGACGAGTCCCGCAACCGCACCTGTCGCTGCGCCCAGGGCGGTGGGTTTCCCCGCGATGATCCACTCGAGCACCAGCCAGGTGAGTGCCGCTGCAGCAGTGGCCGTATTGGTGGTTGCAAAGGCATTGACCGCCGTCTCGTTTGGTGAGAGGGCGCTTCCCGCGTTGAAACCGAACCAGCCGAACCAGAGGAGAGCGGCGCCGATCATGGTAAGGACCATATTGTGCGGCGGGATGGCGCCGCCGTTGAGGTTTTTCCGTTTGCCGAGCACGAGCGCGCATACCAGAGCCGAAATCCCGGACGAGATGTGTACCACCGTTCCGCCGGCAAAGTCAAGCGCGCCGAGTTCGCGCAGCCAGCCGCCGACGCCCCATACCCAGTGACACAGTGGCGCATAGACCAGTGTGGCCCAGAGAAGGCTGAACAGCGCGAAGGAGGAAAATTTCATTCTCTCTGCAAAAGCACCGGTGATGAGCGCCGGGGTTATGACCGCGAACATCATCTGAAAGATGGCGAACAGCATGTGGGGAATGGTGCTCGAATAGTCGGGATTGGGCGCGAGCCCGACCCCCTTGAATCCCAGCCATTGCAGGCCGCCGACCACGTGCCCGATGTCCGGTCCGAAGGCAAGCGAGTATCCGAAAAGAACCCATTGCACGCTGATCAGGCAGAGCATGAAAAACGATTGCATGATGGTTGAGAGCACGTTTTTTCTTCTGACCAGCCCCCCATAAAAAAGAGCCAGGCCCGGCGCGGTCATGAGCATGACCAGCGCGGTGGAGATTAACACCCATCCTGTATCACTGCCGTTTATCATACATTCCCCCAGGTAAAAGGTATCGCCAATCAGAACGTTACGATTATCTCGGAACCTATGCCGTACCCGAGTCCGGCATCATCGACCATAGGGTATACGACCTGGCCCCACAGCCACCACTGTACTTTTTCTTCGGGGTACAGGTAGCAGGTCGGCACCACCCATACCTGGTTGTCATCCTGATTCGACAGATCGTACGCATGGTACTCAAGGGGAAGACCAATTCCGACATGATCGGAGAAGGCATACCCGGGCTCGAGGTAGAAGAACATCTCGTCGTCGATATTCAAAAGACCGGCGCTGTTCACGGCGGTGTCGTTGTCGAGCATGATAAATCCGGTCACTGCCGCTGACCATTTTCCGAAGGTGATCGACGGTTCAAACAGAAGCGAAACGACAGGCGATCGTTCCGGGCCGGCATTATTCATATACCCCACATCGGCCTTGATGGACAGCATGTCCGCGAAGGAGACCAGGTATTCCGCTCCTGCGTACACATCGGTGCCTGATTCGAAGGAACGCCTCGCGTCGTTCCTGACACCGTAGCACAATTGCAGCGAACCCGGGGCGCCGAGGGCAAGGCCGGTGACCCCCTGGATGTCCGCCGTGCTGCCGTTGCGGTCGGCGATGCCGAACAGGATCTCCTGCGTTATTGCGTCGTTGCCCGCTGCATAGCGGACTCCGCGGGTGAAACTTTCAGGGGTGATCATGCTCTGCCGCTTGTAAAAGTAGTAGTTGAATTCTCCGAACTGGTACGCCAGGTCTCCCGCGGCAAACGTGCCGAAACGGCTGTTGAGGGTGATATCGTATCCGTCAAAAAGGACGGACAGCCACCGCTGCTCGGGAAGGGCGAAGCCGGCGGGAATCTTGCCCGGATACGGCGCGTTCGCCGACCAAACGGTCGTATAGACATGGGCGCTCACGCTTTTAGAAAATGCAATCGTCGTTCCCAGGTCGAGCTCGCTGTTGGCAAAGTAGTGACCGGTCAGGTCCCCCCACACATCGGCGTCGAGATACCCGCCGATTGACACCGTGGGATCCGCCGCGGCAAGGTAGAGACACACGGTGACAAGTAAAGCGGCCATTCGAGTCGTTGATTTCATACATTCTCCAGTGCGGTAGAAAAAGGAAGCGCCTTTATTGCTGACGGATATTTTCCGACATTATTTACAGTGACAAAAAGCGTGCCAATGCAAAAAAGCGAAATCAGCGAATTTTTCGATGGGTGCGATACAGAAATGTAGAATATGAGAAGGGTGCTGCAAATTATGAATCACGCGGCATTCATGATGGCCAATGACAGGATATTGCTTAACAGAAACATCAGGACAGGGTTGGAAAGCTCATGGTATCCAGCAGGGTAAAGAGTTGTCGGCGCATGGATACGGTTTCACTTTGACGCTTAAGCATTTCCTCTGCCGGCTGGACATAGAGTCCGCCGGGAACGATTTGTTTCGCGTTCTTTGTTATCATTCGCGTGATGCTGTCGCGTGTGCACTCGATATGGAACTGGAGCGCGACCGTACGGCGGCCACATATAAACGCCTGGTTCATGCATGCTTTGCTGAACGCTATCCGTGTTGCCCCGTTGGGAAGGTCGAACGTGTCCTCGTGCCAGTGAAAGCACGGGAAGGTCAGGGGCCATCCTTTGAAAAGCCGTGATGCGGTGCCCTGCGGTGTCAAGGTGACCGGAAACCATCCGATTTCTTTATTTTTATTGGCATATACCGCGGCGCCAAGCGCCGCGGCAATCATTTGCGCGCCCAGGCATATGCCGAGTACCGCCCTGCCCGAATCCATCGCAGTGCGGATAAACGCCTTTTCCGGGGAAAGCCATGGATACGCCGCATCGTCGCAGGCGCTCATGGATCCGCCCATGATGACCAGCAGGTCAAAGGAATCGAAGGAAGGAAGCGGTTCATTTCTGTATACCATAGTCGAGGTCAGGGTATGGCGTCGCGCCGCTGCCCAGTCGAGGATTAAACCGGGATCTTCATACGATTCATGCTGAAGATAATGGACTTTCATGGTCTGTTGTTCCTCGCTAGATCATCGCAAATAGTCGTTTATCGACTTGGCTGCTTCCCGCCCGTGATATATCGCCCGGACCACAAGCGTTGCGCCGCTCCCGGCGTCGCCTGCCACGAAAACACCCTGTTCGCTGGTCATGTACGAATTAGTATGTTCTATGTTGCCAAGATTGTCGAATGCGACCCCGAGGTCGTCGGTCAAGCGGTTATGCTCGACGTGCATATAACCGAGCGCGAGGAGAACGAGATCTACCCTCATTGAAAACTCACTGCCCGGGATTTGGGCCATTTTCTGCCGGACCGTGGCCGGGTCTTTCCGCCAGTCGACCCTTACAAAGTGCGCCTCCTCGACCATGAAGTCCTTTCCGGTAAATTGCACGGTCTGAATCGACCAATCCCGTTCGCATCCCTCCTCATGCGAACTCGACGTGCGCAGTATGGCGGGCCAGAGCGGCCACTCAGGATTCCAGGACTTGTCCCACTCACGGGGCTTTGGGAGAATTTCGAACTGGTAGACCTTTTTCGCGCCCTGCCGGTTTGCGGTTCCCACGCAATCCGAGCCGGTATCGCCGCCGCCGATTACCAGCACGGTTTTGTTCTTGGCATCGATGGTTTTTCCTTCGATCGGTTCGCCTGCAATCCGGCGATTTGACTGGGTCAGATACTCCATGGCAAAGTGGATGCCTTCCAGCCCGCGGCCCTGGACCTGAAGGTCCCGCGGATGGCCTGCGCCGAGCGTGAGAAGAACGGCGTCGAATGTCTTGCGCAGATACCGGGCCGACAGGTCTTCGCCGATGACCACGTTCGTTTTGAACGCGACTCCCTCGGCCTTCATCTGTTCGAGCCTCCGGTCAATGACCCTTTTTTCGAGCTTGAAATCCGGGATCCCGTACCTGAGGATCCCGCCGGCCCTGTCGGCTTTTTCAAAGACCGTGACATTGTGTCCCGCGCGGCGCAGCTGCTGCGCGGCCGCCAGACCGGCGGGACCGCTTCCGATGACGGCCACGCTCCTGCCGCTCGCCTTTTCCGGAGGGCGCGGCACGACCCATCCCTGCCTGAATCCGTTTTCGATGATCGCCAGCTCGATCTGCTTGATCGT
>JAFGDP010000093.1 GCA_016932075.1 Chitinispirillaceae bacterium | reverse complement strand
GCTTGTCTAGTGCCATTTGTCAACCTGTTGTGCTCGGACTAAATAAGTCCACAAGATATAGATGTCAAAGAACCTGAATAGTTACAATATTATTTGATGTATTCAAATGGTGATTGCACCAATTCATCATATAATGTTCAATACTCCATCAACTCGGTAAGCCCGACCAATGCCACCGGATGGGTATTTGGACAGAACAACCCCATCCTTTCCTCCAATACATCAAATAAAGTCGATGGCCCCGGACACCATTCGGTACTGCAGGTCGGTACAAACTACTATATATGCTATCACCGGCACGATATATGGCTGACCGGCGGAGGATTGACCCGTCAAACCTGCCTTGATCCGATGACCTTTACAGCCAGCGACCAGATAAACAAGGTCACACCGTCGCATCAAGGTGTCGGTTATATCGGCGCCAATCAGAATAATTATCCCAATCTGGCACGGGGCGCAGCGGTTACCGTGTCATCCACCGAGGGTACCTACTATCCGAAATATGCAACCGATGATAATAACGCCACGCTGTGGAGAGCCGCGGACGAAACCCTGGACCAGTGGGTCAAAATCGACCTTGGCAGCGCGCAGAGTGTAAAGAGGACCCATCTGCAGTTCGAGTATCCGAGCTATGTGTATCAGTATCTGATCGAGTGCTCTTCGGACAACTCCAATTGGCAGGTCTATTCAGACAAACGCGGCAACCAGAAGCCCGGCTGCCCCATGGTGGATTCAAAAGAGGTGAGTGCGCGATACTTTAAAATCACCATAACCAATATGGAACCCGTTAAAAATATCGGGAAACGGGCGGGTATTTTCAACTTCAAGGCGTATAGTGAAATAGATCCCAACTTCGAAACCCTGATAAACCAGTATGTGAATGCGGATATAAATCCCAAGCTGCCACCCTACACCATAAACGCGAATCTCGGATTTGGCGGTTCCATCACTCCGGCGAGCGCAAATCTGTGGCCGGACGGCAGTCAGACCTTTACCATTACCCCGCTTGCCGGATATTCCGTGGCAAGTGTTATTGTTGATGGAGCAGACGCGGGCGCGGTGACGACCTACACGTTCAGCAATGTAAATGAAAACCATACCATTACCGTTCGGTTTAAAAGCGGAGGACAAAGCGGTTCCATCCCCCAAACCAGCCAGTTGATCTTCGCCTGTCTGGCTGATACACTGCCGTTAAGCGGTGCGATTGCAAACTGGCCGACCCTTTTCCCTGCGGGAAAGTCATGTACAAAAATGAACAACCCTTCGGTGAAAATCATTGCCGGTAAAAAGTTCGTTCAAAACAATGCTACCGAGGCTGACGGTTTTGTTTTCGGGTCATCCTACAGTTCAGCCATAGCCTGCGCCGGGGCTAGCATTGTGGCGGTTGTTGCGCCTGTTCGAACCTCCAACGCCGATGCGTGGAATTCCGTGGTCGATGTGTTTTACGACCGGCTCGTACTTGGCGTTATAAACAACACCGGGAAAGTGTATTCGCGGCGAAACGGAACAGCGCAGACCAGCACCTATGCCATACCGGAAAAACAGGTGACCATCCTGAGCATGATGGTGCAACCAAACGGCAATTATTCTGTGTATGCAAACGGCACGCAGATCATTTCCACTACGAGCACAAGCGCTATGTCCTCCCTGGTACCGGGTGTGGGAGGCGATTGGCAACGGTTTATCAATGTGGGGCGTAATAATCCGGATGGGTGGTCGACCTACAACGGCAATATCGGGGATGTTTTCCTTTACAAGATCGCATTGTCCGACGTCGAACGGCAGCAGCTGGAAGCGAATATCGGGAACCGGTTGCTTACCGGGGAGGTGACCGCTATAGTTCCCGAAACCAGACCCGTGAATAGGGCGTCAGGTTTGATAGTCCGGCAAACCCTGCCGCACGGCGTAGCATTTATCATCAGCAAGGCCGTAAACCACAGAATCGACATTGTCGCATTGTCCGGGAGAGTTATCCGGTCCTTCGGCGGCGACAGGGCGGCAGCGTATGTTCTGCCGAGAACATCGGTCGCGCCGGGGGTCTATCTGGTGCGGGCAAAGGTCGGTGCCCATGTGCAGACGTTGAGAGTTGCGGTTGAGTGACGATAAAGGAATCGGCAGTATTTGTTGAGGCTGCAAAAAACCTTATAACTAAAAGGACGCCAGTATGATACACCGATCTTTGCAGCTTGCCAAATCTCTTGGCATGAGAGCGTTTTTTGTTCCCATTCTGATTCTTGCCGGTTTCCAATTTGTTTCTGGTTTGAGCATTGCTTCCTATACAACCGACAGCGATGGCGTGACATTTACGTGCAATACCGGAAAAATGAAGATCAAAGTCTGCCAGGCCGACATCGTGCGGGTTACCTATACGCCGACGTCGTCGTTTCCGGTAAAAACATCTCTGACTGTCAACAAGACCTTTGGCACCCCGGCGTTTACGACAAGCGAAGCCGGCGATACGATCACGCTTCTCACCAACCGGATCAAGGCAAAAGTCAGCAGATCGACCGCCGCAATCACCTACACCGACCTGAGCAACAACGTGGTACTTTCCGAATACGACAAATCCATGACCGCCGTCACGGTGGAAGGAATCTCCACGTACACCTGCAATACGATGTACCATTCACCGACGAACGAAGCGCTCTACGGTCTGGGGCAGCACATGATTGACGGCGGCAAAGGTACGACCATCGTCAACTATAAGGGCCGCAATCAAACAATGGATAATAAATATTCATACATAAACTACTTCTGGACCTCGATCCCGTTGCTCGTTTCAACACGAGGGTATGGCGTGTTCTGGGACAACTACTCCCGGAGCTGGTTTTACGGAGGAGAAGGAAGCAACACACGCTATCGCTATACTTCCGAATGCGGTGATTTGATTGACTATTACTTTTTTTACGGCCCGGAACACGATCAAGTTATTTCGTTGTTCCGTACCGTAACGGGCAGGGTGCCGATGCTTCCGAAATGGCTTTACGGATTAATCCAATCGAAAGACAAATACCGGAACCAGAATGAATATCTCAGCATCAAGGATGGATACCGCAATGGAAATATTCCTGTCGATTGCATCGTGCAGGACTGGGGATACTGGGAACCAAACCCGTGGGGTTCCCATATTATGGATCCTTCCCGCTGGCCGAATCCGAAGTCCATGGTCGACCAGATGCATGCTGCCAACATAAAAACAATGATCTCGATATGGCCGGTTTTTAAATCGGGAAGCAGCAATTTCACCGAACTTCTTAACGCCGGTGCGCTCTGGACCTCTGCAGGCACGCACCGTTTTCTTGATCCGTACCATGCCAACGGCCGTTCTATTTACTGGAGGCAGATGCGCGACCAACTCCTTCTTAACCATGGCTGGGATTCCTGGTGGTGCGATAACACGGAACCGGACCCTTATCCTGATCAATTCGACCGGCACTCCATGAATACGGCAATGGGGAAGGGATGCCTCTATTACAACACGTATTCACTCATGGTAATGCTCGAAGGTTACACTCGCTGGCGTGCCGATATTACCGGCAAGCGGGCCGCCCTGCTTACCCGAACAGCATTTGCCGGCCAGCAGAGGACAGGCGCAATTTCCTGGAATAACGACATCTCCTGCAACTTCGGGGCCCTGGCCAATTCAATTCCTGCGGGACTCCACTTCTCCTTGTCGGGAAACCCTAACTGGTGTACTGACATCGGCGGCTACTGGGGCCACTCGCTCAACTGGGCGACCGCGGCCAACAGAGAGCTTTTCACCCGCTGGTTCCAGTACGGCGCATTCTGTTCCATTTTCCGCATCCACGGAGGCGGCTCGCGGGAATTATACAGCACCAACTGGGACGCTACGACAAAAGCAAACCTGCTGAAAATCGACCAGCTGCGCTACCGGCTCATGCCTTATGTCTATTCCCTTGCCTGGAAAGTGACAAACGATGACTATACGATACAGCGTCATCTGGTCATGGATTTCAGGACCGACGCCAATGTCCATAACATCGGCAACCAGTTCATGTTCGGCCCTGCCCTGCTCGTCAGCCCTATCACCACTGCAGGCGCCACCTCCCGCTCCGCCTATCTGCCTGCCGGGACCTGGTACGATTTCTGGACCGGCGCGACTGTTGCCGGAGGTACGACCATTACCGCCGGAGCGACGCTCGATAAAATACCGCTGCACGTAAGGGCAGGATCAATCATTCCAATGGGGCCTATAATCCAGTACGCGACGCAACGATCCGATTCCATCGAACTGCGCGTGTATCCGGGCGCGAACGGCAGCTTTACCATGTACGAAGACGAGGGGGACAATTACAACTACGAAAGCGGGAGCTATGCGACCATACCGATCACCTACAATAACACTACGGGGAAAGTTACCATCGGTACGCGTAGCGGAAGTTTTTCCGGCATGCAGACCAACAAGGTCTTCAGCATCGTGTTCGTAACCGCCGGCCATGGTGTTGACCTGGGAAAAACCACGAGTCCGGACTGCATAGTGAATTATTCCGGCGTCGGGGTGACCGCCTGCCCGGTGACGGGTACATGCAACCACTGTTCCAGCCGGAAGGCAATGAACCCCGGTCCGGTCACCATGAAAACAGCGCAAACCAAAGTCGTTCTTTCTGCTGAATTTTCGGGCAAGGTAAAAGAGATCGGGCTGTATGATTGTTCGGGCCGGTTTCTGCAGAAAATTGTCACCCGGAAACAAAAGTTCGACATTCGCAAGGACTTCGGCCTGCCGGCCGGCGTGTATATCCTTAAAGTCAAGGCGTTACCGTAACTTCTTGGATAACAGGGCATTATGGAGAAGGGCGTCGCCGCCGGGGATCTGCTTAGAGCCAATATCCTGTCTTATAATTATAACCTGTACATTCAGTGAGGTTTGTATGAAGAAAATTCGAGTTGTTATGCTGTCTGTTGCCACAACGCTTCTGCTATTAACAAATGCAAAAGCCGATACCGCCTGGGACGCCATCGGGAACTTCAATCCCATTGTGCCCGGCTATTTCGCGGACCCGACGCTCACTAAATTCGGGGATACCTATTTCCTGTATACGACGACAGATGGTACAGGGTCCGGCCATGGCTGGGTCCAGGTCTGGATTTCCAAGGACATGGTCAACTGGGTCAATTATAAAATGAATTGGCTCAATAAATCCCAGAACTGGGCTCCGGACTGTATAGAAATGGGTGGTAAATACTATCTGTTTTATAATTTTCCCTTGGAGACCTATGAATATTCAGGGAATACTCCTGTCGGACCATGGACTGAGTGTCCGGTAAGCCCCCTTATTCCGAATCAATTTGTTCCCCCGGTCCTTACGCTGGACTTTCAGACATTCAAGGACACGGTAGCAAGCGTGAGTTCACTGTATGGCTATTTTACCACCTGGGCGGGCAATAATGACGCGGGGGTCGGCTGGGTAAAATTCAATACAGCTTCGAACTTGTATACTTTCGCCGACAAAGGCCGGATACCGTATCGCCGGCTGCAGGGAATAATGGAAGCTCCGTATATGCTTAAAAGGAACGGGAAATATTACTTGATGTATTCCAACGGCGATTGCGCCAGTTCATCATATAATGTTCAATACTCCATCAACACCGTTGGCCCTACCGATACTTCTGCATGGGTATATGGACAGAACAATCCTGTCCTTTCCACCAACACGGCAAATAAAGTCGACGGCCCAGGGCACCATTCGGTATTGCAGGTCGGTTCGAACTATTACATATGCTACCACCGGCACGACATATGGCTGACGAGCGGCGGTTTGACCCGGCAGACATGTCTGGATCCCATGACCTTTACATCCGGAGACCAGATAAACAGGGTCACGCCGACGCATCAGGGAGTTGGCTATATAGGGACCAATCAGAATACCTATTCCAACCTTGCGCGTGGTGCAGCGGTTACAGCATCATCCACCGAGGGTACGTACTATCCGCGGTACGTAACCGATGATAACAACGCAACGCTGTGGAGAGCCATAGACGAATCCATGGACCAGTGGGTGAAAATCGATCTGGGCAGTGTGCAGAATGTAAAGAGGACGCACCTGCAGTTCGAGTATCCGACCTATGTTTATCAGTATCTGATTCAGTCCTCTACTGACAATACAAACTGGCAGATCTATTCCGACAAACGCAGCAACCAGAAGCCCGGCTGCCCGATGGTTGATTCAAGGGACGTGAATGCCAGGTACTTCAGAATCACCATAACCAATATGGAAGAGGTCAAGAACATCGGGAAAAGGGCGGGCATTTTCAACTTCAAGGCATTCGGCGGGATAGACCCCAACTACGAGGCATTGATAAACCAGTATGTCAATTCGGATATAAGCCCTGCGCTGCCGCCGTATACCATAAACATGGATGTGGGTTTCGGCGGCACAATAAGTCCGACGTCCGCAAGTTTATGGGCGAACGGGAGTCAGACGTTCACCATTACCCCGCTTTCCGGATATTCCGTGGCAAGTGTCGCCGTGGATGGGACCAGCGTGGGCGCCGTTACTGCCTATACATTCACCAATGTAAATGAAAACCACAGAATTTCAGTACGATTCAGCAGCAGCGGCGGCAGCGGTACCATTCCCCAGACAAGCCAATTGATCTTTGCCTGCCTGGCAGACAGCCTGCCATTAAGCGGTCCTACAGGAAACTGGCGAACGTATTTCCCGGCAGGACAGTCACTTACCAAAATGAATGAGCCTACGGTAAAAATCATCGCCGGCCATAAATTCGT
>JAFGDP010000092.1 GCA_016932075.1 Chitinispirillaceae bacterium | reverse complement strand
GCCCTGATGGTAAACGGGAGGGTTACGGTCACCTGGTCCCCGGTATTCCATGTTTTTGAAATAGTCACCCATTGACCGGCGTCAAGGTTGGTTGGTGAACCGCTTCCGGCAATGGTTGCCCCGGCAGCGACGATACTGGTTCCCTTGCCCCACAGTGGTACCCTGACCACCAGCGGAAACGCGGTAGGAGCGCTGGTGGCTCCTATGGTAAAGGTAACGATATTTTTAAAAGGGTACTCAGTGGTTTCGTTGATGGTCACTGTCGCAGGGGTTGCACCGCTTCCGACTTTGGCCGTAATGGTAGTGGGCCCGTATACCGGCGCGACAAGACCGTTATCCTGGGTCGCCATCCACGAATTAACCACGAATTTGGGCCAGCCCTGATGCATGTTGACCGTGCAGCAACGGAACAGCGTGTTGAAGTTGCCGTAAATATTCGCATCGACATTGCTGCTCATCCACGATCGGGGAGCGCTGGAAATCGAAACCTGGTTAACCTGGCTGTGATATTGACGATTCCATCCATCCGGCGTATAACGCCCGGGGAGGTTGTTGTATGCCAGATATTCAAGGTTGTCGGCCCACTCGACTTTGCCGAACATTTCGATCATGTTTTCAAGGGAATACATTGTCTCCACGCAGCCGCATGTTTCCAGTCCATGCCATGCTTTGAGGCCCGCCAGAGACTCGTCCCCGGTGAACGCTCCAAGAATATGTCCATGGTATTTCAACATTTTTTCATAGGCAGTGACCCCGGCCTGGCTGTCCGCGGCCGTTGCAGTAGCGAACGGCCAATAAGCGGAGCCGAACTTGATTGCCATGCCGTGGTTTACTACATGGCCCTGCATGTACCAGCCTTGCGGATTCCGGAGATCGTTATTGCCCGACCTCATCGTATTGTAGATAGGGGTCCAGTCGCAGACCTTGCTCTTGACCGATTGCGCGATGGACGGTATGTTTGATGCGCCGGTCCTGCGGTGAAACCACTGGAGTGCCAGGAAATTCTCGCCGCCGCGGGTCCAGGCCCAGGTATTGGATCCCCAGTTTCCCGTATTAATAAGGTTGAAATAGTTACGCGTCAGCGCGTAAAAAGCAGCGGTGTCCTCCGGCCGTTCTCCTCTGGCCTCGAACCAGCTCCGCAGGCACTGCCATGCGATGCTGCTCGCCCACATGTCGTCGCCTGACACGTTTGCGAACCAGTCGGTTCTATGTTTGAGCATGTTATTCGCCCAGGTTTGGCACTCGGCGATCAGCCGCGCATCGTCAAGCAGATAGGCAAGCGGCATCAGTCCGTTCAAATAATAAGGACCGGCTTCCCAGCGGTCACCTGAATAGGCGTCACTGCGCCATTTTGAATTCTTGACGAAACGGGCGATGTCGTCCTGCGAACCGGCATCCAGTTCATACAGGTGGCCGGTAAGTCCGTTCGCCCATAAACTCAGCTCCTTATGCAGCCAGCCGGCTGGCTTCACCGTTGCCACGGGCAGCAAGACGTATTTGGTTTGCTTGAGCGGCGCCTGGTTCGTCGGATACCATTTGTTGGCGCCGGTTCCGGCAATTGCAAGGGTGACACCGGCCACGATCGTCAGGCATACCATCGCCGGTATTTTAAATTTTGTAAACATTGAACTCCTCCTTCTCATTGAATGATTAAAAAGTTAAGTCCGGATAGATTTTATTTGACTATAGGACATCAGAAAGCGACCTCTCCTCTGAGGTTCCAGATCCAGTAATTCGGCCTGACACAGATATCCTCCCAGTCTGAATATTTGTCCCATACAAATCCTGGCACGCTCCATCGCTGGTGATCGCGCGCAAACTGCGCGACTATATGGAAATGCTCGGTAATGTTTTTTTTCATATACACCGACCATTTCCAGTTATCGCTCTCCGAATAGGTGTTGTTGGGGTAATTCACAATACTGAAATCGTCTATGTAAGAGTAGGGAAGCGGGCGGTTGTAATCGAACACGTTTGTGTAATTGTTTGCGTATCTCATCCGGTAATATTCGAATTCGACCGCGCATACATCAAGCAGGAACGGCACCGGAACGTTGACACCGAATGAGACGGGCATTTTATTGAAAAGCGTATCGTAACCATAGGGGTTTTGCCCGCGGGATATCAAGCCGCCCGGAAGAATCAGGGAATCGTTGCGCGGATAATTTTTCAGCCCCAGAACATCAATCTCTCCGTAGATTTTTCCACCTTCACCGATCGCCTTGCCGAAAGAGCCATTCCTCAGGAAAAAGAGCAGGTCAATGGAAAGGTGCGCCATGAGCTTTGTTCCGGCAAATGAATAAAACGAAGAGTCGCTATAGCCGATAATGTTAGTACCTGTTGAATCGTACATCGGATTTTCTGCGGCATATAAACCGGAATTGTCGATGCCCGGGGTGGTAAAGTTGCTGTTGACCGAAATGGCATGAAAAAGTTCGGCCCCGACGCCAAAGTCAATAATTTTATTAAAGTCAAGACCGATGACGCCGGCGAGCGAAAGATCGCCGAACGGCCTGACTTCCCTTTCCGAAAGGACAAAGGCGTCTGCGTCAAAATCGAGGATGCCGATATTCTGTTTAAAATTCAGTCGCAACCCTGAAAGTCGCGCTACCGGATGGTTGAAGTCGTTGAAAACAATCCCGGGATAGCACAGGCTTCGGAAAAGGTATTCTCCAAGGTTCCGCGCATTGGGATTGTATTTGTACGGGATAATACCAAAGCTGAACTCGAGTGAACGCGTCTCGCTCTCCAGGATCGAATAGATGCCTTGTGCCTGGTAAAGGTAAAATGCCGCGTAGTTTTCAAGGCCCTGATGTATCGCGGAAGTGGCGATTTCCTGGGGATAGGTCCCGAGCCACCATTTTCCCTCAAGAGAAAGCACCATGCGGGCGCGTTCGTTTATTGACGCGTCGGCGGTAAGATTGCCGATGGTGGTCCCGCCCCAGCGATGGTCAACCTTGGGAGCGCCGCGGAAACGGCCGGCAACAACCTCATTCGTTTCAAACCCCATATAGCCTTTCCACTTGATTTTTATATCGTCGTCCCCGAACACTGCAGTCATTAAACAACCGGCGGTTATCACCACCAAGGACGATATTTTTATAAGCTGCCGTTTATCCATAGTGCCAAAACCCTCCTTTTGAATGTTTTTTTGATTCTGAGTGATGCTTAATTCTGTTTTGTATTATTTTTCTAAATGAAAAGGCACGGCCGGAATCAGCGATGATGTCGCCGCTTACCTTTTCCTTTTCGGCTGTCAGTTTTATCTTTCCACGGACGAACTGACAGCCGTTTTTTTCTCAACTTTTAATTTATCTGAACTGCACTAATGCATCCTGTGCCTTCTGATTCATGTAACTGAGCTTTATCCAGTCCGCCGAACGTGCGGTTTTTGATACCTGCAACTCATCGATCAGGCCGTTAAAAAGCTTATCCGCCGTCCAGTTACTCTTTGCTATATAGCATTTCGCCCTGACGGCTGATTTCAATCCGCCGGGATTGCCGATAGAACCGACCTGTGTCCCGTTCTTATAAGCGCTCATGGTGGCGCCGTTATAGGAACCTGTAACATAGATCCACTCATCGCGGACAAAATAGTTTCGTACGTCGAGAGGAGTTTCACCGGTGGTATCATTCCATATTGTCCAAAGCAAGGTCGTTGAATCAGCCTGACTTTTATTACAAAGAACGATGTTGTTGTTGTTGTCGCCATCAACCCCAAAATCGATCAGCCGTGAATAATTGTTGAAGGAGCGGAACTTCATCCAGCCGCAGACGGTCATTCCTCCGGTAAAATCGGTTGCAATGGCCGGCAGGGTGATAAAGTCGCTGGAACCGTTAAAGTCCAGACATTTACCGGCAACTCCCTCGACGCTGGCGCTTGCATTCATTCCGGCGGGCGTGCCATTGTAAGCGTTCTGGGTCCGGTCTCTTATCGAGGCGGCGCCTGAAGGATATTCGTTCATATGCCATACGCCGGCAAAACCGTTTGCTGTGTCAAAAACAGCTGCAGGATCCGACACGCTCCCCACATCGTCCCTGCCCCAGAACATCTGGATATACTGCGAACTGTTGTTTCCAAGCACCGTATCGACCTTGACCCACACTTCGGCATGCTCGGTGACAGGGTCCCATCGTTCGATCTCATAGGGAAGCGGGGTGTTGTCTGATTTTGCGAACCTGAGGTCTTCGCCACGCGTCTGTGCCTGGCTGAAAGTGAAGTTTATGCCCGTCAAACGTATGAGGACCGGAAAGTCGGTGACGTTTCCGGATACGGCCGCAGCGGTCGTCGTGGTGTTCAGGTAGAGTCGGCGGGAGAATTTCCACTTTGGATTCGCAATGGTAACGACATCTCCCGATGGTACTGAAACGTCGTATCGCAGAACAGTGGTTTCCGAGCCGCTTGTTGTGGAATAATAAACACCCGGGATCGTTCCTGGCGGCACAGAATCAAGAACCAGGGTGTCTTGTGTGCCGTCAAAAAACCGGGCAATGGTTGTTCCTGGTATATAGAGATAGCCGCTCATGGAATCGAGCGAATCCGGAATAACGATGAGGTTTCCCGCAAGCTCAAGAACAACGGAAGGCACTATGACGGTATCAGTGTCTGCGGCAATGCCGGTGACAAGCGCGCGTGCCCTGGTGTCGAGATGAACAGCCTGGATGTTGTAAGTGCCGGTGTCGACGCGGGTAAACCGGTAGGCGCCGGATTCATCGGTGGTATCGGTTGGAAGGGTCGATGACGGGGTGTTTCCGATAGCGGCGTATGACGACGGGATAAGCTGGACTATTGTCCGTTCGGCCGGAGTACCGTTCGGGAACATGACTGATCCCATAACCACTTCGTTCGGCGTGCTGGTGGACCCGCCCATACCTAATGGAGAAAGCGAGCAGGAGAGTAATGCCGTGCAGGCAAGCGCTGTCAACAGTATCAGGTTTCTCATAGTCCCGACACCCCGTTTCCTGCCGCCGGAACCCGTTTTTGACTCATCGGGAAGAGCTGCATGTTGAACTGGTAGACACGATCGCACTTTTCGTCGCGGCTGACCAGGGTTACGATCCGGTCCTTGAACGCGGCCATTTCAGCGCTAATGATATCATACATCGCCGGCGAAATACCAATGGTGATGCCGGAAACCGACCGCTCGGTTTTAGGAAGATCTTCGATCGCCGCGACCGCATGCATGGCCATTGTTTTGTTAAATTGACGAATCGCAAGAGAGGCGACGCCGCTCTCCGCGGTTATTGCGCTGTCGATCTGTTCGTAAGTGCCGTCCTGCCGTTTTTTGATGAGTCCGAGCTTCAGAAGCAGATCAACAGCGGTTTTCGCTTCCCGGGTCTTTATCGGAGGCAATACCGCTTCTGCCAGCAGCTCGAAATCGTCCCTGAAATCAAACAGCGTTACCAGTTCCCGTATGACCACGTTATACCAGGTGCTGAAATAGTCATATTGATCCGCGTTAAGCGCTTTTTCGCTCTTCGCATTCTCCATGGAGCGGAGAACGACATAATGCTCCTGCTTCTCTTTTCCGGTTTTTGCCTGATCAAAAAGGACAAGGTATTTGAAATAGGTCGCCTCTTTTTCATTGAACTGTAATGCTGCGCAGAATTTTTCAATCATGCTGCGCGACAGGTTTTTTTTGCCTTCAGCAACTTCTTTAAAGAACACCGGCGATTTTATCCCTGCCTTCCGGGCGAAATAGCGGTAGGAGAAATATCTGGTTTGCGATTTTTTAAGGGCATAGTAGTCCCGTAGAAAGGCCCGGTAATCGAAGTATTCAAATAGTGCCTTCATGGGGACTGACCTTGCTTCATAGTGAGTGGTTAACAAGCCAAGAATCGCATTATAAAAGATAGCCCAAAACGAGGGAAAAAGGTGGATAAAAATGGCTGATTTGTTAAAAAGTGTACTAAAAAAAAGTACGAAATAATACTAATTAATTAAAAATAAGCCAATTGGTTATATTTTAACGCTATTTTCAGCGTACACTGTTGTCATTCGAATATTTCTGCAAAACAGGTAGGCACGTATGTCTATATGCGACGAAGGAGAGTGTTAAGGTCAGAAGCAGCCTGTTTCTTTGCTGCCGCAAAAAAACCCCTCAAAAGGGCTGATTTTGAGGGGTTTGAATGGTACGGCCACAGGGAGTTGAACCCCGAACCTTCTGATCCGTAGTCAGATGCTCTATCCAATTGAGCTATGGCCGCAGAAGTTGTTCGGTTTTGCGAGCTTAAAAATACATGAGAACGGCGAAAAGAGTCAACCAAAGGCGGGCTCTATTGCGGTATATGTTTATTCGCAGAGATGGTACGGTTTGAGTATATTTCATTATTATAGGGATCTGCAGAGAATGGTTGAAAGGAGCGTCGTATGGCCCTTATAAGCTGTCCAGAATGCGCAAAGCAGATGTCTGACAAAGCGAGCACCTGTCCTCACTGCGGGTATTCGGTGCACTGCGGGAGTTTGGATAAAGGCATTATTGCGCTTATTGCCGGTGCCGTTGTCATGGCCGGACTGTTCTTCCTGTTCAGGTCTACAAACGTGAACAGCCGCAACGGGTTTATTACCTGGAATCCCGGACCTAAAATACGGATTGCGCCCAGGTTGTTCAGCCCGGGCCTGTTTCGCTGATTGGCTAAAACCTGCACGGCCCGCCCCTGGCAAGGCGAATCTGGCTGTATTGACAACATAGTCCCTTCATTCTATACTGAAGATGCCCTGTTATACCCATTCTTGGGTCAGGTCAATGATACGGCCCGGTGCAGGGCGTTTACGCTACCCTGTCCGCATCACCGGTTTAACACGTATTCGAGGTGGGTGCCGATACCATGCCGAGCGGTCTTTTAATGATTGAAAACGAGAAAGAGGCGCAGATCCTCAAGCTCGGATTTGAGCAGACAGGGGTCAAGGTTGTCCTTTCAAAGGCCAACTACCGCAATTACACGCTCTCGCTTCAGTACATGCCCGATTTCCTGCTCATGGAGCTGCCGCGGATCTGCATGGAACAGATGCATGTCGCGAACCTTCTGCGAAAACACCGCAGGTTTAAAACGCTCCCCATCCTTGGATATGGCGAACGGATCGATGAATCGATCAAACGCGGTATCATTCAATCCGGCGTATCGATCTATCTTGACCGGCCGCTCAAGTTTTCCGCCATGCTTGAGCTTCTTGAGCGGCTCCTCAAGCCGTACCGTAAATCCCTTGAAATAAAAAAGACCGAGGACAAGGCGCAGCAGCGGCAGCAGGACTATGAGCAGATCTACAATCCTTCGACGCCGGTCGCGGTGCGGCTCGATCTCATGGCGCAGCATGTTTCGAGGCTTCTCGCCTTTCCTTTTACCGTCGCAAAGGTGTTGCAGATAACGAACGACGAAAAGACCGGCGCCGGTCATCTTGCCCAGGCCATATCGGTCGATCCGACCATGTCCGCAAATATTCTCAAGGTATCGAATTCCGTGTTTTTCGCGAGCGCCAACCGGAGGATCAGCTCCATCAGAGAGGCGATCGTGCGCATCGGTTTTTTTGAGACCAAAAAAAT
The DNA here is from genome assembly GCA_016932075.1 of Chitinispirillaceae bacterium. Next base: position 17,930 of record JAFGDP010000092.1, on the reverse strand, counting down.
CGTCATGGGCATGATGGTCATGAATCTGTTCAACCAGAACACCAAGAACCTTGGATTCAACCGGATCGATTTCTGGTACCATTCGCTGGCCGCCGCCCTTTTCGCCGAGCGGATCGCGAAATTCACGCGCAGCGTCAATCCGGAAATGGCGTTTCTTGCCGGTCTGCTGCATGACATCGGGGTTATTATTCTCGACGAGTTTTTCCCGGATTTCTTCGGGGCCGCGATCAAGGAGACCAGCGCGAAGAGCGGACACTTCCCGGAACGAACGACCGCGATGTTCGGCATGAACCACAACGATCTTGTCGGCAAATTGTTTCCGTCATGGAAAATACCCGACGATATCACCGCCGCGATCGTGAACCATTGCCATCTGGCCGACCACAAGACAAGTCTTGACACGCCGGACAAAAAACTCACGCTGTGCGTCATGCTCGGCAATATCTTGGCCAAGGTCGCCTGCTACGGCCGCGAATGCGACCAGTATGTATGGCCGGTCGACAACTGGATTTTTGAAGGAGTGCATATCGGCAACGTCATTACCGGGAAATTCATCGCGGACGTGCAGCAGAGCATTGAACAGTTCCGCAGCTTTCTCGGGCTGGAGGCGCGCGATTACTCGGTTGATATCAAATCACCGGAAAACGCGACGCCCCTGCGGGTCGGCATCGTCAATACGGCGGATCATCTCTTTATCCCGGTGGAACGGTATCTTGAGCGCAAGGGGTGGGTGGTCGAGAGGATCGCCGCAGCAGGAGCCGCTTCCACGGAGCAGCCCGGCCGGTACAGTATCGTGATCGTCTGGGCGGGACAGAGCGCGGTGACCGAGGAGTCGGTCAAACCCTATACGACGTTTCTGATGTCCGAGCCGTCGGCTCCGGCAGAAGGCGGGCGGGAACGGTTGGCGCCGGTTCTCTGCATGGTGCCGCCTGATTATACCGACAGCACGGCGCTGCCCACGTCAATTTCGATCATTGGCAACCGCATTGACCTGCGGGAGTTTGACCAGGTCATTGAAAAGGTGATAGGCGGCACACCCGTACGCGCTCTCTCGCCTGCGGAGTCGCTCACCCATTCTCGTGCTCCCGGGCCGGAAGCGCCTGTCGCTGCATGAACAGCCAATAGAGCATCATTTTTCCGATTTCCGATCCCACATATTTTCTTGTTGTTCCGGAGCGCCACCACCTGGCGAGATCGCTGCGACCCCATGCGTAGCGCTCAAACGGTACGGCCAGGAAATGGAACGCATACTGCGCATGGGTGCCGCGAAACACGTTGCGCACCATGATGCTGATTCTGCGCATGTGATACGGGCTCGACACCAGCCCGATATGGAGCTTTGCCTTTCCGCTCCTTCCCGCCGTGCCTGCGCGTGACGAATCTGCCGTGAGCTTGCTTGTGCGCAGCCAGTCGGCGAGCGCGCATACTTCGGAGAAGGTGTGTGACGACGTATCAACCACCGATACCCGGTCCATGGCAAAGCCGTTGCGGGAAAGGATGCGTGAGTAGAGATGATAAAAATCGCTGAGCACCCAGTGTGCGTCGGAATGCTTCTCCATGAGATCGCGGGAATAGCTCACGCGCGCGTTTTCGCCGGCAAAGGTGAAGACGATGTCGAGCCGCTGCGGTTCAGGATCGCATACACAAAGCCAGGACCCGATACCGAAAAAAATCAGGGCAGCGGCAAAGAGCAGCGGCAGAAGGACCATCGTTATGATCAGGGTGCGGCGTGGCAGCATTTTTTTCATGACACCGGACCCTACAGCCATCCTAAAACCTTGTAACTGAGCATGCCGTACCGTTCATGGATTGCTCTGCTGGAGTTGTTGAGCGCGCCGGCGCTCGGAAGAAAATAAATCGGCTTCCATTGGTAGGGAGCATCGGCAAGGTAATCGGTGGGCGCCGGGAACACGATGCAGCCGAGCCTTTTGAATACGGCGACCGAACGGGGCATATGCAACGCGCTGGTGACAAGAATGATTGCCGGTCTGAGCTTCAGGCTGTCAAGAAGCCGCCTGGTGTAGAGTCCGTTCTCGTAGGTGTTGCGCGCGTTGTTTTCAAGATGGACGACCGTGCTGTCGCTCCGGTTGCACAGGGAGAAAATGCGATAGGCCGCCTGCGCCTGGGAGCCTTCAATGGTCCGGAGGAAATCGATGTTCCCGCCGGTGATAATGAGCCGCGGCGCGGCGCGCCGGTTCATGAGCCGGCATGCGTACAGGATGCGGTCGCCACCCTCGCCTATTTCGTCGTATATCCGCGGTCCGACACGCGGCACCTCCCCGCCGGTCAGCAGCACGACCGCTGACGCGGGCGGAAACGAGGCCTCGGGATGGTACCGGCTCTCGAGAGACCGCACCAGCCAGTAGGAGAGCGGGTCTGCCGAGAACAGATACAGGATGCAAAAGGCGCTGATGACAAGGGCGAACCCGGCGGTCCCTTTCCTGAAATACAACGCGACACCTGACGCGGCAATCAGGCCGAGCGCCAAGCCGAGCGGATAGAACAGGAGCGAAAAGGTTTTTGATATGAGGATAAGCATGGTTGCGTTGCGCGTCCGGTATTTAGGCGCGCCTTTGGCATCGTGAGATACGGATCATGGTATAGCAGCCCTTTCCGGCATCACCGTGGATTATCGCTTTCCGGTACTGGTTTGACAAGAGCGGCGTCAACGCTCACCATTGCCTGGCCAAGCCCTTCGACCGAGAGAATGAGCCGGTTCTCCTTTTTGACCAGCAGGATCACTCCCCGCACGCCCCGTAGCGGTCCGGCCTCCACCTGGACGAATTGTCCGGTCGCAAGCGAGGTCATGCACGGTTCGAGCGGAACCCCCTTTTCCAGGAGACTGTAGATCTGGGAAAGTTCGTCGATGAACCGCTTCTGGTGTTTAATGTCAATGATTGCGGCAATCCGGCCGGTGCGGTAGAGATGAAAAAAGGTCTCTTTCGTGCCGCAGAAGCTCAGGTACCCGGGGAACAGCGGCAGGATGGATTTACGCGGTTTGTTGTTGTCCCTGCGCCGGGTCACTTTGGTGATCATGGGCAGGTAATATTCGATGGAACACCGCAGGCAGTCGTCGGCGAGCGCCTTCTCCTGGCGGGGTTTGACATGGGCGATGCACCAGGGCGCTTCGCCCTGATCGATGGGCCGGTCCGGGAACCGCGCGGGAGGATTGTCGCTCATTCGCCGCATGGTGGATAAGTCCGTCAGCGCGCGCCATAGCGCGCGCGATAGTCGTGTATGCTGTAGAGCAGGTGGTCGGTGAGCACGATCGTGCCGTCAATGGCGTGTTCGTGACAATGGGCAACAATCTCATCGAGGGTCACAATGGCGCACGCGTCAAATCCATAGTCACCGGCAAGTTCGGCCAGTGCGCCTTTTTCCGTTTTTCCCCGTTCCATGCGGTCAACCGACACCACGAGACCGCACACCCGCACCCCCGTGACCCGAGAAAGATGCGACATGGATTCGCGGACCGATGTGCCGGCCGTTACCACGTCTTCGATGATCACGATACGGTCGCCGCTCGACGGACTATGGCCGACAAACAGGCCGCCCTCGCCGTGGTCTTTTACCTCTTTACGGTTGAAACAAAAGGAAACGTCATGGCGGTAGGTTTCGGAAAGTGCTGACGCGGTGGCAACGGCAAGCGGTATGCCTTTATAGGCCGGTCCGTAGAGGACGTTGAAGCCGGTGCCGAAGCGGCTGTTCAGCGCGGCCGCGTAAAACTCGCCGAGTTTGCGTATCTGGCTGCCGGTACGGTAGTTGCCCGTGTTTATGAAAAACGGGGTGTGCCGCCCGCTCTTGGTGACATAATCGCCAAACGTCAATACCCCGCTCCGTATCATGAACTCAATGAACGCCTGCTTGTACTGTTTCATACGATGATGCTCATATCTCTAGGTGTAATCCGTCATGGGAAAACGCCATCCACGGCTCCAGTCCGGCGCTGTCGGTTTCATAATGTATATCATGGCACATATGTATAAAATAGCATCGTTTGGGCGCCAGCCTGCGCGCCAGCTCCATGCTCTGCGGCAGGATCAGGTGCGACACGTGTTCGCGCTCGTCGCGCAGGCAGTTCAGCACCAGCACCTCGGCGTTGCGGCACGTTTCCATCTCACGGTCGTTTATTGATTTCAGATCAGGGATGTAGACCAGTCCTCCCAGCCGAAAGCCGAAACAGCCGGCAAGGGAACCATGGGTGACGATGATCGGCACGATGGTGTGGCCGGCGATGGTGAACGGTCCGCTTACGGCAACGGTCCGGATGTTGGGAATGCCGCCGCCGACAAACGTTTCCGGGTTGAAAATATAGTCATAGGACGTTCGAATTCTCTGGACCGTTTCGGCAGAGCCGTACACGGGAAGGGGTTCGGGCCGCTGCCAGGTGTAGGAGCGCAGGTCAGGGATCCCGCCGATATGGTCGGCATGGCTGTGCGTGACCAGCACCGCGTCAATACGCCGGATGCGCTCGCGAAGCGCCTGCTGCCTGAAATCGAGCGACGGGTCAATGAGCATCGCGCATCCGTCCCACTCGACAAGGATCGACGAACGGGTGCGGCAATGGAGCGGATCCCGCTGTGAGAGCCTGCATACGTCCTTTTTGCAGCGCCGGTGCTCCTGGATCATGCAGTCGAGCGGCGGGACGCCGTGCGACGTGCCCGTGCCGAGAAACGTGATTCGCATGCTATCGAAAATACTATTCCGTCCGCAGCAGAGACCGGCTGTCTGAGGCCGGAACCGCATGCGTGCCACAAATTTTTCCGTACGGAACTTTTTAAATGCTGTATATTCTACACCATGAGCAACGGACAGACGGGCGGACGCTTTACGCGGTTCGTTTTTTCGATGATGGGCTCCTCCACCGGACGGAACCTGCTGGCCAAGAAGGTACGGTCAAAGACCGCGAATCTTCCGCCGTTTTCGTTTCCGCTCGATCCGGCCCAGTACAAAAATATCCTGATTATGGTGCCGTCAAAGCGGCTGCAGGTGCTGCATCAGCTTCGCAACCTTTTTGAAATCAAGTCATTTTTCAAGAACGCCAGAGTAACGGTGCTTGCCGAATCCACCTGTTCGTCCCTGGTAAGCCTGATCGAAGGGACCACCATCGTCGAATACGAGGAAGAGGACAAAAAGCTTTTTTCACCGGCCTTTTCGCAGTTCAACCGAGAGTTTTGCGGAATTGTGGACCTCTGCTGTATTCTGTCGTCCCAGGAGGACCTGCCGCTTCTCTATCTGGCGGGCATGACCGCAGCGCCGGTCAGGGTCGGGTATGTCGGCGCCGGCGGATCACCGTTTATCAATCTCCACATCAATCCTTCGCCGGAGCGGCTTTACGTAAGCGACTGGAACTGCGCCATGGCTCAAATGCTCGGCGCGAAAAAGGCGCGGCGCGTAAAATGGGCGGTCGCCAAGGAGACCATGGCCGAGATGGACCACCTGTTCCGGGAAATGCATCTTGATACCGCGTCCATGTTCGTCGGGCTCGATGCGCACTTCACGCTCCGGCGTTACGGCGCCGAGTGGACCGAGTCGTTCATCAAGACGCTCGCCCCGGTGGTCAAGGGACCGGTATACCTCTATGCAAAGGGAACCTATGAACACGAGGAGATGGGGTGGCTGTCGCGGTTCAACCTGCCCGTGATCCACAGCCTGACGGTTTCCCAGCTTGCCGCACTCCTTACCCGCTCCCGGCTCATCATCACCGGCAATACCCTCATGTTCGGCCTCGCCACGCTCCTGGAAACGAGGGCGGTCGGCATTTTTGACAAGAGGTACCTCATGGGCTATTGTCCGGCATCCCCCCTGGTCAGAGGCATCCCGTTTCAACGGGCCCCTGACGCAAAGACCATTGAACAGGTCGCCATTGCCGCGGCGGAGCTGCTGCTGATCAAATAATCATTAGGGAGGATCATATGAATACTGTTCAGACGCGAAGGGATTTTATGAAACTGGCCGCCGGTGCAAGCACCGCGCTGGCGATCGCATCGGCGGGAAACGGACTTGTGTTCGCGAAGGATGCCGCAGCGGGAAAAAAGCAGATTGTCATGGTTCCTCTGCCGTACCCGGAAAACGCTCTGGAACCGTCCATTTCCGCCCGTACCGTGCATGAGCATTACAACAAGCATCATAAAAGTTTTTTTACAACGCTCAAGAACTACGTTTCCGCACATTCCGAATATCAGAATTTGACGCTGGAGGAATTGATTCTTAAAAACAAGGGCGGTATTCTGCTTGATGACACCATTTTTTATGTATCCGTGCTTCTTTACAACCATAACTGGTACTGGCAGAGTCTTGCGCCAAAGGCCGGAGGTGAACCAAAGGGAGAATTGAAGAAACTGGTCGTTACGTCGTATGGCTCATACGACGGATTCCGCAAGGCATTTTCCTCCCAGGCCTCAAAGCTTGGCGCAGGCTGGGTATGGGTGGTGCTTGACGCCGACAAACTGAAGGTCTATCGGACCAGTTATCATGAGACACCGCTCACAAAAGGGTGGAAGCCGCTTCTGGCAGTGGATGTGTGGGAGCATGCCTATTATCTCGATTATCAGAGTGACCGCCAGAGGTACATCGATGCGGTTCTGGATAATCTGCTTAACTGGAAATATGCTGAAAAGCAATTGGCGAAAAAGAAAAAATAGCCGGTAGTGCGTTAACGGATCAAGAAACGTTACAACATTAACGTATCCGCATAAAACACGTTCCGGTCGACGTTCCCCTGTATTCCTTTGACTGGGGAAACGTCATGCTGCCAGAACACCCAGTCCTTCGGCTCGGCCGGCATGGCGTCGATGCTGCGGATCCAGAAGCGTGCGTGGCTCGCCTTCCGGTGCCATTCCCTGAAATAATCCCGGTAAAACCGCGTCGTGGTATAAATGACCGGTTCATATCCTGTCCGCGCTTTCACGGTGTCCATGAACACGCCGAGCTCTGCGCGCAGGTGCGCCGTGTCGGGGCTCGCCGTGCAGTTGCCCAGTGGCTCGACGTCGACCGCCGGGACCAAGTCGCCGGAAACAATTCGCGCATTGGTGCAGAAGTTGCGCGCCTGCAGCGCACCGCTTTTACAGAATGAAAAATAGTGGTACGATCCGGGGATGATTCCCGCCCGGCGCGCCGCTTGCAGATTTTTGAGGTAGAGGCTGTCAACCCAGTTCCCGCCCTCCGTGGTTTTGATATAGGCGAACCGTATGGTGTCGGACCTCACCGAATCCCACGCAATGCGCTTCTGATGGTGCGAGACGTCGATGCCCTGGACAGGGTACCGATCCTGGGGTCCGGCTGCCAGGAGAAGAACGGTGAGAAAAGGGAATGGAGTAGGCATGTGAGGTAATATAAAAAGGGGAAAATGCGAAAATGGTGATTGCTGGCAATGATAATGAGCTACTTCTCGGCCGTGCCGGAGTCGTCTTGCACCACATGGTTTTTCTGCTTGATCTCAACGGCGTGCTTCATCTCTGGCTCGAAAATTTCATGCACAGCCTGCATGGCATTGCCCATGCCGCTGCCGGAGGAAAGGGAGGATTTGTCTTTTTTCAGGAGCACGATGGCGAAGAGAATCAGTCCGGCGACGCCAATGGAAATAAGGATTTGAAGAAGCATGCACATCGTATTGTCATGTCATGACTGCTGCGCTGTCGTTATTTCGTCATCCCCGATTCCACGTACCGCAGTGAGTGCTTTATCGAATTAGACACCGCATTCTTGAGCGCTGTTCCGAAGAACATCATGGTGACTTTTGCCTCGCCGATGGAAGCATACGATAACACCTTCTTTTTTGTTTTTACATCCCACAAGTCAGAATTAATGGTGACGATACAGGTCTCGGTGTTGCCGCCGCCCACCCATGTCGAGCCGCCACCCGGGCTTGCCATCATCATCGGACCGCTACTGGTCCTTTCGTTTGAAACCTCGACGGACGTAACAACGAAGAAGTGACTATCGTTGGATGAGCCGAACAGTTGCTGCGCCTGGTCAATGCTGTTCTGGTCAAAACTTCCGGATACCAGAAGCGAAACATGCGCTGGATCAGTGTCTGAACCGGCGGAGCATCCGAACCTTGCTTTGATGCTGTCGGCTATCTGCTGATTAAGCGCATCGGCGAACTGCTGATTTGACTGGTACTCTTTCTGGAATGATTTCTTGAACGCGGATAAATTTACGTTATCAGAAACAAGTACTTTTATCGATGACTGCTTCTGAATCTGTCCGAATGAAAAGCTCGGGTCCTGAAACGTGGACGCGATTTTTATTGAGGGGGCGCAACCGATAACAGTCATCAGCCCTGCTGCTATGAGCATGGATAAGCGGTACATGACGAAGCTCCTTTCAGATCGGTGGTTTCTCTTGTTGTATAATAATATATATTTGCGCTTTTTCTGCCAGTCGGAATTCACCATGCAATTTGCGCGAGGTATATTGTATCGCTTTTTATCACACCATATCCAGATGGTGCTATAATACAACGGGGCATTGTCTTTCATGAATATGCCGAAACTCACTATTGATGACATGATAAAACCGCTCAGGCTGTCCATCGAAGCGGTTTCAAAGCAGTCAGCCGAAAAGCGGGCCGGCGAACGGCTGGACCAGATCAGGAAAACGTTCGTCAGGCACAAGCCGCCCATCCACATCAACGAATATAGGGGATCTGGCGGTTTTTCAGACGTGTTCAGCGCAACGTCTGATTATGGCGGGGTGCGCGATTTCGCCATTAAAATCCTCCGCAGCAGCCTGATGAATGCCCGGAAAGGCAAACGTATTGATCCGATCAAGGAAGAGATGCGCATCAAGGACATTAAAAAACGGTTTACCAATGAATCTTATGTCCAGTGGGACCTGTCGCAGCATCTTTCGGACCGCGTTTCCCAGAGCGTGGTCAAGGTGTATGACCACGGGGAATTCGATACGCGGCAGCGGTACCGGTTTATCCTCATGGAACGGATGCACTCAACCTTGCGTGATTACATTATGCAAAACAGCACGCAAAAACATGAGCCGCACCTGCTCGGCAACAAGGCCCTTCTTTTGGCCAAGATCGCCGACATCATTTTCAATGTGCACCAGGAGGGTATATTCCATCGTGATATCAAGCCCGAAAACATTTTTTTCTGCAGAAAGGACGCTCCGCCTGGGCCTGCGACCGCCGTTGGCAGGCGGCTGTATGAACTTGAACACCAGGTAAAACTGGGGGATTTCGGCACGGTCCGGTGGATCAGGACCTACGACGGCGTGTTTGACGGCATTATTATCGGTTCGCAGTGGTATCTTTCTCCGGAGCAGATCTACGATCCGGAGCACCTGGACGTGCGCACCGATATCTATTCGTTCGGCATTGTGGGCTATGAAGTGCTCTACGGCGCCCACCCCAAGAATGTCAACGCGAACACGCGCAACCTGCTCATGAAGCTGGCCCATGCAAAACCGGTCCCGCGCACCCCGCCCAAAGGCTTTGAACCCCTGCATGAGATCATTTTCAAGTGCATGCAGGACATTGACAGGCGCTATCAGTCAATGGGCGAGGTCGTGGAAGAGTTGCGGCGGTTTATACGGGCAATGCGGCTGCAAGGCAAGGATTGCTGACGCAGAAAAACGGATATTTCTCCCTGAAAACGGCACGGCATTTGAGAGTTTTGCGGCTCAATTGCCGATTTGACAGTATATCCCCCCAATGGTTATACTAAACAGGAAAGCCGTTAGCGATATGGTCGGCGGGGGGGGCGCAAAGAATGAATAGTGCTACGGAGGGTAAAGAATACCATTTTATATCCCCGACCGGTTCCGAAAAAGCACAATACCTGATAACAGAAACCCGCATAAACAAGCGTATGGCACACGAACCAGAACCGTCGTGTCATGTATGCGGTGACCCAATTCTTTGACGACGTGTACGTTTCATCATAGGGTAAAGGAAATACGTTTATGAACAATCGTTGGACAGTTTTATCCTCCTTGATTCTTTCTGTCTGCGTCATTTCCATTGCTGCAAAGGAAGCTAAAACCGTCGCCTCGCAGCAGGATGCACCATGGCTTGCCGAGCTCCGGCCGGACATCGCACTGCAGAGGATTCCCTGGGACCGACTCGGCGACCTGGCGAAAGAGAAGGCAGGGACGCAGGGTTTCGAGGTACAAAAAAGAGCACGCAACGGCTACCGGCTCTCGTGCAGGTTGCAGTCGCTGCATGCCGATATCGCCGCACAGGGCGCGACGATTTATTCGACCTCGAAGAGCGAAGGAGCCGGTTTTTTTCTTCTGGCCGCATCGCGGTTCGGACGAGAAGGCGCGATGCACGCGTTGCCGCCTGTCGCTGGCATGGTCGACAGGAAAAACGATGTCGTGATGCTTGTGCGCGGCCCGGTTGTCGAAGAATATACGGCCTCCGGCGACGGCATTCGGCAGGATTTTGTAGTCAAGCAACCGCCGGCCGGACATGGCGACCTTCGATTGGGCCTGCGTTTAATGGGGGCAACGATGGCGCGTCGGGGATCGGATATATTGATAACGTTGACTTCAGGCAGAAAGCTCGTGTACGGGCGCCTGCACGTTACCGATGCCGCCGCACGAACCCTGCGCGCACGCTTTGCGCTTGCGGGGGGCGCGTCCCCTGCTCCTGTTCTGGAGGTGGTGGTGCACGATGCCGGCGCGGTATATCCGATCCGTATCGACCCGACCATATCCGATGCGGACTGGGTGAGTATGGGGCAATATCCGGGCACCGATGACGGCGACGTTTCTGCCATGGCACTCGACGGTTCCGGAAATCTTTATATCGGCGGCTATTTCTCGAAAGTGGGCGGCGTGAACGCGAACCGCGTTGCCCGGTGGAACGGGAGCGCCTGGAGCGCCCTCGGCAACGGCATAACCAGCTCCGGCAGCTATGTCGGCGCCCTGGCGATTGGTCGTTCCGGCGATGTGTACGCCGGCGGAAGGTTTACTTCTGCCGGGGGCGTGAGCGCAAACTACATTGCCCGATGGGATGGGAGCGCCTGGAGGTCCCTCGGCTCCGGCATGAACACCTATGTCAGGGCCCTGGCGATCGACGCTTCCGGAAACGTCTACGCCGGCGGGGATTTTACCAACGCGGGCGGGGTGTCCGTGAATCGCGTTGCCCGGTGGAACGGGAGCGCCTGGAGCGCTCTCGGCTCCGGCGTGAACAACCTATCGGTGTACAGTCTGACGGTCGACGCTTCCGAAAACCTCTACGTTGGCGGCAATTTCACCACCGCGGGCGGGAGTGCCGCGAATCGCGTTGCCCGATGGAACGGGAGCGCCTGGAGCGCCCTCGGCTCCGGAATGGATGGCGATGTCCTGGCTCTGACCGTCGATGGTTCAGGAAATGTGTACGCAGGCGGCGCCTTCACCACGGCAGGCGGTGTGAGCGCAAACCGCATTGCCAAATGGAACGGAAGTGCCTGGAGTGCCCTCGGCTCCGGCATGAACACCAATGTTTTTTCGCTGGCAACCGACAGCGCCGGCATCCTCTACGCAGGCGGCTACTTCAGCACAGCGGGCGGCGTGAACGTGAACTACATTGCCAGATGGAATGGAAGCGCGTGGAGTGCTCTTGGCAGCGGACTGGACAATGCTGTGAATACGATGGTGGTCACCGGTACCGGCACCCTGTATGCCGGAGGATCTTTTACCACCGCAGACAAGGTGGGGGCGAGGTGTGTCGCCGGCTGGGCCGAGGGCGCATGGCGTTCCCTCGGCAGTGGCATGAACGATGTCGTGTATTGCGCAACGGTCGACAGCTCCGGCGCCCTGTATGTCGGGGGCGCATTCACGGCGGTTAAAGGCGCAAACGCAAACCGCATTGCCCGATGGGACGGTACCGACTGGACCAGTCTCGGGAGTGGTATAAACGGGACCGTCTATTCGGTGGCAATCGATCGAACCGAGAATATCTATGTCGGTGGATTGTTTACCGTGGCCGGAAGCGTAAGCGCTGCCAATATTGCGCGATGGAACGGGACCGCTTGGAGCAGTCTCGGGGATGGAACAGATGGTAACGTCTTTTCGATTGCGTTTGATGCGGCCGGCAATCTGTATGCAGGGGGGATTTTCACCACTGCCGGGGGCGTGAACGCCAGCAATATCGCCCGATGGGACGGAAGCGCCTGGGCGGCGCTTGGCAGCGGATTAAACGGCGGTGTACAGGCGCTGTCGGCCGATCATGCAGGAAATCTATATGCGGGCGGTTTCTTCACCACGGCAGGCGGTGCGAGCGCGAACTATGTGGCCCGATGGAACGGAAGCGCCTGGAGCGCCCTCGGCTCCGGACTGAACGGTCCGGTTTCGGCTTTCGCGATCAACAGCTACGGTATCCTCTACGCCGGCGGAAATTTCAGCACAGCAGGCAGTGTGAACGCAAACCGTATTGCCACCTGGAACGGGACCTCCTGGAGCAGCATTGGAAACGGGCTGGACAATACTGTCAGGGTCATGGCGTTCGATGGCAACGGCAACCTGTACGCCGGCGGCGTTTTCGCCGCGGCCGGTTCGGTACCGGCGAACTACATTGCCCGATGGAACGGAAACGTCTGGGCGGCGCTCGGCAGTGGATTGAACGGCGCAGCATTCGCCATAGCGGCCAATGACTCGGGCAACCTGTATGTCGGCGGAGATTTCTCCATGGCCGGCGGAAAAAATTCATCCTACCTTGCGATGTGCAAGATCGGAGTGACGCGGACAGCGTCATCTGTTGCCGCCACGGCAGCAGAACCCGGGGTCTGCCTGAAAGGTGGCTGTATCAGGTATACGCTTTCACAACCTGGTTCCATAAAAATCTCTTTTTACGATATTCTTGGAAGATCCGCCCTGACCATGCATCGAAGGCAACCGGCCGGAAGCCATGGCATTGCAATTGACAAAATCAAACTGCCGCAAGGATACTACCTTGTGCGGTTCAAATCAACGGACGATGAAAAAACCATGTCGATGGCGGTAGTGAAAAAGCAGGGATGGTGCCGAAGCAGGTAAGGAATGATGGCGGCGTCGTTTTTCCTTCAGGCAGCATGGTTATGCCATTTGAACCTAAATTCCGCAGTTGGGGTGGATGCGAGGCCGTAAGATGTTGAGATGATATGGTATGAAGGCGGCGCAGGGCATATCGACAGGGTGATATGTCCAAGCCGCCTGAAGTGCCAGAGCGCTCAACAGATACGGCCGCCGCGCTACATCCGACTGCGGAATCTAGGTTAAAGGGTCGTTTTCATTGATCGGTTCCAAGCGGATCGTCAAATGACTGTTGAGACAGCCAGGACTTGCCCCGCCAGATCTTTTTTGTCTCTATTCTTTAAACCTACATTATTGTGTTCTCATTCCCCTTTTCCTTTTATTTGATTCTATTATATTCTATTTATAGTTGCTTATGGACCCGACACTCCTGCTCCCCTCCGCCTCGCTTGACGAATCGGCAGAATCCTTTAAAAAGAGGATCCGGGAGATTGACACGCGCATTCAGACCGATCTTGTGGAAAAGGCGTTCCGGTTTTCCTGGAACGCGCACAAGGACCAGGTGCGCAAATCCGGGGAGCCGTTTCTCGCGCATCCGGTCGCGGTCGCTTTTATTCTGGCAGAGCATAAACTCGATCCGGTGACCATCGCTGCAGGGCTTCTGCACGACGTGCTTGAAGACACGGCGGTGACCCGGGAACAGCTCGCTTCGGAGTTCGGCGAGGAGATCGCGCTTCTGGTGGACGGGGTCACGAAGATACGCACGTTTCAGACCAGGTCGATGCAGGAGCGGCAGGCGGAGACCTATCGCAAGATGCTGCTCTCCATGGCAAAAGACCTGCGGGTCATCATCATCAAGTTCGCGGACCGGCTCCACAACCTTCGCACGCTCAAGTATCTTGCTCCTGAGCGCATCCGTGAGGTCGCGTCGGAAACGCTTGATATATACGCGCCGCTCGCGCACCGGCTCGGTATGGCCAAGATCAAGTGGGAGCTCGAAGACCTGGCGTTCAGGCACCTGTACCCCGACGAGTACCGGGACCTGGTCGCCAAGGTAGTGGCGTCGCGCAATGAGCGGGAGACGGTCATAGAGAGTTTTACGGCGCCGCTACGCAGGCGCATGGATGAGGAGAAGATCGAGGCCACGATCGTGGGACGGCCCAAGCATTTTTACAGCATTTACCGCAAGATGCTGCAGCGCAACAAGCCGGTGGAGGAGATCTTTGACCTGCTTGCGATCAGGGTCATTGTCAAGACGGTGAGGGACTGCTACCATGCGCTCGGCGTGATCCATTCGCTCTGGACCCCGATACAGGACCGGTTCAAGGATTACATCAGCACGCCCAAGTCGAACGGGTACCAGTCGCTGCACACAACGGTGTTCGGCGAAAAAGGCACGATCGTTGAGATGCAGATCCGCACGTGGGACATGCACCATACGGCCGAGGACGGGATCGCGGCGCACTGGCTCTACAAGGAGGGCGGCACTGACCTGACCAGGGACGACTATGCCCTTACCTGGCTCAAGAACGTGATCGAGTGGCAGAAGGACCTGACTGATTCAACCGAATTTTTCGAGTTTTTCAAGATCGACCTGTTTCATGCGGAGATTTTTATATTTACGCCCAAGGGCGACCTGATCTCCCTTCCCAAGGGCGCGACCGTGCTCGATTTCGCGTTTGCGGTGCATACTGATCTGGGCGTGCACTGCATGGGCGCGCGGGTCGACGGCAAGATCGAACCAATCAGCAAGGAGCTCAAGAGCGGGTCCACGGTCGAGATCCTTCACTCCATATCAAAGAAGCCTTCGATTGACTGGCTGCGTGAGGTGAAGACGCCCAAGGCGCGCAGCGCGATCAGGCGCTGGCTTAAGACCATGGGACGGCAGCAGGGGATCGAGCTGGGCAAGAAGATCATACAGGCCGCATACAAGAGGCTGCACGCATCAACCCCATTTACGGACCTTGTGCCCGGGCTTCTGCAGCACCTTGGCGTGGGCAACCTTGACCGGCTGTATGAGCAGGTGGGCAGCGGTGAAATACCGGTGAACCGGGTCATGAACTATTTCCAGGTCAGGGCGGTGCGTAAAACCGTTCATACCAACGTGATGTCGCGTATTGTGGGGACCCTGACCGGCAGGCCGCAGCAGGTGCTGGTCGGTGGCACTGACAACCTGCTGGTTCGGTATGCGCGCTGCTGCAACCCGATTCCGGGAGATCAGATCGTCGGTTTTGTGACTAGGGGGCGGGGCATTTCGGTACACCGCCATGATTGCGCCAATGTGAAGCATTTTGCGGCTGACCTGGAACGGAAGATCGACGTGGCATGGGACAAGGGAGAAAAGAAACGGTACGTTGTCACTCTGGAGGTGGTGGGCGTGGACCGGCCGGGCCTGTTGCATGAAACCACGCGGGTATTTTCCGATTTCGGCGCGAACGTGACAGACGCGTCCATGAAGGCGGTGAGTCAGCAGGCCAGGGGCATTTTCAAGATCGAGATCTACAACCGCAACCAGCTTAAACAGATCGTTCGGCGGCTCCAGAAGATCAAGGGAATCGAGAACGCGTTCCGTGTAAAAGATTATATTCCGTATACCGAAGATATCATTCAAAAAGAGCCAACAGATCAGTTATGACATTTCAATCGCTTATCCAGAGCGCCGGAGGCATTGCTGCCGTCGGGTTCGCAAGCGGGTTTTTTCTCGGTTTGATCATTGTTTTTCTGATCAGGCGGTTGCGCATGGCAAAACATGCCGCGCCCCAGTTCACGACGCGGTTCATGTACTCGGGCAACCTGAAGCAGACCAATCTGCTTGATGCCATTCAATTCCTTGAAATGGGGCGTCGCGAGGGCATTCTTCATATTTACGTAGGCCGTCGTAAGGGCTATATCGCATTTTCCGGGGGAAGGATCGTTGATGCTTTTTTCAGGAACACGACCGGAAAAGAGGGTATTTTCGTCATGCTTGAGCTTGAGTACGGCGACTTCTACTTTGAATCAAAGATCCTTAACCAGCCGCCGGTGATGTCCGAGTCGATCATGGACATTGCGCTTGAGTGGGACGCCCGCAAATACGCGGCTCATGAGGACCAGGGTGCGGCTGGAGCATGGGACCAACAGGCGGAAAGCGGCGCGGGTGACAACCCTGCGCTGTTTGCTCATGACTATGTGCCGCCGCTGGATCAGCCCCTGCCTGACGCGCAGGGGTATGACGACCGGTACGGCAGGGACGGTGGTGAAGAGCGCAAAGCCCCGGACGCAGGGCAGGAGGATGTATCATGAACAACCGTCTCAAAATTTTTTCCGGAAACGCGAATGTCTCTTTCGCTAAAGCGGTATGCAGCCATGCCGGCGTGCGGCTCGGCAGCTGCAGGATCGTGAAATTTTCCAATGAAAACATCAAGGTAAATTTCACAGAAAGCGTTCGCAACCATGACGTATTTATCATTCAGCCGTCGTGCCCGCCGGTGTCAGATGGCATCATGGAGCTGCTTATCATGATCGACGCGGCAAAGCACGCGAGCGCGGGTCGGATCACCGCGGTGCTGCCGTATTTTCCCTACGCGCGCTCAGACAAAAAGGACCAGCCGCGCATCTCCATTACCGCGCGTCTCATGGCCGACCTGCTCGAGACTGCGGGTGCGCAGCGTGTCATGACCATGAACCTGCACTCGCCTCAGATCCAGGGATTTTTCCGGATCCCGGTCGACCACCTGCTCGCCGGCCGCGTACTCTGCGACTATTTCAAGAAAAAGGGCACTGAAAATTCCGTGGTCGTCGCCCCTGACGCAGGCAGCGCCAAGCGTGCGGGCGCCTACGCGATACAGCTCGGATTGCCCCTCGCCATTCTGGACAAGCGGCGTAGTGACGATTCCGAATCGCCGGTGATCCATCATGTGATCGGCGAAGTCAAGGGCAAGCGCGCGATCATTTTCGACGATGAGATTGCGTCCGGAGGTTCGATCCTCGAGGTGGTCAAGGCGCTGCAGCGACTCGGCGTCATGGAGATCCAGGCATGCTGTGTGCATCCGGTCCTGTCCGGGAAGGCGACCGACCGGCTGCGCAACTCCCCGCTTGCCAAGCTCGTGGTCACGGACACGGTGTATATCCCTGAGGAGAAAAAGATACCCCAGCTCGAAGTCATCTCCGTGGCGGAGCTGTTCGCGAAGGCGATCCTGTATACGCACCAGGGCAAGTCGATCAGCGGGTTGTATGACCGGTACTGAAAAGAAGATGAAAAGATGAATAGATGACCAGTTGAAAAGGCGAACAGATGCGCTGTCGCCAATTCAACGTATATTCCTTTACCTTTTCATCTGTTCAACCTTTCAACCTTTCAACTATTCCTCCATGATTTCCTTTATTGCCGGTCCAAACGAGGTTGCGGTCAGACTCGACCGTATTCTGCGTAAAAAATTCCGGCTTATGTCGCTTTCGGGGATTTATTCGCTCCTGCGGCGGGGCGGGGTCAGGGTAAACGGAAAACGCGTCCGGCAGGATTACCGTCTGCAGGAAGGCGACGAAATCCGCGTCAATGCCGATTCTTCGGAAATGACAGAGCAGCGACAGGACAAGACCGGCCGGTTCGAGCGCCTGGTAAGGACCGCCTTTTTCAAGTGCCATTTTGTGGTGCTCCATGAGGATCCGGATCTTCTGGTCTGCGACAAACCGGCCGGTCTTGTGGTGCATCCTGGCAGCGGGCACCTCTGCGGCGACACGCTGTTCGATCTTGCAGCCGCCTATCTTTTAACCGGAAAAAAGATCCGCACGCCTGATGACATGGCCCTTGTGCACCGGCTTGACCGCGACACCTCGGGTACGATCCTGATCGCGAAAAACAAACGGGCCGTGCGCCGTCTTCACGAGGAGTTCCGCCGCGGGTCCCTTACCAAACACTATGTGGCAGTCTGTCATAACCGTCCGCCTGATAATGAGGGGGAAATCGTTCTGCGCCTGATGCGCGGCCGTGACCGGCG
>JAFGDP010000091.1 GCA_016932075.1 Chitinispirillaceae bacterium | reverse complement strand
ATCTGTTGGAATAAACGATACCCTGTCACCACCGTAACGTCTCATACGTTATTTCCAGGGGGGATACCAAGAAATGCTTTCCATGCAACCAGCGCTTGTCATCCTTGCCGCGGGCATCGGCTCACGCTACGGCGGCCTTAAACAGGTTGAGCCGGTGGGGCCTGCGGGCGAGGTGCTGCTTGATTATGCGATTTTCGATGCCATGCGTGCGGGGTTCGGCAGCATAGTGTTTGTCGTTTCCCGCGCCCTGGAAAACGATTTCAGGGCGCGGTTTGATGCGATGTACCGGGACAGGATACCCATTGACTATGCTGTTCAGGACCTGGACATGATCCCGCAGGGGTTTGCCGTGCCGGAAGGCAGGAAAAAACCGTGGGGGACCGGCCATGCCGTGCTCGTTGCGCAGGAGGCGATCGCATCGCCGTTTGCGGTCATCAATGCCGACGACTATTACGGATCGCGTTCATTTGCCGTGCTTGGCGACGCGCTCAGGCGGATGCCGCTTGATTCGCGCGAATACGTCATGGTCGGATTCGACCTGGAAAAGACCCTGTCCGAACACGGCGGTGTTGCCAGGGGCGTGTGCACGGTGGAGCAGGGGAGGCTCGTTTCAATCGTTGAGCGCGAAAAGATACGGCGGGAGGGCGGCCGGGTCGTGTATGAATCGCCTGACGGCCAGCAGGTCCCGCTCGACCGCGGCGCCCAGGTGTCAATGAACTGCTGGGGTTTTGCACCGCACACCTTTTTTACCATGGTCCGGGACGGCTTCATTGAGTTCCTGAGGCGGCGCGGCGGCGACAGCAAGGCTGAATATTATCTTCCGTCAGTCATCAATGACCAGTGTGCAAAAGGCGGTCTGTCGGTGAAGGTGCTGCGCTCGGACGAGCAGTGGTTCGGCATGACCTATCCGCGGGACCGGGAAATGGTCAGGGAAAGCATTCGGCGGAAGATAGGGGAGGGGATCTATCCGCAAAAGCTGCTGCCGTGAAACGGCGACCAGCCATGCCCGTCATTTGACCTCATGATCAAACGGTGTGTATTTTAAATCAATGATGTCGCTCAAACGCGCACGTGGCTGTTGCTCTTTGAACGTTCATCCATTGCTGTGCGGTCTGCCCGTGCTGGTGCTTATGCTCGTGTGTGCTCCGGCAGAACGGTTCTCGGTGCTGCGGCTCTATGCCAAGGAGCGGTTTTCCGGCACCGAGCTCAGCGGCGGAAGCATCACGCTTACGCCCCTTATCACCAGCCAGGGAATGGTCACCAATGACCAGTTCAGCCCGAAACTGCTTATCAGGGAGATCGGGAAAAAACGGGGTGATTTGAAGCTGCGGGGGCCAGGAGGATTCCATGACCGCTACCGGAGGAAATACGGCAATGAGGGGCTGGATTCGCTCTATGGGCTTTTTTTCGATAGCAGGATGGTCTCCCTGCAGACCGATCGCCGCATCTGGGAGGAAGTGGGTACCGGCTATCTCATGGTCCTGAAGCTCACGTACGGACTCAAGACCAAAACGCTTGATCAACAGACCGTCCGTCAGATGCGTCTCGAGGGAGAGCTATGGGACTGCGACAGCATGGAAACGGTATGGCGCACCATTGTGGAAGTGCGCAGCAGGAGATGGATCAGCTCTGACAAGCAGGTGGTGCTCAAGGCGGTCGGGAAACTTTTTTACGGCTTGCCGCCGGTGTTGCCCGGATACGGCAAAGGCACGTGGTAAAAAGAGCTAAAGCGCCATGAGAGAGGCAACGGAGCGCGTTATAGAACTCGGATTCACTCGCAGCCCGAAGAAGGTGGTCGACGAGGTGGAAAGGGTGAGCGCGCGCATGCTGCGGCAGGGGTGGGCGCTGAAGGAGACCCTGGTGGAAGACAGCCTCGGCCGCATTCACCTGTTTTTTGAACGGGACATCCCGGATGGCTCGGGAAAGGACATTCCCTCTATTGTTCAAAGGAGGACCGCGCATGAAATATGAAGTCGAGGACATCGGGAAATTCACCATGATTCATATCATCGGCAATATTGACACGTCAGAGAGTACGAAAATTCTTGACAATGAGATTTCGAAGTGCATCCGCCAGGGACGCCACCATTTTGTATTCAATCTCGAACGTACCACGTTTCTCGACAGCGGCGGCATAAGCCTCTTTATCCACTGCCTCTGCGACGTACAGGAAAGCAAGGGATCGGTGTTCATCATTGCCGAGGAGAACCAGGTGCGCCGCGTCCTTGAGATGGTGGGAATCAACCGCCTGATAAAGACCTATTACTCTGAAAAAGAGTTCCGGGCGGACCACAAACTGGAAAAGAAGAAATAACATGCCTTGCCGTACCGGACGTCTTTTTTCACTCGCGTTGGCCGCTGTTCTGCCCCTCCTCGTTGCCGGATGCACGACGACGGCCACGATTATTGACCGCAGCGACACCAAGACCACGGTGGAGGATCCGCGGCTCGAACAGGATCCGCACCTGAAGGTACTGCTCGGCGGCGCGGTCCGCGAGATACCGCTCGGCGATATCCGGATAGTCAAGATCGATCCGGCGCACGAGATCTCGTTTTCGCGCCGGCAGTATTTCGCGGCGCAGGTCATTCTCAGGGACGGTTCGGTGCTCAGTGAGGCGGGCGGCGATTCGACCGTGGACCGCAAATGCTACATCTGCGTACAGAACGTGCTCACCGGCAAGCACCGCAAGGAGATGTTCAGGATCCCGCTGCATAGCGTTCAGCAGATCAAGGTGGACAAATGAGCGCGGCCTGCTAAAAGGGCAGGTTGGTATACAAATGGATCCCGGGAACGGGGTGCAGGTCGAAATCTCCGGTGGTGATGATATCGGCAAAGACCATATCCGCGCATCCGCACATCTGCAAAACGGGTTCAATCACCCGAAGGCCGAATCCGATACCGGTCCCGCTCTGGTAGCGGTTTCCGTCGGTGGAGGCAAGGTGGCCGACGCGGGAAGCGATGCGTCCGTAATCCGCGATGAGTGCCGCGTCGACGCGTGGGATGAGCGTTCTGTGGCTTCCGATGAACGGCGAGATCAACGATGAAAAGGGGACCGGGACCGGAAAGAGCGTATACAGGGTAAACCGGTACTCGGCCGAAACAAGGAAACAGTCGTTGGGGATCTGGGGAAGGCCGATCCCGATGGTATTCCGTCCATACCCGCGTACCGATCCCTCCCCGCCGATGCTGAGACGGTTCAGGTACCCGGCATT
>JAFGDP010000090.1 GCA_016932075.1 Chitinispirillaceae bacterium | reverse complement strand
GTTTGCCGGTGGAAATCGACCACTGCTACCGACTCGATCTCCGGCGGGGTCGAAATGGTCCGGTCGGCAAGACGATAAGCGTTTTGGACTTTTTTTATCAGCCCGAGCCGCAACAGCAGCCGTACCGAGGATCTTGCCTGGCCCGGAGTGATCTTCGGGTACACTTTACCGGCGAGCCGTTTATAATCGCCCTTGAACCCCATGATCCCGATGAGAGAGCGCACCACGGAGTGGTGGTATTTCGAATAAAACTCGAACTGGTCCTTCCGGAGCAACTGGCAGGTCCACGGCCGCCTGCCCTGCGACTTGATCGTGGACAGCCGTTCGTAATACTTTTTCTTTAACCACACGGCTGTTTCCTGATTAAACCTGACAAGGGCGGCAAAATACCTCCTCTCAAATGCCTTGAACTTGAAAACCTTCGACAAACCAGCGATATGCTTGTCGTTTAAATTCCTTTTTCCCTGAATGACATTATATAGAAACCCCTTGCTTTTCATCCCTGATGACAACGAAAAAGCCATGAAGGTGAAATCGGGTTGCACCTTCTTTTTTTCAAGATAATAGTCATTGAGGAACGCGCGGTAATCGGTGTATCGGGTCAGGTCGGGCATTGTGGGTGTTTTCTTCATTTGTGCTGAAATATGCTATATCTCACCTGAATAAGCACGGGAAAAGAAACGAAAAGGCCATTTTTCCTGTCAGCCTGTCCTGCACTACAGCATAATTGCGTGACATTCTGCAATACTTCATAACACTACCTTTTGATTGTTTTCTGAGCAATAAACAGGTTGGAGATGCTTTAGGTGTTTCAAAAACGTGCGTTCACCATGCTTTGAATCGGTTTAAAAAAACCGGCCTATCATGGCCGCTTCGCCTTGATTTAGCCCGCTTTATTCATAAACTCCAACTAAGTTTCACCGCAGAGGCGGTAGAGTAGGCGGAGGAAATGCATTGTTTTGATTTTGGTCATCCTCATTTTTTCTCTGCGCACTCTGCGTGCTTCGTCATTTCGACCAAGCTCAATGCAGGCTCGGCTCAGCACAGGCCTCCGCGGTGAAATTGTATTTGTTTCATGGGATCTTTTCAACTCTTCAACAAAATTCATGGATAATCCGGGTTAGCCGACTACGCTTCGATGAGCTTGATAAGCCATACGGCAGGGCATTGCCGGCAGATATCTTTGCCTATATGCAGGTAAAAACGGCAACCGTTGCTCCTGACTACCATATCGAGTTCGAAAAACACTAGTACTCGGTGCCTTTTACCCTTGTGGGTAGTTCACTAGCGAGAATGGTCACGCTTACCAAGGACGGCAAGATTCTCTATCGGGCAGCGGTTAGCCCGCGAAATGACAGGCGGTGATGATTGACAAAAAAGGTGTCGGTTCGGACAAAAGGGGCTCTCTGTAAAATCATCGAGGTACGGTGGTATGGCTATCTGACGAGTAACAGTTCCGCGACCGCGACCGCGGCATGGTCGATGGATTTCGCGTCCGGAGTCCTTTCAAACACGATACTTCTGATCGTCGGTCCGGCCGGACAGTAGGCGGACACCTGCCGGTCGTCGAAAATCCCGACCACCTTCGTTTCCAGAAGCGAGGCAAGCCCGAACAGCAGCGTGTTCCCGGTAACGACGAGCGCCGAACGGGAAATGAGCGCTGCCATCTGGGAAATGGTAAGGGTATGGACAATGGGCAGGTTGAACTGCGACATCCATTCCATGATGTCCTGCTGATTGTTGTCCTTGGCATACAAATACAAGGATCCTCTGGCGGCCGGGATGAGCGCCTTGATGAAACTCTCCGTCCAATTTGCCCCGAATCTCTGGACGGCAAAATGGGCGTCAACCCCCACCAATCGGGAGTGCGGATCGACATGCATCTCCTTCCACATATACTCTATCTCCGCAATGGTCTCTTTGGCGACCCGCCAGTGGACCTGTTTCGCCCGTTTCGCGCCCAGCATTTCGGCCATTGCGCTGTTCCAGTCGGAAAAATACTGCCGCTGCGGCGATGGATTCACATGCAGATTGAGAAAGGGCGACCCGCCGGCGCCGACATACCCGATGCGGACCGGTGCTGCGGTCATGCCTGCCAGATAGAGCAGGGGAAGATCCTCTTCGCGCGTGAGCAGTATGCAAAGGTCGACAATCCCGTGGAACTCTTTCGAGAACTGCTTGAACGGGGCGGAGAACAGTTTCTTGTCGTCACGGGAATAGACGGAGACGGTCATGCCTTCGATTAAATTGACAAGAGGAACACACGACTCCTCGGCAAGCACCGTGAGGGTGGCATTCCTGAAAAAAGCCTTGAGCTCGGCAAGGTTGCGCAGCTGATGCAGCACCTGCAGCCGCTTGCCGGGAAGAATGACGAGGACCCTTTTATACTGGGAAGGGTCGAGCGGGAAGACAAAGGGCGGAAGGGTTGCGGTGCGCGACAAGACCCTGCCGGCAAGCATTCTTCGACCGTTTGAAGGCCCCAGTAGCCTGAATAAAAAACGGGTAAAACGTCCGCTCCTGCTGCTGTTCTGCATGCATGAAATATACAGCATTCAAAACGGTCAGATACTGAAAATCTTCTCCGGTTACGCATGGCGGCAATTCCGTGGCGCACGCCTTCGAACAGGAATAGTATTTTACCCTCATGATGAACATCACCTTTCTCGGCACCGGGACCTCACACGGCGTACCGCCGCTGGACTGCATGATCCAGGAACATGCCCGGTGTAAAAAAGGGGTCTGCCTCCAGTCTGCATCCGACCCAAAGCATCGCCGCACGCGGTCGTCGCTGTTCGTGCAATGGAACGGATGCGCCTTCCTTATCGATGCCTCGCTCGATTTCAGGCAACAGGCGCTCCGGGAACGCCTCAAACGGATCGACGCGGTGCTCATCACCCACAGCCATGCCGATCACATCGGCGGCATCCCGGACCTCCGTTCCTATACGTGGCAGCGGACGGAGCCGCTGCCGGTCTTCGGCTCCCCTGAATCGATACAAATGATACGGAACAGCTATGCGTACATCTTCGATCCGGACACGTTTGTCGGCGGCGGGATTCCCCACCTGCGAACGAACGAGATAACCGGACCCTGTGTGGTCGCCGGAAACCGGGTGATACCCGTTCCGGTGCGTCACGGGTCTCTTCGCGGCTGCTTCGGCTACCGTCTTGGCGACCTGGTGTATATTCCCGATCTCAAGTCGATCGATGAGGATTCGCTTGCGCTCTGCAGGGGGGCTAAACTCCTTGTCATTAACTGCCTTCGCGACGAGCGGGAGCACCTCTCGCACCTGATCCTGCCGCAGAGCAAGGACCTGGCGAGAAACATAGCCCCGCAACAGTGCCTGTTCGTTCATATGTGCCATGATATCCACTATGAAATCGACGGTGAAAAGCTGGAACCGTGGATGGGCTTCGCGTATGACGGATTGAGGGTCGAACTATGACGTCGATCCGGTTTCAACAGGTGCGACGGGCGGACGGTCTATGTTATTTTTCCATTGCCATGATTTACATTATAGGCGCATCGAACCGGGAAAAACGGCCGGACAGCCGCAGGTAAAAAAAAAGCTATGGAACAATACAAGCAAGACTTCATTGCGTTCATGGTCCAAAGCAACGTCCTGACCTTCGGCGATTTCACCACGAAAAGCGGCCGGAAAACGCCATTTTTCATCAACACCGGCAACTACCGGACCGGAACGCAGATTCACCGGCTCGGCGCCTATTACGCGGCCGCGATCCATGCAAAGCTCGGCAGGGCGTTCAACGCGCTGTATGGCCCTGCGTATAAGGGTATTCCGCTGGCGGTCACCACGGCAGTATCGCTCGCTTCGCTTCATGGACACGATGTCGCCTTCTGCTTCAACCGCAAGGAGGCAAAGGACCATGGTGAAGGCGGTGTCTTTGTCGGTCACCAGCCGGAAAACGGCGACCGTGTCGTTATCATCGAGGACGTAGTCACGGCCGGAACGTCGGTGAGGGAATCAATGACCCTTTTAGCCCGGATACCGGGCGTTACGGTATCGGCGCTCGTGGTAT
>JAFGDP010000089.1 GCA_016932075.1 Chitinispirillaceae bacterium | reverse complement strand
TTTAAATGATTACTGGCGTTTTGTATCACGGTATTCCTTACTTCATGTGGAAACCCGTGTATAACAAAGCTGATTAAAATCTTGTCGTAGGGGTTCTGTAAATCAAATGGCAGATCGATGCGCTGTTTCCTAAACTCGGCGCGTTTATCGCCCTTGAAGTTGCGGCGGAATTGCCTTTCCATGTATTCCGAAATATCCAATCCGGTAATATGGCCTCTTTCATTTAAATAACCGCACATCAGCCTGGCATTCCTGCCGGTCCCGCAGCCTAAATCGAGGATCTGGTCATGGGGCCGGATACCCATGTCTTTAATGGCCTTTTTAATAAAACCCCTGTACAGGCCCAGGGTGCCGATATTCATTACCCTATCGTAATTTTTAGCGGTAAATTCTTTCAGCTCGACACCTGAATCGGGATAAATTTTTGTATTCATATCAATCATTTTTCTCGGGGGCATCGTACATTTCAGCGGGCAGCCCCGCCATACAGCGCTTAATAACCTTTAACCGGCAAATCTATGCGCGTATTCATGTGTTCGGAAACGGCGCCAAAGGACGGCAACAAAATATACTATTAGTCTTTCTTCGAAAATCCTCCTGCAGGCCTCCAAGCCGTTTTCTGGATAAAATTATTTATTCATAAAAAAGCCCTTTGCGGGAAACAACGGCGTTGTTTACCTGACCGGCACCCCCGTCCATGGCGCCTGCGCGCGCGAAGGCCAAAAATGGCTTGACAGACCGCAGGGATATGGCTTGACAGTCCGCAGGGATATGATATATTATTAAACGATAAATATTATCAAATTCAAAGAAGCGGCATGGGTTGATTAAAAAATGAAAATATTTCCGCGGTTTCTTTTCCGAAGCTGTTCGTTCTTACTGGCGGTCGGCTACACTGCCCTTTCCCTGCTCAATCCCGAAATATTTCCGGCCCTTTTACACGAGAGCGTCTTTCATAAAAAGGGAGCCGTAATCAACCATGCCCATACGAGCGTGTCCTTTCATACCATTTTCAAGCATTCGGCCGCCACGGCCCGGGGAACATTTTTCAAAAACACGACAACCCCCTTCATAGTCAACGATTTATTGTCCACAACATGCAATAAGGCGGTAAAAATATTTGCGCTGGCGGCCTTTGCTTATTTTTTGTTGTTTAAAATACTGTTCGTCCAAAAAAACGGTAAGACCCTCTTTTTAAACCCCTCTGCCCGGTCCCCGCCAGTTTTCTAACAGGGAACGGTTCGGAAGCCAGCTCGAAACATACGTCCTTTTTTTCCAGGTGAAACCGCTATCGAACAAAGAAAGCGTGGCGATACTATGGTTTTTATATACAAATATCAGCGCCCGGCATTCCTCTTTTTCCTTGTCCTGTATGCGTCGGTTCAGTTCGCTTACGGCCAGGCGATAACAGCGTCAAAAATGAACCCCGCAATCGCGGCTGTCGGAGAATTTGAAGCTTCCACGAGCGACGATGCGGCCCTTGCCCATCCACACGAACTGCTTTTCCGGGGAGGAGACATCGATATTTACTCCTATGTCGACCCCTATTTCAAGGCAGAGGTGGTGATCGCTTTCAGCGACAGGCAGGCGGATTTTGAAGAGGCCTATCTTGAGAGCTTGACGCTTCCCGCGGGTCTAAAGCTAAGGGTCGGCAAATTCAAAGTACCTTTCGGCAAATGGAACACGGTCCACGGCCATGCCCTTCCCGTGATAAACATGCCCTTGTCCTGGGAGCGCGCGTTCGGTGAAGACGGCTTGAATGAATCGGGCGTCGCCGTTTCGGAGATGATGCCGTTTCTGCCTACGTATCATGAAATCATCGGTCTTGTCCTTAACGGCAACAACGACATCGCTTTTAACGGGGCTGCGACCCGGGACCTGCTTTATATGGGACATCTCAAAAACTTTTTTGAGCTGGGAGGATACCGCACGCTGGAAGTCGGCATCTCGTATGCGCGGGGCAGGAACAACGGAGACGGCAGTCCGGAGTTGATGACCAACCTGGCAGGAGCCAACGTCATCGTGCAATGGAAACACTCGTTACTGCCACTGGAACGTGCATTGACGCTCTGGGCCGAGATTTATCACAGTCGCCGGGACACGCTTGATTTAAACGCCGCCGTAAAAACTTATGTGTCTACCGGCTATTTTTTGCTCGGCAAACTGCTGTTTTCAAGAAGATGGTATGCGACCTGCCTGTATGACTGTTCGGGCGACCCCCTTAACACCGGCGAACGCTTCAACAGCATCAGTGCGGGGCTGGCGTTTCAGCCATCGGAATTTTCCGAGTTCAAATTTGAATACAGGCGCGTCATGAGCAATCGTAACGACAGGGCCGCCGTTAACGAACTTAAAGGAATGCTTATATTCACCATCGGTGCACACGGCCCGCACGCATTCTAACACAAGGAGACAACCATGCACTACACAATATGTTTTTTCATCGCTGTCGTTTTCTGTCTGAATTCCTGCGCACGCGAACTTAAAGTCATTGCCACTTTTCCGGATTTAAAATGGGCGGCGGAGCAAATCGGCGGGAATGAAGTCAGGGTGGAAGCATTGGGAAAAGGCAACCAGGACCCCCATCATGTAGATGCCAAACCTTCGTTTATGCTCGCATTGAACAAGGCCGATGTGTTCATTCAAAACGGAATGGAGCAGGAAATAGGCTGGGTACCGCCGCTTCTGGAAGGCGCGCGGAACTCGAAAATACTGCACGGCGCGCCGGGCTTTATTGACGTGTCCGAAGGCATCCAGCCCAAAGAAGTCCCCCTTGTCATGGACCGCAGTCTTGGCGACGTCCACCCTTCGGGCAACCCGCATTTCCTGGTGGACCCTGTCTGCATGCTGATTGTCATGGACAATATTTACAAGGGGCTTGCTAAAAACAGGCCCGAAAAGCAGGACTACTTCAAGGAAAACCTTGCAACCGCCCGGAAAGACCTTCTCGCCAGGCTTATCGGCGGACAATTGGTCGAGGCGCTCGGCATTGACAGCGCGCGTCATTTGTTTGAGTCAGGCGAATTTGACCGGAAGGCGGAAGAAAACGCATTGCCGGCGCCGCTGGGCGGATGGATGTCAATGGCAAAGGCGCTCAAAGGCGCCGAGGTCATCTGTTACCATCAGTCATGGAAATATTTCACCGACCGTTTCGGAATGGTGATTGCGGGTTATCTGGAGCCCAAGCCGGGCATCCCGCCAAGCCCTTCGCATCTCCTTAAAATGAAAAATAAAATCATAAGCGAGTCTATTCCGATAATAATAACCGACACCTATCATAACCCGAAAACGGGCGAAAAACTGGCTGCGGCGACCACGGCCAGTGCGCTCTGGCTACCCAACCTGGTCGGCGGCGTGAAAAGCATTGAAACATACCCGCAGCTCATCGAATATAATCTGGAAAAAATGCTGGCCGCATTATCCAAATAAGAAAGGAACAACCATGCAAGCCATTATCTTCATGATGCCCGCGTTTATTGCCGCACTGGTCATCGCGGGCATTCACTGCTATCTGGGACTTCATATCGTGTCCCGGGGGGTCATTTTTATCGACCTTGCGCTGGCGCAAATCGCGGCACTGGGATATGCCCTTGCCCTGATAATGGGATACCATATCGGCGACTGGCAGGCAGTTGTTATGTCCCTGGCCTTCGTCATGGCAGGGTCCCTGTTTTTTGCCTATGCCCAGCCGCTTGAGCGGCGGATGCCCCTGGAAGCCGTCATCGGCATCGGCTATGTCGTGTCCGCAGCACTGGCAGTGCTTGTCCTCTCTTTTTCTTCATCCGGGACCGAAGACTTTGAAAAACTCGCCATGGGAAATATCCTGGTGGTGTCATGGCATGACATCACCAAGATGGCGCTGGTTTACGCCCTTGTCGGGGGAGTGCATTGGCGCTTTCGCAAAAAATTCCTGGAAGCCACTTTTAACGCGACCGGAACCAGGTCCAGACTATGGGATTTTTTATTCTATTTTTCCCTTGGCATCGTGGTCACCTACTCCGTGGCCATTGCCGGCGTCGTCCTGGTGTTCAGCTATCTCGTAATACCGGCCGTTATCGCCCTTGTATTCTGCGACAGCATCAAATTCCGCCTGATCTTCGGCTGGATCGCCGGGTTCGTGATATCGGCGCTCGGACTGCTGATCTCCTTCAAGGGCGACTTTCCCACCGCGTCGACCATAACGGCCTGTTTCGGTCTGTTTTTCCTTGTTGCCATATGTGCAGGGTGGAAAATGGGGAAATACAAAAACGTAAAAAAACCCTGTTCCTGATGGCTCTGCCCCTTCCTGTCGCGGATGCGGACATAAAAACCGTGGTTTCCGCGCGCGCCAAAAAAAACTTGACCGGGCGGGGGGTTTGATGTATAATTAAATGATAATGATTATCAAATTCAAAGAGGCGGCATGGACCCGGCGTCGGTAAAACGGCTTCGCGTTCAGATCGAACGCGATTTGAAAAAAAACGACCGCTCGCTTACCCGTCAGCGGCGGGTGATCATCGGCGAGATTCTGCGCAGCGGCGCGCATTTTGACATCGAATCGCTCGCGGACGGCATAAGGGCCGCCAATCCTTCCATCGGGCACGCAACGGTCTACCGGACGGTCAAGCTGCTCGCCGAGCAGGGGCTTATCAAAAAAAGAATGCTGGGCGAAACGCATTCGCACTATGAAATCGTGCGGCACGACCACGGCCATTTCGTGTGTACTTCGTGCGGCAGGATCATCGAACTCGGCTGTCCGACCCTGGATGATTTCCTCGAAGCGGCATCAAAAAAGCATAAATTCACGGTTCACCGTCATTCCGTCGAACTGTTCGGCATGTGCGGGCAATGCAGAATAAAAAGCCGCGCGGGAGCTTAGCCATGAAATCCAACGGAGCCGCTCAATGAACCAGACCGTTTCTCTCGTGGAATTAAACGCCGGCCAGACGGGCGCGATAGTTTCTATCGAGGGCGGATTCGGCATGGTGCGCAGGCTCGACGCGCTCGGCATGCATGATGGCACAAAAATTACAAAGGTCAGCGGCCAATGGATGCGCGGGCCTGTCGTCGTCAGGATCGGCAGCACCGATGTGGCTATCGGTTACGGCATGGCGCGGCGCATACTGGTGTCTCCTTCTACGCAGGCGCCGTCATGAAAATCCTTCTCATGGGAAATCCCAATGTCGGCAAAAGCGCGATTTTCAACCGTTTGACCGGCGCGGACGTGATTGTCTCGAATTATCCCGGCACCACTGTTGAATTCACGCACGGCACATTGAAGTCGGGTGCGGAGCGTATAGAGGTGATCGATGTTCCGGGTACCTATACGCTGGAACCTTCCTGCAAAGCGGAGGAGATCGCGGTACAAATGCTCGACAACGAAACGGACGACGTTATCGTGAACGTCCTGCCCGCTATCAACCTTGAGCGCAGCCTGTTTCTCACGCTCCAATTGGCGCAAAGGAAACGGCCGATGGTCGTCGCGCTCAATATGTGGGACGAGGCGAAGCATACAGGGATAAAAATTGATGTTCAAAAGCTCGAAGAGCTCCTCGGCGTCCCCTGTATTCCCACCTGCGCGATCAGCGGAGAAGGAATCAAAGACCTGGTGGAAACGGTCGGCAAGGCGCGCGTCCCCGTCCTGGAGGTTGATCCGTCACGGCGCTGGCAGCAGGTCGGCGAAATCGTTTCACGGGTGCAGGCAATCTGTCACCGGCACCACACGCTTGCCGAAAGGCTTGCCGACCTCACCATTCAGCCGCTGCCCGGCCTTATACTGGCGGCCGCGCTCCTTTTCGCGGCGTTTACCGCTGTCCGGTTCATAGGCGAGGGGCTCATCGGCATCGTTTCCGAACCTTTCTTTGAAAAGGCGTGGAAGCCGCTGATGGCCGGGCTTTCGGAGCACCTGAACGGCGGGGGATTCGTCCACGACATTCTTATCGGTAAACTCGTTGACGGCGCTATCGACTACGGCCAGTCGTTCGGCCTCCTGACGACCGGGCTGTTCGTTCCCCTGGGGGCGGTGCTGCCGTATATTCTCGCCTTCTACACCGTCCTCTCCATACTCGAAGACACGGGATATCTCCCGCGGCTGGCCGTCATCATGGATGTCATGATGCACCGC
>JAFGDP010000088.1 GCA_016932075.1 Chitinispirillaceae bacterium | reverse complement strand
GGGCACCAAATTTTGTGCCCCTACTTCGCCCGCCGATAGTAATAACCGACTGGCCTGCGAATATAACAGCTTGGAGAAGATCCGCCGGCGAAGCCGGGGCACCCGGACGTCCTACCACTATCAGCTGCGTATTCTTTGATCATACCTCCAATCCCGCGAACGATATATATTTTTGGGATTCAGTTCGATATTATTCGCACAAACTCACCTTTCAGTGATACGAATGTTTTCTATGAATGTTCCCCGTCATATCGGCATCATCATGGACGGCAATGGCCGCTGGGCCAGAAAGCGCGGGTTGCCGCGGACGGCCGGACATCCGGCGGGGGTCGATGCCTGCCGTAAAATCGTCCGCGCCTGCGGTGAAATCGGCGTTTCGTACCTGACCTTGTACACGTTCTCCACCGAAAACTGGCAGCGTCCGAAAAAAGAGGTGTCGTTTCTCATGGATCTTTTGCTCAAAATCACGCGCAGGGAGATCGACAACCTTAATGCCAATAATGTTCGATTGCGGGCTGTCGGCGACCTTTCCGCGCTGCCGGAAAAGACCCGGACCGTATTCATGGAGGGCATCGATGCACTGAAAGACAACACCGGTCTTACGCTCAACCTGGCGATCAACTACGGCGGCCGTGCCGAAATCGTGCATGCGGCGAAACAGTTCGCCCGCCATGCGCTGGAAAAACCTGCGCTCATAGAATCACTTACGGAGAAGGAGTTCAGCGCGTACCTCTATACACAGGACGCTTCGGATGTCGAGCTTATCATCCGCACCGGCGGGGAATGCAGGATTTCCAATTTTCTGCTCTGGCAGGCCGCCTACGCCGAGCTGTATATCACCGACGTCCTATGGCCTGATTTTGACAAGGAGTGTCTCATCAAGGCAATCCGGGAGTATAACAGCCGCGACCGCAGGTTCGGAAAGGTCAAGGAGTCATGAGTTTTCCCAACCTCGGCAAGCGGCTCATGTTTATCGTACCGGCAGTGCCGATCGCCTGGTGGACCATCAACACGCCGGTCTCGATCCTTCCCCGCTCGATCGGCGTTCTCTATCCAGGCCAGCTGCTTGTCATTCTGCTCACGTTTATTGCCTGTTACGAATACACCCGGCTGCTGCGAAGCCTGTATCCAGGCAATGGGTTCTGGCTCAGTTATTTATGGCTTGCGTTCCAGTTCGTCCTCTATGCGACCAATATCCAGCTGCCCTACTACCTATCCTTTTACGTGCTGCTCATGATCGTGGCCATTGAGGCGTTTGCCTGGGGAAGGCCGCGCCGCCGGCGCCGGTGGGTGCGGGCGAGTCTCCTGTTCAGCGGCGTCGCGTTTTTATACATGTGCGCGATTTCCCTTGTCAATTTCTACTATGCGCCATTCCAGCAGCTGTTTATCAAATTTTCGCACCCCATGCTGTCGCAGCTCGGCATCTGCCTTATTGTGCTCACCGTGGCGCTGTGCGATTCGTTCGCCTATTTCGTCGGATGCACCTGGGGCAGACACAAGTTCAGCACCATCAGTCCGAATAAGACCGTGGAAGGCGCGATCGGCGGGTTTATCGCCGCGCTCATTACCGCAAGCGTGGGGTGGTGGTTTCTTGCGACGCCGGCCATGCCAAAAGGGCTTGGTTTTCTTCTCGGTGTGCTTATCGGCGTATTTTCCCAGGTGGGTGATCTTGTCGTCTCGCTCATGAAGCGGTATTTCCAGGTCAAGGACGCGTCAGACCTTATTCCGGGCCACGGCGGCGTGCTTGACCGCTTCGGCAGCCTTTTTTTCACGGCGCCCGCAGTTTCCATTTTCTGCTGGATCGTCAATCGGTTTGTTCTCCAATAAAGGTATGGCGGTGATTTCCCGAATTCTTCTTTTAGGATCGACCGGCTCCATCGGTACCAGCGCGCTTAATTGCGTGCGGCGGCATCCGGACAGGTTTTTCATTACCGGTCTTTCGGCCGGGAAAAATATTGCCAAGCTGAAGGAGCAGATCAGGGAGTTCAACCCCAAAGCCGTATGCATCGCTGGTGCGAAGGCGAAGGACGAGCTTCACAGGGAGTTTCCGGCACTGACCGTTTTTACCGGAGCCGAAGGACTGGAAGCGCTGGCGGGCGATGGTGACTATGATATCATGCTCAACGCTCTCGTGGGCGCCGTGGGCCTGCGGCCGACCGCCGCCGCGCTCAAGCGCGGCAAGCGGATCGCGCTCGCCAACAAGGAGAGCCTGGTCATCGGCGGCGACTACATCAAGATGCTGCTTGAGCGCGGCGGCGGCTCGCTGGTCCCGGTGGACAGCGAGCACAGCGCCATCCTGCAGTGCTTGGGCGGGCAGAACCAGTCAGGCGTGGAAAGCATCATCCTCACCGCGTCGGGCGGGCCGTTTCGCGAGCTGCCCCGGGAGCAGTTCGGCGCCATTACGCCGCAGCAGGCGCTCAACCATCCGACCTGGACCATGGGCAGAAAGATCACCATTGACGCTGCCACGCTCATGAACAAGGGGTTCGAGGTGATTGAAGCGCATCACCTGTTCAACCTGCCGTATGAGCGCCTGCGCGTCCTGATCCACCCCCAGTCCATTATCCATTCGCTTGTCGAATTTTATGACGGCGCGGTCATGGCGCAGCTCGGGTTGCCTGATATGGAGCTGCCCATACAGTACGCGCTTTCGTATCCCGAGCGGTTTCCCATGAACAGCAAGCGGCTCTCACTTCCCGAAATCGGCAGGCTGGAATTTTTCGAACCGGAGTTCGGGCGTTTTCCCTGTCTGCAGCATTGCATCGACGCCGGTAAAAAAGGCGGCACCGCACCGGCGGTGGTGAATGCGGCGAACGAAGTGGCGGTCGAAGCGTTCCTGGCCTGCCGCATCCCGTTTACCGCCATCGCGGACATGGTCGCCTTCGCGCTTGCACGGCATGCTTCGCAACCGGCCGATTCGCTCGAGGCGATTGAGGCCGCGGATACACAGACACGAACAACGATCCTGCGCCACTATCTCAACAAAGGGTAATGCATCATGACAGTCGTGCTTTCGGTTATTCTCGGCATTTTCATTCTCGGCATCATGGTCGTCATTCATGAACTCGGCCATTTTATCGCGGCCAAGGCGTTCAGGTTCAAGGTGCTTGCGTTTTCCATAGGATTCGGCAAGGCGCTTCTTAAAAAGACGATCGGCGAAACCGAATACCGCCTGAGCGCCATACCGTTCGGCGGCTACGTCAAGATGGCCGGAGAAAACCCGGAAGAGGACCGCGAAGGGGCGCCCGACGAATTCCAGATGAAGCCCAAACACCAGCGCGCGATCGTGGCCGTGGCCGGTCCTCTGGCCAATTTCGTCTCGGCCATTTTCATGCTGTGGATCATGTACATGTACGGCGTCAACCATCCCACGTTTTACGGGCGCTCGATCATCGGTTACGTGGCGGATAGTTCGGCGGCCAAGAGCGCGGGTCTTGCCGCGGGCGACAGCATCGTTTCCGTTAATGGGAAAGCGATCGGGTCGTGGGACGACCTTGAGGAGCTCTTTCTGACCGGCTCGAAAACCTATGTGCTGAGTATCGTGCGCGATGGGAAGCGAGTAACACGAACCATGGAGAGGGAGCCGGACAAAGGGGATCTATATTCCCGGCCTCCCTACGGCCTGTTTGCACCGCTTCCCGCCGTGATTGGAGGCGTGCGCGACACCATGCCTGCGGCGGCGGCGGGGCTCAAGGCAGGGGATACGGTCACCGCAATAAACGGCGTTTCGGTGATTTCATGGTTCCAGCTTACTGATCTTATCCAGAAAGGATCGCATGAAAAACCGCTGCTGTTTTCCGTGAAACGACCGGAAGGACATGCGGAAATCAACGTGACACCGGCATATGATGCGTCCGAGAAACGGAAAATTGTGGGCATCGAGGTCGCGCGTTCGGCGTATCGTATCGTACGGTATTCTCCGGCACGGGCGTTTCATCTCTGTCTGGACAAGAGCTGGGAATACACCACCTTGATTTTCAAGGTATTGCAGAAGCTTATTTCCCGCGAGGTTTCAACGCGGGAGCTTGCCGGGCCCGTGGGTATCATCCCTGCCTCAGGGATTGTCGCGCTCCAGGGACTGTCGCCGATACTCAATTTCATGGCGCTGATCAGCATCAATCTTGCCGTGCTCAACCTGTTTCCGCTCATTATCACCGATGGCGGGGTGCTGCTGTTTCTGCTGCTTGAAGCGGTCCGGCGTAAACCTTTGTCAATCAAAACGCAGATTGCCATTACCCGTTTCGCCATCGCGTTTTTTATCGTGTTCTTTTTATATGTCTCGCTCAATGATATCAACCGTATGCCGGAGCTGTTCCGGATGTTCGGAAGATGACGGGTGGACCGAAACAAAGGGAGACAGGTGCCATAATGCGTGAACACTGGGGATCGAAAATCGGGGTGATTCTCGCGGTTGCGGGAAGCGCGATAGGACTCGGGAACTTCCTGCGGTTTCCGGTCAAGGCCGCCACCTATGGCGGGGGAGCATTCCTCATTCCCTACTTTGTCGCGCTGCTGCTGCTCGGCATCCCGCTTGCCTGGATGGAGTGGACACTGGGCAGGTACGGCGGCCGTTTTTCCCACGGGAGCGGGCCGGGCATTCTGAGCGCCGTTGTGCGGAACCCTCTGGCAAAGTATCTCGGTTCCATGGGCGTGTTTGTACCGCTCCTGATCTATTCCTATTATGTTTACATTGAATCATGGTTGCTTGGGTTCACGTGGTATTCGATCACCGGCGAACTCATGCGACAGGTGTCGGCCGATACCGTGACCGCCTTTTTCGGGCAGTACATTACATTCAAGCTGCAACTTGCCCCGGGCGTACCGGCGGCACTGGTTTTTTACATCATCACGTTTTTCCTCAATATTATCGTTGTATCGTTCGGCATCAGGCGTGGGATCGAGATGGTGAGCAAAATAGCCATGCCCATCATCCTGCTCCTCGGGCTGGTGCTGCTGGTCAGGGTGCTGACCCTGCCAGGAATCGGGCGGGGCATGGCATTCATGTGGAATCCGGACTATTCCCAGCTTTTAAACCCGCGCGTCTGGCTCGAGGCCTCGGGCCAGATCTTCTTTTCATTATCACTCGGCATCGGGTCTATTCTCACTTATTCTTCATATGTCAAACGCAAACAGGATGTGGCGCTTTCGTCGCTTTCCTCCTGCGCGACCAACGAGTTCGCCGAGGTGATTCTGGGCGGCACCATCGTCATCCCGCTCGCCGTGGTCATGTTCGGTGCGAATCTCGATGCCATCGCGAAAATGGGTACGTTCGGTCTCGGGTTCACCACCATGCCGCTTATTTTCGGCAAGCTGCCGCTCTCGCAGATGCTGCAATGCATCTGGTTTGCCCTGCTGTTTTTTGCCGGCGTCACCTCTTCGATTTCAATGATGCAGCCGCCGATCTCTTTTTTCGAAGACGTGCTTTCAATCAGGCGAAGAAAGGCGGTGCTCATCGCGACCGCCATCGCTTTTGTCATGTCGTTTGTCGCGGTGTTCGGTCTGGAAGCCGGTGCGGTCGATGAGATGGATTTCTGGGGCGGCACCTGCCTGCTGGTGGTGTTCGGCACCATCGAGGCGTTCATCTTCTCATGGATTTTCGGCATTGACCGCGGCTTTGAGGAGCTCAAGGCCGGTTCGCATATTACACCGCCCCGTTTTTTCAAATTCATCATGAAGTACGTGACCCCGCTGTATCTCTGCGTGATTCTTGCCGCGTGGCTTGTCACGGACGGGTGGAAAGTGATGATCATGCAGAATATCGGGGCTGACGAGCAGGTGGCGTTCTGCTCCATTACCATGAGCAAGGTGGCTTTCGTCTCCTTTGTACGGGGGCTCATGCTTCTTGTCTGGGGCGGGATTCTTGCGGTCATTCACTGGGCGTGGAAGCACCATAAGCACGACGAGCGCATTCGCCATATCGATACGCTAGCATAATAGCAGGAAAGAGGCACCGTATGCATGATCAGCTTTCTTTGGGCGGCTGGCTGTTTTTACTCCTTGCATGGAGCGGGATCATCACGCTGAATATTTATTGTTTCTGGAATATTTTTAAGGAGAAAGAAGAGGAGATCGCAGAGCCTGTCGCAGAGCTTGAAAAGGCGGAAGAGTCGGTGTAAGGGGGGGAACACGGGAACAGTCAAGGGGCTTTATAATGAGCGGCCAATAAACATTTATCCAAACTTCCGGAGTAGTTACGGGAATAATAACGTAAAAAGGGTTGCTCCCTATTTCAGAGCAACCCTTTTTTCTTCGCACGGAAACACTTCGTTCCGTGGTTTTCTCACTCGTGTCACCCCCGTGTCGACATGACCGGGGTCTTCCTCACTACTTCTGAAATGTGTGTCGGTTCTTCGTTATTGCTGTGCAAGAGCCTCCTTTCTCCGCCCCAAGAAGCGGCGGTGTCGGTGGAACTTCAGCACTACACAAACAGACACCTTTCAACCGCCGTGTCTGTCTTTTTTATGTATACGGGGGACGATTTAAAATTATTGCGGGAGAATGAAAATTTTTTTGCCGCTTCCCGGGCTTCTCACGCCTGGCATCCCTGGTCCTGCAGGCAACGCTCAGCCTCGACCGCAGCCATGCATCCTGAGGCAGCGGCCGTGATTGCCTGCCTGAATTTGTGGTCCTGCACGTCGCCTGCTGCGAAAACCGCGTCGATATTGGTGCGGGTGGAGCCGGGCAGGGTCACGATGTACCCCAGATCGTTTAGGGCGATTTGCCCCTTGAGAAAAGCGGTGTTCGGCACGTGGCCGATCGCTTCAAAGGCGCCGGCAACAGGAAGCTCGGAATTTTTTCCTGTAACGGTGTCCTTGAGACGCAGTCCGGTGAGCATTTTGTCGCCAAGGAACTCCTCGACGACCTTGTTCCAGAGAATGGCGATTTTTGAGTGGTTCTTTGCGCGGTCCTGCATCACCTTGCTTGCCCTAAGCTCACTGCGGCGGTGAATAAGATAGACCTTTGAGGCAAACTGGGTGAGATGGAGCGCCTCCTCGATGGCAGTGTCGCCGCCGCCGATGACGGCAAGCTCTTTGCCGCGGAAAACGGGTAATCCTCCGTCGCAGGTTGCGCAGGCAGATATGCCGCGGTTCCAGAGCTTTTTTTCCGATTCGATCGAAAGCCTGCGCGCCGTTGCGCCGGTGGCAATGATGACCGCCATGGCCGAATAGAGGTCCCCGTTCATGGTGGTCAGGGTAAAGGGATGCTTTGAGAAATCGACGTTGGTTACGTCCTCGGTAATGATGCGTGCGCCATGGTGCACGGCCTGTTCGCGCATGTTTTTCATGAGCTCAGGCCCGGGAATCCCGGCCGGGAAGCCGGGAAAGTTTTCGATCATGGTGGTGATCATGAGCTGTCCGCCGGGTATGCCGCCTTCCTGGAATCCCTCAAAAAGCAATGGGTTAAGGTTCGCCCGGGCCGCATAGATCGCTGCGGTCAGACCTGCCGGACCTGATCCTATTATAACGAGTCGCTCTGTCATGGTATCTGCTCCTTATCCCTTTATAAAAGGATACATTAGAGATGATCTCTTGTTTATTTAACTGATCCATGGTATAGTTAAAATAATCTACTCCTTGGTATTAAAAAAGTCGTTTGTCTAGACGGTGTGATGGGCCGATGAGGAATCTCGTGTGATGAACACCTCCCCGTTGTATTGTTTCAAACGGACCACTGTCCTGATACTCCTGCTCTCGTGCGTTTGGCATCTTGACGGCGGCACGGTGCGGGGAACGGTATTGGATTCAATGACCAATGCGCCGGTGGCGGGCGCTCTTCTTGAGCTGTGCGATTATGATTCCGCATTGACCGTGAAGTATTCGACAAGCACGGCGACGGACGGGGCATTTGTTTTTGATAATGTTGCGGAACAACGTTATTTCCTAAAAATTGACAGCGGCAATTATGTTACCCAATGGCTCTCGCCCCAAGGGACCACCCGGTACCCGCAGTTCAGCTTGTGGGCTGGTCCGATAAGCGATCCGTGGCAGATCTATTTGACCCCTTCGCCGATCGATAATCCCCCCTCGTCGGTCATCAAGATAAGCGTCAAGGATACTCTGGGTGCTGCGGTGAATTCCGGCATGGTGGAACTGGAAAACGCATGGGATTTTTCCTTTGCCGGGGCATGCGATCTTAATAGCCGTCAGGGCTATGCGTTTTTTGAAAACGTGCAGCCCGGGCGATATGCGGTGTTCCTGTCCTGTCCACCCTATCCGTCACAGTACATGGATACGTCCCAAAACAGCGCCTCGCCGCGCTATTTTATCACGGTACAGGCATACGATACGCTGGAGTTCGGCACCCAGGTGACCGGTTCGCCGCTGGGCAACGGAAGAATATACGGAAAAGTCTTTACCGAGACCGGCAGTCTGGCGCCTGATATTGTTATCGGCCTTTTTACCGCGGACGATCTTTTAACGTCCCGGTTCCAGGCCATGACCGATGCAAGCGGCATTTTCAGGTTTGAACAGCTGCAAAGCGAGGGATATTTCCTGAAGCTCGGCAGCGGCGGCATGTTTCCTGAACAGTGGTTTTCACCCCACCGCCGGGCCACCACGCGGTATCCGGACGATCCGAT
This sequence comes from Chitinispirillaceae bacterium, assembly GCA_016932075.1. Next base: position 33,205 of record JAFGDP010000088.1, on the reverse strand, counting down.
CTACCCGCCGCCCGCCAATGACACCTTTTTCATAACGCTGTCCGGCAATCCGCTTGACAACACCGCATCTTCGGCGGTTTTCGTGGCAATCACGGATTCCTCCGGCATGCCCATCACCATGACAAGCGGGAAAATTGAATGCGCTGACCGGTATCATACCATGATGCGCCAGTTGTTCTATCATTCTACAACCGGGATGTATGCGGCTGCCGGACTGCCGCCGGGCGACTATTCGATCCGGCTGGAGGTCCCACCGTATCCCATACAATATTATTCGCCCGACGGGAATACGCAGTATGAGTCCTTTTTCCAGCCGGTTCAGGACAATGACACCGTGGTCCTGGAGACCAGGCTCAAGACCGCTTTCGGACCGGTCGATACCACGACCTCGTTTGCCTACCTGCAGGGACGGGTGGCGGATTCTCTTGACCGGTCGGTCAGCTGCCGCGTGCTGATTCTGGATACCATCCATACCGTGATGACAAGCATGCAGACCGCAAGTGATGGTCTTTTCGGTCCCATGCGTTTCATCGCCCTTGCGCCGCACTACTGCGCGGTCGAGGTCCAGACCGGAAAGCGCCAGTTCTGGACAACGACCGGCGTCACCGATTCCCTGCCGCACGCCGGAATGATACGAGCCGCACAAGGTGATACGGTCTGGCTGCAGATCAAACTGGTCAAGGGCAACACGGTTGATACAACGACCCGGAAAAGCATCGAGGGTGTCGTAACCGCGCTTCCTTCATATGCGCCCCTGCACAATGTCCGGATCTGCGCAATGCCGTCGCATATGGTTCCAACGGGAGATTTCAATCCCGCCATGCTGTGGGCGCCGATGATGACCCATACCGATTCCGCGGGGTACTATGTTTTCAGGAATCTCCCGCCTGACGACTATCTGGTCGCAGCGGTCGTTGATTCGCAGAACTATGTGGCGCAGTTTTACCAGAATGCCGATATCCCGGCCAACGCCAGGGTGGTCCGGGTCGACACCAGCTTTACACTCACCATCAATTTTCTCCTGCGTCCCGGCGGCATGGTGTCGGGCATGGTCACCTCCACCATGAACGGCGCGCCAATACAGGATGCGGTTGTCAATGTACATGAAAAGGGCAGGAACCGGTGGCATGAGGTGACCACGTCAGCGAACGGTGCATACAACGTCGCCGGAATTATTTCCGGCACCTGTCATCTATGGATATATCATCCGCACTATCTGAGAAAGGACAGCGTGCCGCTGCCTGATGAGTTCACCATTACCGAGGGCCAGACCTATACGTACCCTGCCATCACCATGGAGCCGGGCGGCCGCATTGCCGGTTCATTTACCACTCCTGTCTCACTGCGGGATTCCGCGATGATACATGATACCGGGTGCGGGTTGCCCATAGGCCGTATCCTGCTGTTCCCTGATTCGCTGGAATCAGGCGAGACCGTTCTTCATCCGCATTACAGCACCAGTATCGAGGCGTTCTGCAGCGGTACAGACTCAACCACCGGGAGGTTTGTATCGGACGTGTGCCCACCGGGCATGTGGCGCGCCGTGTTCCAGCCCTCCCCCCGGTATGGATGGAACGATTCCAATGCCAGCTCCACACCCGTGCCCTGGCTCGGGTGGGGTGTCGTGGGAGGAGATACCTTGCTCGAAACAGGAATGTCATTTGAAATAAAACCATTTGACACCGTGGCAAACATACCGCTCCGGCTCAGGACCGGGTACACCGTGTCGGGCAGCGTTCGCGACAGCGCGGGCAATTCCCTGACGCATTTTGGCTTTTCTGCCGTGGTAAAGAAAAACGGGCGTTTTTTCACTGTCGGATTTTCCGACCATTTCGACGGCGAGCGCTTTGTGCTGCCGGGCATGATCAACGGAGAAGCCTATTATCTGAATGCATGGGCCGACGGGTATCCGGGCCAGTTCTGGTCGCCTGAAACCACCACCGCAGGGCCGCTGTTCCCGTACCGTTTCAATGAGGCGACGTTTTCGCCGCTTGCCGTGCGGCTCAAGCGGTCGTTTTCTGACCCCGATACCACGCCGTCCGCCGACCCGATCACGCTGTACACCCAATACTCGACAAACGGCGTCCTGGAAATGCTGCACTGGAGAATTGACCAGCGGTATACGCTCGATTCCTGCGTGCTCTACGGCATGGGTCCGGACGGAACCGTAACGCGACTCCATGCAGCGGCAACAGTGCAGGGAACGGTCAACTATTCCTGGGCCGAGACCAGAACCATCGCGGCACCCATGCTGTATGTCGTGGCAGGTAAAAGCGCTGGCGTCATGGTGCGGTCGAATGAGGTGTGGTATGATCCGCGCCAAAACGGTATAGCTCCCGATTCGCTTTGGATCGAGGTCAGGGGAACGCGCTGGGGTATTGGGGTCGAATGGGGGCCGCAACCGCCTGATACCATCATCGACAGCATTTCGCTTTTCCGCCGCGCTGCAGGGGAGCCGTGGAAGCTGCTTGAACGCAGGTCGGCATGGAGCTCCCGTCTGGAAGACCACCAGTGGGGCCGCGAGGATTCCGGCAGGGTTTTTGAGTATCGCGTTGAAGTGCTGTCAACGGGTCGCGCGTCGCGCGCCGCCGCTTTTACACTCGACCAGGCGTTTTTTGAGGGATTGACAAAGCCGCTTCAGGTCGGTCCGTATGAAAAATACAAGACGATTCAATCGGCGATTGACGCTTCGCAAAACGGTGATGTGATCAGGGTGGAGAGCGGCGTATATCGAGAAAACCTTACCTTCAGGGGCAAGGCGCTTCTTCTCGACGGAGACTGGCACTATGGAACGCCGCCAATCATCGATGCCGGAGGCGGGATCGCAGTGACTATCCCGTGGACCGGGCAGCGCAAAGAGGACGAACAGCCGTATGTCAGCGGTTTTAAGATCATTAACGCGTCTGTCGGCATCCAGGTGAGCGCTCCTGCAGGCACTGGCCAGTGTTTGTTTGCAGGCGTCACCAAGGCATTTGATGTCGCTATTGACTCGTCGGCCATGGTGAACACCATGCGCCAGAATCCTTTTTTAGGGTCGGAGGTACAGCTGTGGATCGACCAGTGCACCTTTGTGGCGCGAAGTTCCGGGAACATTGTCGCAGCCGCGGGAGCGCGCGGTCTTGCCGAATCGACAAACCCGGTGCGCTCTCCCACCGGACACGAGCATGCGTTTCTCATGCCGGTCTATTCGCTCAGCTCCAAGGTGAGCATAGCACACTCGATAATGACCGATTTTATTGCCGTGGGCGGAAACTCCCAGCTTCCCATCCAACTCGGCGGCGTGTCGCCCACCGCGTCGGTGCGCACGTGCGACCTCTGGCGGACTGCCGTATCCGCAGCAACGCCGCGTATCGAGATCGAAGGCCAGCTTTTGACCCTTGATCCGCAGTTCATCGACACGGTCAACTACTTTCTCCCTGACCAGTCACCCCTGCGTACCGTATCTTCGGACCGGGTTGCGCTGGGCTATGACAGCCGAAGGTTTAACAGAAATGATGAAGACACCACGGTCGGGCCGTCGCCGATTAAAAACCTTGTGGTGCGGCAGTTGAGCCTTGCAAAAATAATGCTCTCCTGGAGCCCGTCGCCGGATTCGGAAAAGGTCGTCCGCTATTGCGTTGCCCGTTGTCCGGGAGACACCTCCCTGTATTACGTGAATCAGGAGAACCGGTGGGAGCCGACGGTTTCTGAAGATGAGTTTATGGCCATGATCGACACCTTTTATATCCGGTCCACCAGCTTTTTAGATTCAACCATTATACCGGGGAAACCCTATCTCTATGTTGTCATGGGTGTAGATTCAGCCGGACATCAGAGCGAAGTGGATCTTCCGGCGTCCATACCGCTTTCCACCCTTTTCAGGGGCGGCTTTACCTACGCGGTACACCTGAAAGGCGCACAGTGGCACATGATGGGGCTCTGGGGCGCGGACAGCGCGCAGCTTGCGCCGTCAAGCGATAGGATTCTCTATTATTGGGACGACAAGCGGACGCCGGACAAGCTGCTGTCGCAGTATGCGGCAACCAGCACCCTGCGGCCGGGAAAAGGATACTGGTTCCGGTCTGAACGGGATACGGTTCTTCAGGTAACCCCGGCAACGCTCGCCCTGCTTGCACAGCGCGAGGCTACGCTTTCGTTCAGCCTGACAGCAGGACAGACCGGCTGGAATCAGGTGTCTCTGCCTTTGCCGTTTCCCATAGCGCCCTCCTGGCTCGACACGTTTCCCGCATGGGAATGGAATCCCGACCAGCTTGGGTATGTCCGTGCAACGCGGCTCGAACCGTGGAAGGGGTACTGGATCCATACCGCCAGCGCACGGACGCTTCCGCTGAACAATGACCGGCCGCTTTTCGCTGGAACGGCCAAACGGGCGTCCGGTCTGGCTGCCTGGGAGCTGCAGCTGGTGCTTTCCGGCGCAACGATTCGCGACGAGGAGAATTATATCGGTGTGGTCGACGCGCCGGACGACATGCCGGTGCATGCGAGGGAAATCCGCGAGCCCCCGGCAGGATTCCTGGCGACCCAGCTCTATTTTGTCAAGGTAGCGGACGGTCACCGCACGCGATTCTCAATGCTCTATCATGCGGCAGGCGGCGCGCAGAATGCCGTGCGGCACGAATGGCTTGTGGCTGTTTCGCCGAGTTCGGAAAGGACGCGAATCGATGTGCGCGGGTGTGCGTCACTGCCGCGCGGATTGCATGCGTTCTGGATCGATGCGAACGGCGCAGTCCCGCTGGAAAAGGACGCGGCGATTGAGATCCCGCCGCATGACGCGGAGGTGTCCGCCTGCCTGGTCGTGACCGCGAACACAAACGAACTGGCACTCTACGCAAAACGGTTCCGCCTCGATGCGGCCTGTCCCAATCCGTTCAGGCAAAACACCACGCTCGTGTTTGTGGTTCCGTATGAATGGGGGGCAGGCGGCATCAGCATTGATAAAAAGAAACGGCATGTCTGTGTTGAAATATTCGACATTGCCGGGAAAAAAGTCGCCACGCTTCTTGACAGGGAGATCGAGGTGGGAGCGCATCGCATGGTGTGGCACGGCAATGGAGAACGGGGGAGGGTGCTGCGCAACGGAATGTATATCGTCCGGATCCGGGGCGGCGACTCGTTTGCCGCGATCAGGCTTTTCAGGATGAACTGAACCCCTATGGCATGGAGCGGAAAAAGCTGCAGGACCGCCGCGGTACTCCTTTTTGCGTGTTTCTGCGCCGCCCCGCTGAAGCAGTTTTATCCGGACGCCTATTACGAGGAAGATAAGGTTTACGAAAACAAGCCGCTCCGCTTTGTGATGCGGTTTCAGGGAAACTGGCTGATGTTCACCGATCCCCGCGACATGGACAAGGGCAGCAGGGCGCTGGCGAAAACGTTTGCGAAATCAGGGTACGAGCTCCTCTTTGTCGGAGCGACGGTTGAGGGGATGCACGGAACGCGGGGCATCGCCGTCAACCTCAACGAGCCCGCCAGTGAGTACGCGCAGCAGATCCGGATGCTCAACCAGGCCGACGTGCAGAACGACAGGGGACTCACCGCCATGATCGCGGGAAGAATGCCGCTCGTGAAGTGGGTGTATGACAAGGCCGATTTCAGGTTTGCCGAATTTTTCTTCAATATCGGCACCTATGATATCCGTATCGCCTTCTGGGCAAAGCATGAGCTGTTCGAGAAGTTTCTTCCCGTGTACGAGGAGATGGTCAGCTCGATCGAGGTAAAAGGACTGTAGGAATTGCAGAATGATGATTGAAGAATGCAGATTTAAAAAATAATTGACAAGTGTTTTTCAATCATCAATCTGCAATCGTCAATCTGCAATCTCCAATTCATTTCCCTGTTCGCTTGTGCCGGAGCTTGACCTCTTTCCACAGTCCGGTCTGCGTGTCCCTGATAAGCTTGATGTGCGGGGTTTCCCCGCCGTCGAACACCATGATCTCCTTGTCAGAAATCACGGTCCTGCCCGACAGCGTGACCATCTGCCTTTGCACGGCGCGCGCCTGCAGGATCAGGAACTCCTTGATGCGCTCGAACTCCTCGCGGCTCTCGTTAAAGGTGAAGAAGAGCGTGCCGATGCCTTCGCCCGACAGCCGTTCATGGATCTTCGCCGGCACCTGTTTGATCTGGCGCCAGCAGTGGAACGTGCTTTTCACGTAGATCGAGTTTCTGTCGGTGAACAGGACATAGTAAAAGCGTGTGCCGGGAAAGAGCTGGTGAAGCGGCATGAAAAGATTCTGGATCAGATCGTCGCAATTCACGTTGATCTTTTCCAGCTTGCTTTCAAGCACCAGGATGTACCGTTTCCCGCCGAACCGGTAGTCGAAAAATCCGTCGAGCTCCTTGATGTTTTCATACCCGAATTTTCCGCGTCCCGTACGCTTGAGAATGATCAGGTTCGGATACCGGTCAATCTTGAGAATGTATTCGCTGGTGTTGGCGATGATAAAATCGTCACGGTTCTGCGGGTCGAACCGGCTGTCGAATATGCCGCCCGTGTAGCCGCGTTTGTTCCAGTGCTTGAGAAAATATTTGGTGATGCGGCGCGCGATCCGCTCAGCGACATCGCCGATCAGGTTGCCGCTCGAGGCGCTGTCGATCGGGTAGGGCGCGTTGAGCAGGTCGCTGACCTTCATGATGGCATTGCTGCAATTGTTGATGACATATTCGAGAAGGATCTTCTCAGAGAGCAGCCGGTCATCATTGATCGCGTCATTCGGATTGTGCAGCTTGAAGGTGCCGCGTACCCCGTGGTTCCGTTTTATGGAGAAAATGCCGTCAATGGCGTCCGCGTCCTCGGGACGGGCAGGGTTCCAGAGCACGGGGAGAAATTCCTGGAACGGGTCCACGACGGTGCGTGCTGTTTTCGGAATACACAGTTGTTGCTGCATGTCCATTAAAATACTCATCGCACGGTTATGACAGTTATTATGAGACGATTAATAATTGTAAAGGTGCCAGAATTCCTGTTCGGTACAAAAGCAGCTGTTCAACAATGCACATCGTATTTTCTTCCCGTATGATTTCATTAACCTCGGTAACTAAAAAATTCGCCTCCTGTACCGCGGTGGATGCTGTCTCCTGCACCATAGGAAAAGGGGAGTGTTTTGCCCTGCTCGGGCCGAATGGCGCGGGAAAAACAACCTTCGTGCGTATGATTTTAGGATTTGTCGCGCCAAACTCGGGGAGCGTGACGGTTAACGGCAGGCCGCCGGGAGATCCGGAGGCTAGGCGTTCGATAGGGTACGTGCCGGAACAGCTGACCATTCCGCCATTTCTTTCCGGGAAAGAGTATCTGTTGCGCCATTCGCGTCTTTGCGGGATCTCCGGACTTGCCGCGCGCCGTGAGATGGGCCGGGTCCTGGAGATCGTTTCAATGACCGGCCACGAGGCCGCAAAGAGCGCCGCCTATTCAAAAGGCATGAAGCAGCGCATCGGACTCGCCGGCGCCCTGCTCGGCAATCCCCAGATTCTGATCCTTGATGAGCCGGTCTCGGGCCTCGATCCGATCGGGATCCGCGACGTGCGCAATATCATCGATAATCTCCGGAACACCGGCGCCACCGTGGTGATAAACTCCCACCTTCTTTCCGAGGTCGAAAAGACCTGCACCACGGCCGGTATCATGCACAAGGGTAAGGTCCTTGTCAAAGACGCGATCGAGAACATTGTCGGAGAAAATGATTCTCTGGAGGATGTTTTTATCAGATACGTGGAGCAGAACAATGCGTAATGCCGCGTATATCGTATGGTGTACTAGTATCGATCAGCTGCGCCAGAAGAGTTTTCTGGTTTGTATGGGCATGGGCATCCTCCTCGTGCTCCTGCTGCGCACCTGCTATAACGGCACCTGGTCAATGAACGGACAGCAGGTTAACGGTGCCACGATCGCCTGGCACGCCTCGCTCATGGCGTTTCAGGTGATCATCACGGCAATGTATCTTGTCGCGATCCTTCTGGCCATGCGGCTTTTCGGCAGGGACCGCGATGACGGCAGCCTTGTACTGTTTCTGTCGCGGCCAGTGGCGCGCTGGCAGTATGCGCTTGGACGGATCGCGGGGGTGTGGGTCCTGTCCACTGCCGGCATGTTTGTCCTGCACCTCACGATTTTCTGCATCATGTGGACTAGGACCGGCGGCACGATACCCGGTTTTCTGTCCGCTTCGCTTGTCTGCTCGATTAACCTCCTGTTTATCATCGGCTGCACAAGCCTGTTTGCGCTCTTCATTCCCGAGATCGTCGCGGCCCTTGCCGGAATCTTTGTTATCGGTATTGGATTTGTCTCTGACGGGGGGTTCCAATTCATGAACAGCGCTCTGGTCAGAGCAGCCATTTCTCCGGACATGATGGGAACGCCGGCGCTGTGGCGGATCGCCTATCCCAAGGTGTTCATGGTGCAGTCGTGGGCCGGTTCCCTGATCACCGGGGACGAGTTTACGGGTATGGGACCCGTGCATCCGGTCATGAATGTCGCCTTGTATTGTGTTGTGCTGGTTACCCTGCTTGTGGTGAGTTTTAACAGGAAAGAGATATAATAATAAATATAGCTTTTGTTGGTGGGGGAACCGCCCGTAGGGCGTTTCCCCCTGGCCTTTCAAGCAGGTGCGCGTCGCGGCGCACACCTGCTTGAAAGACACACCCCCTCAGGGGTGCTCGGCAATGTCCGCCGCTACGCGGTGGACGCTCTCGCACCCCTGCAACGTCCCCTGCTATTGTAGCAAAAACAGCTAAAACACCGCCCTCGTATTCTTGTTGATTTGGCAAAGGCCCGTAGGGCCGACATGTTTGTAGTAGTAATATTCAAAAGAAAGATAAATAAGCCCCGGAGGGGCGACATGATAACAGATCAAATACCCTGGCAATAGTGATAAAGGCAAAAGAAACATGCCGGTCCTACCTGTCTGCCGTTTTTTGTAAAAAATGTTTTTCTAAATAAGGCCTTTAGGCGCGAAGCCGCTCCGGCGAGGCAGGCGGAACGCGGAATGAAAACCAATATCAAAGGCTATACACTATCTCTTTTTCCCTAGTGTAAAAGCTTCGCTTCGAAATTGACGGTACCTGAGGGAAATGCAGTCACTTGGCAAGCTATTTCGGTCGTCCGCATCGTGGGGGTATGCCCGGAAACCGCGCATAGCGCGGGTTTCGGGTTAGGGGGCGACCGCCCCCTTATAGAATCAATATTTAGTAACAATGTATAAGGTAAGGAGTGGCAAAAAAATTTACTCCTCCTTACCATCCCTGGACCGAGTTCGCCATGATCCTCTGCACCAGCTCCTTGATCGCCGCCTGCTTGCCGTCCTGTTCGGTCTGGTTCGCCAGGTCATAGATACCCTCGCCCGTGACCTGACCCTTGTAAATGGGTTCCCCTTTTTTATTGTCCATGAATTCGACCTCCACCGTGATACGCACCACATACTGCTCCACGGCGACCTGACGTGTGGCAGAAGCGCCGAAGGTATAGGGCTCGTTGGCATAGGCGGTCACGGTGCCGTTAATCACGGCATTGCCGTCCCGCTCCACCACCTTGAGCAGGTTACCGGTCACAATTTCGCGGGAAAGTTCGCGCGTGATCTCGTCGGCGATAGTGGGTTCGAGCGACTGGTCGGCGAACAGCGGCACTTCCACGGTCTTCAGGTGCGACGGCAGGGTCGAGCCGCTGAAGGTGTACAAGCATCCGCACCACCCCAGGACAACGAGCAATGAGAAAAAAGCCAGGTACCGTGTCATGTGTCATACCTCATCAAAAGGAACATACGATACGCTTGAACAAGGGGCAACAGCTTCATGGCCCGAGAAAAAACAGCGTACCTGCGAGAGCATTTCCTGTGTGTCGGCAAAGACTGCGAAATCAGCATCCAAAGAACGGATGAACTGCCTGCCGTAACTTTTGGTGACGATGCGTTTATCAAGGACCACGAGCGCGCCGCGGTCGCTGGTGCTGCGGATCAGCCTGCCGCACCCCTGTCTGAACCGTATGACCGCCTCGGGTATGGCATACGACATGAAAGACTCGCCGTGCAGCGCGGCCGTTTTTTCAGAAAGCGCCTGTACCAGCGGGTGCGTCGGTACCGGAAAGGGCAGGCGGGGAATGACCACGATCTCGCAGGCGCTGCCCGGCACGTCGATTCCTTCCCAGAAACTGTCGGTGCCGAGCAGGATCATCCGCTGCCGCTCTTTGAACTGTTCAAGGAGCGCATGTCTGCCGCCGCTCAGGTTCTGGGCAAGGATGTTTTGGCGGTCGATATCGGGAGTCCGCTTGAGCAGCTGGTATACCGCGCTGAGCATGGTATTCGCCGTAAAAAGGACGAGTATGTTTTTTTGGAGTCCGGCATGCAGGTCCCGTATGGCGGCTGCAACAAAAGCGGCATAGTCCGGCGCATCCGGATCAGGCGCGCTTTCAAGCGCGCCCATGATTGCCTGGTGTCGTTTAAAGGGGCTTGGAAATACCGATGCGGCGGTGCGGGCGGCATGGTCTGAAAGCCCGACCGAAGCGGTAAAATAGTCGGACGAGCGCGCGACCGATAGTGTTGCAGAGGTAAAGATGATCGATCCCTCGACCTGGCCCCAGATCTGCGAAAGCAGGCCGGCAATGTCGAGCGGCACGCCGCAGAGCTTTGACCACCCTTTTTGAAGGTTGCCCTCGGCCCAGAACGCATGATCGTCGGTTTGTGCCGCAAGGAGATACTTCAGGTCCGCGTGCAGTTGCGAGGTGCGTTCCTGACACGTGGCAAGCTTTTCCCGGAGCGGCTCCAGCATCTTTTTCGGGAGTGATGCGAGCGCCACCTTCTGCTTGAGTTCATGCAGCCGGTCCTTGAGCCCGTCAAGCGTCGTGTCAAAGGAGAGCGCTTCGGCGTGGGAAGAGAATGCGCTGTCCTTGTACCTGATCTGATATTCGGCCGGCCCATGGCCCGGCATCTGTTGCGACGCCCATTCGCCAATGGCGTGGAGAAACGACTGCGACCGTTTCCGTACCTGCTTGAGAAAGGATTTCAGCTCTTTGGCGCGCTCGAGCATCTCGTTGTTTCCCTCCGCCGAACCCAGGAACTGCACCAGGCCGTTGAGCTCTTCCGTAAAAAGCGCGACGCGGTTGGTGTCCAGCTCGATGCGCAAATGGCGGTGGCCGCTTGACTCAAGGTGGTGCGCCTCATCAAAGATAATGGACCCGATCTCGCCCAGAAACGAGGTTCCTGCGCACAGTTCCGAAAAGAACAGCGCATGATTGATGACCACGATGTGCGATCCGAGCGCCCTGGCCCGCGCCTGCTGGAGAAAGCACGATTTGTAAAGCGGGCAGCGCCGGCCATGACAGCCGTGACTGTCGGCTGAAATGAGGTCCCATACTTTCTGGAACCACTTCGGGTTGAACTGGTTCTGTTCCTCGATGTCGCCGGTTTCGGTTGATTCGACCCACGGGATGAGCGGCAGGATCGCGAACCGTTCTCGCAGCGACAGGTTGCCCGCCTCGCCGTGCAGGAGCTGTTCCCACCTGAAAAGACAGACATAATTGGAGCGGCCCTTGAGCGCGGTATAGCGCAAGGGCCTGCCCGCAAGCGAGGCGACGAGCGGCAGCTCCTTGGAAATAAGCTGATCCTGTAGGTTGCGGGTGCGGGTGGCGACAAGCACTCTCGTTTTGTTTTCAAGCGCCCAGGCCGCCGCAGGAACAAGATAGGCAAGTGATTTTCCCGTGCCCGTACCTGCCTCGGCCACGAGAAAGGAATGTGTGTTGAAGGCGTTCGTTACCTCAACAGCCATGTCGATCTGGGATTTTCTCGGTATGAATCCCGGCATTCGGACGGAAAGCGACCCCTGTTCTGAAAACACCCGCTTGATTGCATCCTTGTTGATCGCTTGTGCTTTTTCCTTTTGCGCTAGCCGTGGAATCGACGCTCCCACCCTCTCGGGCCGCACCCGTACCGCAGGCCTGGTCGTTCCCAGCGATGTAAAGATCAATCCCTTGAAAAACGACGCCGGTGCGGCCGCGGCCATGGTCTGGCGAACAGGCACAGGAAGCTCCGCAAGCTTGGGAATGAGTGCGAGCGCCACCTCTCCGGTCGCCCTGGCATCATCAAGAGCCCGGTGGGCTCGATCGAGCGAAACCGCAAGCGTTTTGCTCACGGATTGAAGCGAGTAGCGCCTTCCCGGCTCCAGGATGATTTTCGAGAGCAGCACCGTGTCCAGCGTCTGGTTTTCCAGCTTTTTTTTTCCGGCCCGGTCCAGCTCCTTGTTAAGAAACGTGAGGTCAAAATCGATCTGATGCCCGCACAGGGGAAAGTCATTTACAAATATTAGAAGCCGGTCCGCAATAGCAGCGAACCGCGGCGCATTGGTTACGTCGTTGTCGGTGATGGAGGTCAATTCGGTAATGGTTTCGGGGACCGGTACCTCCGGGTTGACAAACGAGGAGAATTCCTCGCTTGTCTTGCCGCCGATGAATTTCACCGCGCCTACTTCGATCACCCGGTCTCGTGAAAAGTCAAGCCCCGTTGTTTCCACGTCGATTGCGACGAAATCAGGTATCGGGATGTTTGCCTGTTCCCTGTTTTTTTTACCCGGGAAAGCATGGGGATGCTTTGTCGGTTGCTGTTTTACCTCTGACGCCTTTTTTACATCGGCAAGGAGTTCTTTTTTTAAACGGTCCGAGAGCAGGTCGCTTAACCGCGGCATGAAAAACGTCGCTTTCAGAAAAGGGGTGTTGGAAATTTCCGCTAAAAAAATACACTATGGCCGGTTTGGAAATAATGAAACCGGGGCCAGGGGATGAAATGGCCTTGATAACAATACATATTTTGGAAGGGGATGGCTCCCTGAATACCAGGCACACCACCTCTGTGCGGACCACCGTTTGCTTGTACCAAGAAGGTAAGGTCTACTGATGGTTGCTATCGCCGGCTTCACTTTTTAAGCAGTGCCAGGTCATCGATGACCGAGAATATCCGGCACAGGTTGGTGCAGTCGAACAGGCGGTTCATGTACGATGTGTGGTTGCGGTTGGAATTATAGAATATCAGGCGTCGGCCAGCCCGCTCCATGATGGAGTTGTGGAAAACGAGTATGCCCAGTCCATGGCTGTCGAGGAACTGAATCGCGCTGATGTCGATAACGACCGCGCCATTGGTCATGCGGCACGCGTTCCGTATGGTTTCGGAAAGCGCTTTTGTTCCCGGTTTTTCCATATCGTTGACGCGGCCTGAAACCTGCACGATGGGAACCTTGCCGTAATGGACGATTTTCAGGGACATGGGCATTGTTGAAGACCTCCCGGCATCCTTCCTTTACTCAATAATAAAATGCCGGTACCTGCCGGGTCAATACAAGTGACGTGGTATCGGCGCGTACGTGGTCTGGTACGTATTTCTTCTGGAAAAAAAAGAACTCGTGCCCCAGGAAAAATGCATCCCCGGCGACAGGTTCTGTTCCGCAGTTACCGTCGGATACGCTCCCGCTCTCGCTTTTCATCCTGGCACCAAATCAATATCTTGTATGGTCTATCCCTTATTTGTACAATCTCTATGGGTATTCCCTTTATTTTGAGCTGTTTTATTAGTATTTTATTTTCGTATCACCGGCTATCGTGAAGCGTGTGCCAGGGTTTGTTGATGTTGTCCGGCATAGGGCTTCAAACCATGAAATGAGCATGCAACCATGACCACTCGCCTCAACATTCCGATTTACGACGAAAGCAAGATCAAGACGCTTTCCTCGCTTGAGCATATCCGTTTGCGCACCGGCATGTACATCGGCCGTCTGGGTGATGGATCCAATCCGGACGACGGCATTTATGTGCTGCTCAAGGAGATCATTGATAACGCCGTCGACGAATATATCATGGGTTTTGGCAAGAAGGTCGAGGTGAGGATTGAACAGGGTACGGTGTGGGTGCGCGATTTTGGCAGGGGCATACCGCTCGGCAAGGTGATCGACTGCGTGTCAACGATCAACACCGGCGCCAAGTACAATGATGACGTGTTCCAGTTCTCGGTGGGTCTCAATGGCGTGGGTACCAAGGCGGTGAACGCGCTTTCGAGCCGTTTTCGGGTCCGTGCCTATCGTAACAAAGAATTTTTTGAGGCGGCGTTTGAGCGGGGCAAGCTGAAATCCAAGAAAAAAGGCTCATCTAAAGAGCCCGACGGGACAGAAGTCGAGTTCGTGCCTGACGCAGAGATCTTTAATGAGTATACCTACAACGTTGAATATGTTGAAAAACGGCTCTGGAACTATGCGTATCTCAATGCCGGGCTCAAGCTGTATTTCGGGAAGGAGAAGATCGAGTCGAAAAACGGGCTGCTTGACCTTTTGACCGCGGAGATCGGCGAAAAGACCGTGTATCCGATCGGGTATTTCAAGGGCAAGCAGATCGAGTGCGCGTTCAGTCATACGGGTAATTACGGGGAGACCTATTTTTCTTTTGTTAACGGCCAGTACACGTCGGACGGCGGCACGCACCTGAGCGCGTTTCGCGAAGGATTTCTCAAGGGCGTGAATGAGTTTTATAAAAAGGACTGGAGCGGCGTGGACGTGCGCGAAAGCATTGCGGGCGCCATCGCGATCAAGCTCAAGAGCCCGGTGTTCGAATCGCAGACCAAAAACAAGCTCGGCAACGCCGAGATTCGCGGCTGGATCGTGTCGGAAGTAAAGTCCGGCGTGGTCGATTTTCTGCACAAGAACGGCGAGGCGGCAAAGCTGCTCGAGGCAAAGATCGTGCAGAACCAGAAGCTTCGCACTGAGCTGAATGCGGTCAAGAAAGAGGCGAAAGAGGCTGCAAAGAGGATCGAGATCAAAATCCCGAATCTCAAGGACTGCAAATATCACCTGCAGGACGGCCGCAAGGGCGAGGAATCGACCATTTTCATCACCGAAGGCCAGTCAGCCGGGGGATCCATCATTTCCGCACGCGATGTGCTTACCCAGGCGATTTTCACGCTCAAGGGCAAACCCCAGAACGTGTATGGCCGGAACCGCGCTGCCATTTATCAGAACGAGGAGCTGTACAGCCTTATGATGGCGCTCGGCATTGAAGAGGACATTGAGAACCTCAGGTACAACCGGATCGTGCTTGCCACTGACGCGGACGTGGACGGGTTCCATATCCGCAACCTGCTCATGACCTTTTTCCTCACCTATTTTGAGGAGCTTGTGGTGGCGGGTCATGTGTTCATTCTTGAGACGCCGCTTTTCAGGGTGCGCAACAAACAGGAGACCTGCTACTGTTACAGCGAAAAGGAGCGTGATCTCGCGATCAAGCAGCTGTCGTATCCTGAAGTGACCCGTTTCAAGGGGCTTGGCGAGATTTCGCCGTCGGAATTCGGCCAGTTTATCGGCGATCAGATCCGGCTCGTTGAAGTCAACGTAAAGTCGGTCCAGAATATTCCTGACACGCTCGGTTTTTACATGGGCAAGAACACGCCTGAGCGGAGGGAGTATATCATGGAGAATCTGGTATGAGACCTCACCCCTCCTCCCCTCTCCTTGGTAGGAGAGGGGAGGAGGGGTGTCCCGCTCTGCGGGACGGGGTGGAGGGGTGAGGTTTTCGCGCCAGGCCGGACAGAGGGTGACGGCTGAATGGAATGAAGCCGTCAGTCTGCGCTGGAGCAGGCATGTGGTTGCCGCACAACAGTGCAGACCGACCGGAGGGTAGCCCGGAGGAGGGCCGCCGCAGTCCCGCGAAGCGGGACGTGGGGCGCCCAGATTTGAAAAGAATCAGAAAGACAGCCTATGGCATTCATTAAAAACCTCTACGACACCAACTTCATCGAATACGCCTCCTATGTCATCAAGGACCGGGCCATTCCGCATATCGACGACGGCCTCAAGCCGGTGCAGCGGCGCATTCTGCATACGCTGTACGAGATGGATGACGGCAAGTTTCACAAGGTGGCGAATGTCGTCGGGCAGTGCATGCGCTTTCACCCGCACGGCGACGCCTCTATCGGCGATGCGCTCGTGACGCTCGCTAATAAAGAGCTTTTTATAGAAGAGCAGGGCAATTTCGGCAATATCTTTACCGGCGATCCGGCATCGGCCGTGCGGTATATCGAATGCCGGCTTTCGCCGCTGGCCAAGGAAACGCTGTTCAATCCCGACATCACCGAGTACGATCCGTCGTACGACGGGAGGAACAAAGAGCCGGTAGTGCTTCCGGCCAAGCTGCCCGTGCTTCTGGCCATGGGCGCGGAGGGTATTGCGGTCGGCATGTCGACGCGCGTGCTGCCGCACAACCTGATCGAGCTGCTCGAGGCGCAGATCGCCAGTCTGAGAGACGAGCAGCTCCTGGTGTTTCCCGATTTCCTGACCGGCGGGCTTGCCGATGTGTCTGAGTATAACGACGGGAACGGCAAGGTGCTGGTCAGGGCGAAACTTGACACAAAAGACGACAAGAAGATTGTCATCCGCGAGCTGCCGTTCGGTTCCACCACGGAGTCGCTTATCGCCTCCATTGAGGACGCGGCGCGCAAGGGCAAGCTCAAGATCGGTTCTATCAGCGATTTTACCGCTGAAAAGGTGGAGATCGAGGTGCATCTTGCGCGCGGGGTGCACACGCGCGACACGGTCGACGCGCTGTATGCGTTCACCGAATGCGAGCAGGCCATTACGGTCGGCATGGTGGTGATAAAGGACAGCAAGCCCGTGGTCATGACGGCGTCCGAGGTAGTACGTCACAACGCGAACCGGCTGGTGGAGATCCTGCGCGCCGAACTCAAGCTTGAGGAGAAACAGCTCAAGGACAAGCTCCACGCACGGACCCTTGAACAGATATTCATCGAGAACCGGGTATACAAAAGGATCGAGGACAAGGCATCGGCCCAGGGCGTGACCGACGCGGTCCGCAAGGGTCTTGCACCGTTTTCCGATGAGATCAAGCGGGAGGTGACCGCCGAGGATATCGAGACCCTTCTTCGGATCCCCATCAGGCGGATCAGCCTGTACGACATCAACAAGGCGAAGCGGGAAATGCAGGAGATCAAGTCGCGGCTCGCCGATATCCGCAAGCATCTGGCCGGTATCATTGATTATGCCGTCGGTGTTCTTGAAGGGGTACTCGAGAAATACCGCGATCAGTTCCCGCGCAGGACCGAGCTCGTTTCATTCACCAAGACCGACGTGCGCGAGGCAGCGCAGCGCAACCTGAAACTGCGTTATGACCGCGACACCGGCTATGTGGGATACGAGGTCAACGGCAACGTGCTGTTCGATGTTTCACCGTATGACCGGGTTTTGATCATTCGCAAGTCGGGCGCCTATTCGGTGTGTGACGCGCCGGACAAGATGTTCGTTGACAAGGGAATGCTCTACTGCGGGTATGCCGACAAGGAGACGTGTGCAAAGGTGACGTTTTCGGTGGTGTACCGGGACAACGAGACTGGCTTCCCTTATCTGAAACGCTGCAGGATTGAGCAGTACATCCTGAACAAGGGATACGTGATTGTTCCGGAGAATTCGACGCCGCTGCGGCTGACCACCGAGGAGAACGCCGAGCTTTTGGTGGAATACAAGCCGCTGCCGCGGATCCGCGTGCTCGAGGAGACCTTCAAGGTCGAGAAGTATCTTGTCAAGGGAGTCAAGGCGGGCGGCGTGCGGCTCGCCGCGCGGGAGGTCAAGTCGGCCAGATTCATATCATCAGAGGGCGAACAGGAGGAGCTTGCGGTGGGGGGGGATAAAGCCGGAGATACGCCAAAGGGGTAACGGCCGTTACTTCTTCCTTGCGGTCTCCTCCTCGATCTCGCGAAACATGGATTCAATGACCGAATCCGGCGCGAAATATTCCTTTTTCTCGATTATACCACCTGCATAGAGAACATCAGCGCATTTTTCTCCGTTTTTGTGATAAAGCTGCCAGCGGAACGCCCGTTTGCCGTTTTCATCATAGTACCCTACAATGGCAAGCTCACCATTTGCATGATACCACTTTACCGGACCGTTCAATGCTCCTTTTTTAAATGAGACGATCGAACGGAGCGTGCCGTTTTCATACCAGCGACGGAATTCGCCGCACTGCGTATCAGCGCAAAAGGCGCCCTGCAGGCGATAGCGACCGTTTTCATACCAGGATTCAAACGGGCCATCTTTGGCGCCGTTGTTCCAGGAGCCTCTGCTTTTTATTGCACCGTTTTTGTACCAGCAGCTCTTGGTGCCATGAAGTTTTCCCTCCTGGTAGAAGCAGGTGAATTCAGGTGCGCCGGTTTTGTACCATCCCCGGACCTGCCCCTGTTCACTCCCGTTTCGGTAGAAGAGTTCCATCTTTTTTTTACCGTTTTTGTGATATGCGCAAAACAGGCTATCCATGACTTCTCTGCCGGTTGAGTCCTTGGTAATGAAAAATCGCTCCTTGAGTGATCCGTCATCATATGAGGTGGTGACCTGTTCACGACCGGATCCGGAGGCGGCGGTAACCATGATGATCAGCACAAAGGGGAAAAGGCGGTATGCTCTGATCCTGCGAAAAAGGAAACCGTTCGTTGTCATAGTTTCCGGCCCAAGGGGCACACCTGTCCAGTGCGCACGCCAATACGGCTTCAGGAATATCATGGTACTAGTGTACAGTTTTGCGTCCTTAAAATCGTCAAAAAAACGTATTGAGAAACCAGCATAAAATCAGTGACCGTAGCAGTGCCGGAAATCATATAATTAAGGGGTTGACACGGCGAGCTCCTGAAAAGAGACAGGGATACGCGTGTGCCAAAAGGCGGACTTGAGGTAGAAGGGACCTGTTGTTCTCTTTTCACCGGGAGGCGTATCATGCAGCAGCCGACAAAACGGTGGTATGATGCCCATGAAAAAATTGCAAAGCTTCTGGAATGGCTGAAAGATGCGCCGGTCAGGCGACGCGAACCTGTTGTTGCGGGCGTTCTGGAGATCATCAGCGACCATGCGCCCGCGCTTCTCGAAAAGTACTTGCTCGATTTTCCGCTGGATCAGAAGAGGAGGAGATGGTATGACCAGGATCCTTATCTTTGGCTCATGGTCAACGGGCTGGAACATGCGTCAATGCCCCTGCTCGCAAAGGTGACGGTCTACATGCAGAAAAAGACCGGACTAAGTGACAGACCGGCCCGCGGGAAAACCACGGAGAGAAAGAATACCATGGGCAGAGCGGGAGCGCGGCGGGCGACGAAAGCGGGCGGGAAGCGCCAACGCCGGCGCGCTGGCAGAAAATGACGCTAGCGGGAATGGAGAACGGCAGCGGCGATGCGGTCAGCTTCTGTTTGTCCCGCGAGGTACGAAACAATTGCAAGACCGAATGCCACGGCAGTTCCAGGGCCTCTGCTGGTAATGATATTCTTATCGCGCACCACGGTTTCTTTTACCACCGTTGCACCGAAGAGCTCCTTTTCAATGCCCGGATAGCAGGTCGCGGTTCTGTTCTGCAGAATGCCCGCCCTGCCAAGCACCAGAGGAGCGGCGCAGATGGCGGCGCAGAGCGCTTGTCTGCAGTGCGCGTCGCGCACCAGATCGAGTACGGTGTTCGACTCTGCAAGGTTGGTTGTTCCTGGCATGCCGCCCGGCAGAACAATGCCGTCAAACGGCTCGTCAAAATCCTGTAGCAGCCCATCAGTACGGATAGTGATATCGTGGGATCCTTTCACCGCAAGGGAATGCAGCCCGAGCACAGAGACTCTAATCTGTGCTCGGCGTAAAAGATCAATAACCGTGACCGCCTCGGTTTCTTCAAATCCGGGCGATAGAATGGTGATACAGTGCGGCATAGGTACCTCCGTGGCAACAGGATCTTATGGCAACGTGATACGGAAAAAATACGCTCCGGAGGGCTGGGGAAAGCAATGGTGCGCCATATGCTTGAGCTCCTGGGGCGAGGGATCTTTTTCCGGATATACGGTGCGAAGGAGTTTTTGTTTTGCCGGAAAGCGGCAGGTTGCGCGTTCTATTCCTGATGAACGGGGAAGAGAGACGACAAATGATGCAAGCCCTTGGGACCGGACGGTCATGGTATCATTGCGCCAATAGAGCCTGACAAAGGCATCTTCAGAGGTGGTTTCCCAGTCAATCAAATTTGGCGGCACATTGGGAACTCCCGGCACAAAGGTCCACATGACAGCCGTGCTGCGGGGCCTGGACCATGACCGTATCCGCTGTGCCAGCGCTCCCATTTCTTTGTCACGATACTCGAAACCGTGTTTCTCCTTTGGGTAAATAGTATCGGTTATGACTACACCCAGATGCTTGAGGTCCTGCACAAACCGTCGCACATACTCGGCAGGATAAAGGTGATCCAGTTCCGCATTTACATTATAGATAGGACGTTGCATAAGGTTTTTTGGAACAAGACGCATGCCGAGATTGGGAAGCATGCCGCCGAATCCCGAGATGGCGAAAAAGCCGGCAAAGGGGCCGTTAATGGTATTGGCGGCGGCGTAGCATCCGGTCGCTCCGTCGGAGACGCCCGCGCAAAACACCTTGTCAGGATGTATAGGATAGTGGAGCGTCATGTAGCGGAGCGATTGGAGAATACGGGTAAGCCCGGCATTGCTCCACCAGGGAGCGTTCCGGTTGGCGGACGGACTAGCACAAAACAGCCTGAAGGTGTCGGCAAGCGCTTCGAGCATGAGAAACGCGCTGTCGCCCTTGTCGTTTCGCTCGGTCCCGATACCGCCGTGGAGATAGATAATAAGAGGATACAGCGTATCCTGGCGTATATGCTGCGGTGTCCGATACCCCAGGGTGTACGGTATGCCGTCAACGTCGGTGAGTACCGTTTTCCGGTCACCTGCCGGGCTGGCAATACGCAAAGAGTCAAGGGCCTTCCTGAATGCTGCTGTGTCAAGAGAACAGGAACGCAATACCGCAGGGACCGAGTCGGTCGGACCGCTGAAAAAGGAGAGCAGGTCGCTCATTGAACAGGGAGGGGGGGGCTCCTTTACGCAGCCCAGCCAACCCGCGCCGGTGAGAATACAAAAAACAGAGAGGAAGGTACGCGTCGGCATCAGTCCTGCAGTGAAAGTTTTTCGAAGGTGCTTCTGCTGCTGTACACCGGCACCGCAAGACTGAAGCCGACGATCGAAAACGTTTCGCTGATATCCTTGCTCGGTCCGATGACCGCAAGGCGTCCACCCTTTGCCTTGAGCCGCTTCTGAAGGTTGAGGATGACGGTGAGGGCGCTTGAGTCAATCTGGCCGACGCTGGTCATGTCGACCGCAACGCGCGGCTGAGGGGTCGCCTCGAGTTCATCAAACAGCCTGCGCACGGTGTTAAAGGATTTGACGACAAACGGGCCGGCAAGGTTAAGAATCTGCCATCCATTCCACTCTTCACGGCGTATCGATAAATCGGATGCTGATTCCATGGCAGCGGATTCCTTGGATCGTAAGGCGAACAAAAAGTATAAATAACGATTGTACGGTAATCAAGGTTATTCTTTCGGGAACGAGGACACCAGGGGGTGGTCTTCCCGCAACGATCGGCTCGTTTGAATACGTTTGCGTTTGAAGGCATATATCACGGCGCCTGACCTTTCACGGTGAGGTCCTGCGGTCGTTTTTTTCTGTGTGCCGGGAAAGGGAAGGTACAAACAGGTGTCGGTGCCGCACGCTGCGATATGCAGATCAATGCCCTGAGGTCGCTCCCTAATCCAATAGGCGCATCCCCTGCATGGGGCGGCACGCAGCAACAACGTCCCTTCGGCATGGGCTGACGGATGGTCAGTGGCAGGCGTTTCTTTTTTCTTGTCGGCAAAGGTGACCATGCGCGCGCCGGAAAGCGCTTGTGATTTGGATGTTGAAAGGGAGAGCCGCTTCGCGGCATTCTCGGGGACAAGAAGCATGTCAATTCTGTTTCTGCCGCAATGTCTCACCCAGGGGAGGATGTGTCGTTCAATCTGCCGACGCAGAGAAGCGTGGTGAGCGGTGCTGACCACCCACACACGGTGGTCTGGCCACTTGATGCCTGCCGCCGCATCCTTTTCAAGGTCAAACAGCACGGCCGTGGCGGATGGTCGCAATTGACGGACCACAAAGTCAATTGGAACGAAAAGCGCGATTATTGCCAAAGAGATCAGAAGGTAGGTGGTGATTCTCTCCCTTCTGACAGCAGCACAGCCGATACAAAACAGGGCATAAAGGACAAGCAGCTCGATCCAAGGAACCGGATAGGACCCCTGGCTCCACGGAATGCGCTGCGCAAGCGCGCCTGTACCTGTGACGATATCCAGGAACCGTTCCCCTATCCACAACGGTACCGTTGTGGCAAAAGGCGCGACCATTTCAACGAGGAGCCCGAAAAAAAATGCCCACATGCTTACGGTCATGGCCCCCACGGCAATGAGGTTGGCGAATATGCCGTACCAGGAGATCGTTCCGAAATGGTACAGCAGGACCGGAGCGGTTGCGCAGAAGCTCACCAGTGAGATGCAAAGCGACGAATATATAAAAACAGTGACCGGTCGCATGATGCGATTTTCAGGGTGCGGCAGAGAACGGTACAGGACGGGAAACAGGACCAGAATGGCCGCCGTGGCGGCAAACGAAAGCTGGTAACCGGGATGAAACAGGCTTTCAGGCGACATGAAAAGCCACGCGGTTCCTGCCAGTCCGAGCGTCTGCATGGCGTAGTGCTTGCGCTCAAACAGGAACGCGGCAATGACCAAGGTGGCCATGATGGTCGCGCGAAAAAGCGAGGGGATCATCCCGACAAAGAGAAGATAAAGCCAGAGCGCCGTGATGCAGATCAGGTGCGGCGCGATCCTTCCCAGCGGAAAAAGCCGCAGCAGGAAGTAGAGTGCCGCGGTCAGCATGGCGGTGTTGAGGCCGGATATGGCAATCAGGTGGTAGATTCCCGAAGCCCTGAAAATGTCTTTGATATACGGTGAGAGGAATTCCGTATCGCCGAGAAAACAGGCCTGAAGGAGCGCGCGGTGATCATAGTCCGCTACTTTCCGGAGCGTTCGTATCGCAATGGCGCGGAACGAGCAGGATAGCTGCTCCAGCCGGAAACGCTTGGCCGACACGATCCGGCATTCCTCTGCAGCAACCCTGCCCCAGATTCCCTTGGCCATCATTGCAGTGTATTCATCGTATTCATACGGATTTCTCCGCGCGCGCGGCCGCTCATAGCGGCCATTGATCGCAACGGTACCATAGTGCGGCGGTTCAAAGGGGGTAGTACAATCGATTGTTATTCCTTCCAGGCTGGCTGCAGCAGCGGAGGTTGCCTTAACCGAATCGATCCGAAATAAAAAGTGAAAATGCTCATACTTGGGCAGGGGCGGTGATACCACTTTACCGATAAGCGAGATGTTCCCATGGCTTTGTATGCAGGCACCAAATGATGAAAACACGCGATACTGGTGCGCCTGATGAATGGTGCATGCGGCAATAGCAGCAAAAAGAAACGCAGTGAAGCGGACCCGGTTTTTTCGTGAAAAGACACCTGCGAAAAGAAACAGGGCCAGTGCCGCGATGAGCGCATCGGTAATCACCGGGGGAGCGCGATAGAGGCTATAACCCTGCGGCAGAAAAAAAGCGATACTGCACCCTGCCGATACCGCTGCCCATGAGATGAACCCGGGCATGCGAAACCACAGGATACCGGTTCTGAACGTGCGTTCAAAAGAACATCCTGCGGCGTCCAGATGTTCCGTCGGCCTCACCGTGCTCCCTTCTCTTCAGCAGCGGGACGTTTGTGCGGATATCACCGTCTGCGGTCCGTGTATCCCGGTGACACGAGGGGGATAGATAAACATGACTGTACCCATTGAATGTACAAAATTATATAATGGTAATCCGGACTGTTCGGGGAAAGGAACGGCAGATCCCGCATGAGCGAAAGAGGAAAGGGAACCATTCTCGTCGTCGACGACGAGCCTGAGATCAGGCAGATGATCGTCGATTATCTGCGCGATGTCGAGGGGTATGCGGTGCGCGATACCGTCGACGGACCCGGCGCGCTGGAACTGCTTGCCGCAACACCGGTCGACCTGGTGCTTTCGGACATCAACATGCCCGGCATGCGGGGATTCGACCTTCTTAGACTCGTAAAGGAACGGTATCCCGTCATCAAGCGTGTTCTTATTACCGCATATAATGTTGAAGATTACCTCGAGCTTGCGCAGAACTACGATATCGGCAATATCTTCGTGAAAACGGCGCCGTTCAATTTCAACGAGCTGTCGGTTATCATCAAAAACCTTTTGTCTAATGACATATTCGGTCTTGAACAGCATTTCGAAGCCGGCGCAACAAAGAACGACTTTCTGATCAAGACGGCGAGGCACCTCGACAGTCACGCCAGGGTGATCACCGAACTTATCGGCGATTACAAGCGTGCAAAACGACTCGAGGTGGTTATTGTCGAATTGTTGACAAACGCTATATTTTACGGCATCAGGAGCGAATCGCCGGAGCGCAAGGACGAGTGGGATGTTGACTGTGAATTGCCCGATGAAAAGGCAATCGTGGTGACGGTGATGCGCGACCCGGAGAAGTATGGCATTTCGGTGCTGGACAAGGGCGGCCGGCTCAAGAAATCCGACGTCCTGTACTGGATGAACCGGCAGATTGCCCGCGACACCAGCGGCCTTCCCATCGGTCTTCTCGACGGCCACGGCCGCGGCCTCTTTATTGCGCGCCGTTATATCGACCGCCTGATCGTGAACCTCCAGAACAACGTACAGACAGAGATCGTGATCATCAACTATTTCGACAAGACCTTCTACGGATTCAAGCCGCTCTATATTAATGAACTATGATTTTCTCCTCGTCCGTGCCGCGTTCAGTAAAAAAGGACACGCCGGTCATTGCGTATCTTGCCGCACGGTTTACTTATTACAGCGCTGAGAAATGGAAAACGCGGGTACGGGAGGAACGCATCGTTCGCAATGGTATGGCGCTCGGGGTTGCCGACACGGTCAGCCCCGGCGACATTCTCTCCTATGACGCCGGTGAATTTGAGGAGCCGGCCGCAGATCTGACATACCGCATCATCCATGAGGATCCCTGGCTCCACGGCATTGACAAACCGGGCAACCTTCTGGTGCACCGGGCAGGCACCTCATTTCGAAACAACCTCATCTACCAGCTTCGGGAGGTGCATGATCCCTCCTTTCCCCATGCCCACTGCGTGCACAGGCTGGACCGGGAGACGTCCGGTGTGGTGCTGATCGTGACCTCGCGCGGGTCAATAGCTCCGTTCGCTAGGCTCTTTGCCCGGGGCGGCCTGCGGAAGGTGTATCGAGCGATCGTCAGGGGGAAGCCGGACACGGGAGAGATTGATCTTCCCATTGGCAAGGCATCTGGCTCGGCAATTTCCTATAAGTATCGTGTTGATCCGGCAGGAAAGCCTGCATGCACGACAATTACCGATGTCCGCCCGCTGGGAGGGAATCTTTCGCTCTGCACCCTGGTCCCGCATACCGGCAGGACGCATCAGATCAGGGTTCATTTGGCGTTTATGGGTGCTCCGATCCTTGGTGACAAACTGTATGGCATGAGCGAACAGGAGTATTGTGCCTGGCGGGCGAATCCCCATGGTAAGACGTACAACCGTATGTTTCCCCGGCAGGCCCTTCATTGCGAATCGCTAACCTTTATGCATCCTTTCACCGGCAGGGAGTGCAGGATCGAATCACCGCTTCCCGAGGACATGAAAAGTGTAGCGGATTGGGGAATGCGCCCTTCGACTGAGATCAGGGCAGGAATTGTGGATTGAAAAACAGTATCCAGGCGCGCAGAATTTTATTCTGCAATCTGAAATCCGCAATTCGTGGCGGGTGTTACGCGAATAAATCCAACAGATCCCGGGTCATCTCGTCTCTGACTTTGATCACACGCAGATTGGCCTGAAAATCATTCTTGCTTATTTTCTGCTCCTTCACCTCTTCAGCTAAATCGGTGCCCGACAGGTCAGGGCTCGGGGCCGTTGTGCGCTCAAGATGGGAGATACGCGTGCCAGAGGGCTTCATGTCAGTCTGGTAAACGTTTGTCTGCCAAAATCCCGGTGTGTTGACATTAGCAATATCGTGGGCGGAGACGGCATGACGGGTCGTTGCCGCTTTAAGCGCGCTAATGGAAGGGTCAAATGAAAGACTCATGCGAATCCTCGCTCGTTGAAAGCAAAAGCCTAGTTTCTATTTGATTATACCACCAAAGGGGCGGTTTCTACAACCGGAATATCCTAACCGTTTGTCGTTAAGGAAATTGCAAATCGTTATCGCCCTGAAAAAACAGGGGCCCGATCATGGATCGAACCCCTTTAAACAGACCTTGTGGTAGCCGTTTATTACCAGAAACTCCAGTAGAATATTACGACAACACCGCAGACAATGAGTGAGTGAATCACATCCCACTTGTTCCAGCTTGCCCGCGTAGCAACCTTTTCCTCGGGTGTAGCACCATAGGCGGTACAGCGCAATTTTTCCGTTGCCGGCGGTTTGGTAAGCAGGCTGATGATAACGATCAGGGCAATCGTGACAAAGAGCAGGACCTCGGCGTAATAGAGCCAGTGGATCTGCTGGATGGTGAACAGGAACCCGTATTGACCCTGAAGTGCTTCTGCAGTAGCGATGCCTTCCTTGAGAGGCCGGTCGATCAGCAGGTCGAGTCCCAGCCGTAAAAGGCCGCCCAGGCCGCCTATCAGGAACGACCAGAAAGCGGCAGGCGCCGTGGTCCTTTTCCAGAAAATGCCGGCCACGAACAGCACGGCGATTGCCGGCGACATATACCCTTGAACACTTTGCAGGTACTCGTAGAGGTTTTTTCCAAGGGTCTTCATAACCGGAATCCAGAGAATACTCACGGCAACAATAACGCCGGTAGCAATACGTCCCACAAGCACTTGAGTAGGGCCGGAGGCGGTCGGGTGCCATTTCTGGTAAAAATCAACCGTGAACAGCGTTGCCGAAGCGTTGAACTTTGACGCAAGTGAAGCCATAAGCGATGCAAGCATGCCGCACGCGACAATACCGCGGATACCATGCGGCAGGATCTGAGAGACCATGGAGGTATAGGCAGCGTCGCCGCTGGTGGCAAAACCGCTTTCAGCCATTTTGGTAAGCGCAAAGGCAATCATGCCGGGGATCATGAAAATGAATACCGGCGTCAGTTTTAGGTAGGCAGCGAGAATGCTTCCGCGCCGGCTCTCCTGCTGGTTTTTCCCGGCAAGGACACGCTGCACGATGTATTGGTCGGTACACCAGTACCAGAATCCGATAATGGCCGATCCGGGCAGAACCGCTAGCCACGGGAACTCCTTGTCTGCCAGAGGTCGGACAAGATGGATATTGTCTCCAACAGCCGTGAGCATGGTCTGCCAGCCGACGATCAGATTACCGTCGCCGAGCTTGAAAAGACCCATGATTACCATACATATAGAGCCGAGAAGCAGAACCGGTGTTTGAAGTACAGCGGTGTACATGATGACACGCAGACCGCCGATGGCGGTATAAACACCGGTAGCAACGCAGAGGCCGAAGGCGATAATCCAGAACAGGTCTACTTGTTGCCCGAATATCATCATGGACTCGCGGCCGAGAAATACCTTGAAGACCACATCTGCCGCATAGACGGTCGCGGCAAGTTTGGTGAGCACCAGTGCTACTATGGTGAGGACACTCAGGATCGACCGGGATCCCCGCGAGAAACGCAGTTCGAGGAATTCCGGCATGGTAAAGACTTTCATACGATCGTAGATGGGTACGAACACCCACCCTAAAATCAGGATGATCCACGCCTGAATTTCCCAGTGGGCCATTGCAAGACCCGTGGCAAAACCGGCACCGGCAAGTCCCACAAGGTGCTCGGAGCCGATGTTTGACGTGTAAATTGAGGTGCCGATGGTGAGCCACTTTTCGTCACGGGCGGAAAGGAAGTAGTCCTCGCCGTCTTTTGCTTTTTTCCGCACGGAAGCCCATACAATAGCAAGCATGCCCAAAAGAAAAAGGACGATGGCAATCCAGTCAACAGCATTAAAAACAGAACCAGAGCTCATAGACGCGACTCCTTATTATAAATAAAAAAGGTTGGATTGTCGGGGAACTGGGGAGTATGCGATAAACAGAAAGTTCGTTCCATCAGAACCGGTACACGAATGCGCATCGATGCAAGCAGCTCCTTTCATGTCGTGTGGCTAACGCCCCTTGTGCGCCGTTATCAAATTTCGCCGCGCACGTTCTATTTGACAAAAGTGTAAACAGCAGGACGGAAAACAAGCATGAAGCATTGTTAATATAATAAAAACGTCGAAAAAGTCAAACTATTTTACTATTGGCTCGTTACGGAGAAGGTACAACAGGATATGGGCAAAAAAAAGGCCCTGTGCGACAGGGCCTTTTACGACGGCGTTGCAGGTTACTTTTTCTTGCCGGTAATCGCCTCTTTCGCCGCCTTGGCGACGCGGAACTTCACGACTTTCTTGGCCGGGATCTTGATCGGTTCGCCGGTAGCCGGATTGCGGCCGATCCGAGCTTTGCGATCGACAAGAACGAGTTTGCCCAGGCCGGGCACGGTGAAACCGTTTTTCGCCTCTTTGTAAGCGAGTGCAGCCACGCTGTCGAGAAGGCCTTTTACCTGTTTTTTGGAGAGGTCATTACCCTCCGCCAGCTTGGCAACAATCTGGGATTGGGTTAAGCTTTTCCCTGCCATGTCTACCCCTTTTGTTGAAAGTGTGTAGTGAAGACGCACATTTGATATGATGAGAGTATAAATTAATGCTGGGAACGTTGTAAAGGAAATAAAACGTGCAGGCCGGTCGGGCAAAGTGTCGGGGAAGTGGCAGAAAGGGCGTCCCATAAAGTATTTGCAGGAGTGTTCCCGGAATGCCGGGTGGCGGGTATCCGGTGTTCCGGATATGTTTCTCTGTCAACAGCAAAGGGAGGGTCTCCATGCGCGGTATAATAATTGTGTCCCTGATGATGGCTTGTATGGCGGGCGTTGCTGTTCAGGTGACGGCGGATGTGTATCTGAAACAGCACTACCATACCGATGCATATACCATCAAGGAAGAAAAGGTCCCGGCCATTGACTATGTGTCAACGGCTTGGTATTCGAAGAATCGTGCCCGGATCGACCATACGGCCGATACCACGATTCTCTTCAATTTCGATACCAAAAACATGACCATGCTTTGCCACAAAAGCAAGACTTATACCGAGATGCCGGTCATGGATGTCCAGTCCCTCATGAAGCAATCCATGGGTGATGACGAGATGGATGACGAGGCTAAAAAACAGATGGCTGCCATGATGGAACAGATGACCGCAATGATGAAGCCGACGTTCACGGTCAAGGCGACGGCTGAAAAGAAAAAGATAAGAAAATGGAATGCGCTGAAATATCTTCTGACCACCTCCATTGCCGGCGTGACCATGGACTCGGAGGTGTGGGCAAGCCCGGACATTAAGGTCGACTATAAGCTGTACAACAATTTCATGAACATGTTTCTGACAAAAATCCCGGGCCTGGACGAGGTCACCAAGGAGATGGAAAAGATCAATGGATTCATGGTTCGGATGATCATATCCAACCAGTTGCAGGGCATGCCGAAAAAAAGCACGATAGAGCTGCTTGAAATAAAGGAAAAAGCTCCACCCCCCAAAGACGGCTATGACATCCCTGCAGGGTACAAGAAAATAAAACTGTAGCAGCACCCGGCAGATACATTGCCGCATCCCTATACGGAGAGCAGCGGGGGAGCGGTTTCAGCCGAAATGCTTTTGAAGGAAGGCCAGGTCGAGTTCCGGATACACCGGGAAGCGTGATAAAAGTGCGCCGATTCTTTTTTTAGCCTGGTTCTTTGCTCGGTCGTCGATTCGGTATTTCGCCTTGCTCGGTTTTCCGGCATTGGCCCCGCCGGCTATGGTTTCGGGTTTTGTGCTGTCAAGAACCAGCTTGATGACCGACGCGATTTCCTCCATTTCGTTACTCCCCATGCCGAGCGTGGTAACAGCCGGAGTGCCGATGCGCAAACCGCTCGTGTACCAGGGGCCGTTCGGGTCAAAGGGAAGGGAGTTGCGGTTGCAGGTGATGCCGCACTCGCGCAGCGCGCTCTCGGCCTGGCGGCCGGAAAGGCCGAACGGCGTTACATTGATGAGCATGAGATGATTGTCGGTACCGCCGGTGGCAACGGTCATGCCGTTTCGTATGCATGCTTCGGCAAGCGCTTGTGCATTGGCGGTAATGCCGGCGGCATACTGCTTGAACGCGGGAGTGTTTGCTTCGGTCAAAGCAACCGCCTTGGCGGCCATACAGTGGCCGAGGGGACCGCCGATGACCAGCGGGCAGCCTTTGTTCACACTTTCGGCGAACTCCTTGACGCAGAGGATGAGACCACCGCGCGGCCCGCGCAGGGTTTTGTGGGTGGTTGACGTCACCATGTGGGCGTGGGGAACGGGATTGTGTTTCCCGGTAAAGACACCGCCGGCAACGAGACCGGCAAAATGGGCCATATCCACCATGAATACCGCCCCCGCCTTGTCGGCGATGGCACGCATCCGCGCAAAGTCGATGTGTCTCGGATAGGCGCTGTACCCGGCAAGCAGGATGAGCGGTTTTATATCCAGTGCCATTGTTTCGATAGCGTCATAATCAAGCAGTCTGGTCTCACGGTCCACCGTATAGGTATAGGCGTCGAACATCTGGGATGATACGTTATGACGATATCCGTGGGTCAGATGGCCGCCGGAATAGTAGTCCATGCCGAGCAGCCGCTGATTGCCGAGCTTGTGACGGAGGGCGTTCCACTGCTCGCGCGACAGGTCTGTCGGATTGATGGTGCCGAGCGCAGGCATTTCAATGCGTGTATTGAGTATGGCCCAGTAGGCGATAAGGTTGGCATCTGCGCCGCTGTGCGGCTGGATATACGCATGCTCGCACCCGAAGAGCGTGCAGGCCTGCCGCGCAGCATAGTCCTCGACAGCATCAATGTTGTCGCATCCTGCATAAAACCGGTGAAACGGAAATCCTTCGGCATATTTGTCGGTTAACAGGTTCCCACAGGCAAGTTGTGTTGCAAGCGAGCAGTAGTTTTCACTTGCAATGAGCTTGAGATTGGTGCGTTGGTCTGCCAGCTCTTGCACGATGGAACGTGCGACCAGTGGGGCAACAGAGGCGACACTTGAAAGATTCGCAATGTAACCCAGAAAATGCTGATTTATATGCCCGGGACCTGCTGACCTGAGATATTCCTGTACCGGAGAAGGGATGGACATCAGAAACGTCTCCTTGTTGTTTGATGAAAGAAGCGTAAAAATACTTTCTTTCACAGTAATAGAGGGGCAAAGGATCCTTGAAAGATTTCCGAACTTGTAATCGGCACGTGGTGCAACGTCATGGGATGGAGTGTTTCCCGAAGCAACTTGACTTGTATTTTTATCCGTTCTATTTTCACAATCGATTGATTACTCTCTTTTCAGGCGCCGGGGAATACCGGTGCAAATCCGGAGCGGACGTGCCACTGTAATCCCGCTATCGGTTTCGCGGGTGGTTCTCCTGTATAATGATCTTCATACTCTATTCAAACAGCCCGGCTGGTAACCATGGCACCCCTTCTTGAGGTGGCCGGTATTTCCGCCGGCTATGGCAAGAGCGAGGTACTTCTAGGCGTAGATGTGCGGATTGACGAGGACCAGCGCTGGGCCGTGCTCGGGCGAAACGGTACCGGAAAGTCCACCCTCATAAGAGTCTTGGCCGGTCTGCTCGTGCCTGCCAGGGGCGCGGTGCTCCTTCGCGGAAAGCCTGTTGCCGATTATCCTTCACGGCAGCGGGCCTGTCAGATTGCCTATATGCAGCAGAAGGCCGAGGCCGTGATTCCCTATACGGTATATGATTTTGTCATGCTTGGGCGGTATGCCCGCATGGGTCTTTTTGGAATACCCGGCGACAATGACCGGCAGGCGGTCGTGCAGGCGCTTGAATACTGCGAAGTCCGGGACCTCGGCAACCGGATGATGACGACCCTGAGCGGCGGTGAATTGCAGCGAGTGCTTTTAGCCGGGGCGCTTGCCCAGGAAACGCCGCTGCTTTTACTTGATGAGCCGACAACCTTTCTGGATCCGGCCCACGAGCGCCATTTCTTACGTGCGCTCGAAAGCGCTCACACCATGAGAGAACTCACAACGGTCATGGTCACCCATGATATCAATACGGCGCTCACCTCCTGTACGCACGTTCTGGCGCTTTGTGATGGAAAGGTGTTTTTTTCCGGAACCGCACGCGACTTTGATGCGCGGTGCCCGGAAGCCCTCGAGACCTTGTTCGGCATACCATTCGAGTGCTATGCCGGCGAGAAACACCAGGGCCGCATGTACGGTACCTGGGGGGGGGCGCTGTGAACCGGCAGACGTATCTATGGCGGGGTGGCGCGCTGGCTGTCTTTGCCTGCGGGTGCTTTGTGCTGTGCCCCTTTCTGGGAATCACGACTATCGCACCGGGCGACCTTGCGTCCAGCGAAGAGTTGCGCCACATTTTTTATTTTATCCGTATCCCGCGCACCATCGCCGCGCTTATTGCCGGCGGCGGACTGGCCGTTGCCGGCATGATTTATCAGGCGCTCTTTCGCAATCCTTTGGCAAGTCCCTATACACTGGGGGTTTCCGGCGGCGCATCACTCGGCGCCGCGATCTGCATCACCGCCGGTGCCAGCAGCAGTATCTTGGTGATTTCTGCGCTATCGGTGGCGTCGTTTGCAGGAGCCGTGGGTGCGGTGCTTCTGGTGTACACCTTTGCGTGGTCAAAGGAGAGCAATTCGATTACCCTGCTTCTGGCAGGCGTGGTGGTCGCGACCGTTTGTTCCGGCCTCGTCATGTTTCTGCACTATATCAGTCCGCTGCGCCAATCGTTTGAGATCATGCGATGGATCATGGGGGGCGTTGACGGGGTCAGTTATCCGTTTTGTGCGGTCATGGCAGTGCCAGTCCTGGCCTTCCTCGGTATTTCAGCTATCCTGATGCCGCAGCTGGATCAATTTCTAACCGGCGATTCGCTCGCGCATTCTCGCGGCGTTAATGTCACGCGGAGCCGCAACCTTTTCATCGTCGCGACCGCCCTGGCGGTCGGAGCCATCGTTTCGGTGTGCGGACCGATCGGATTCGTTGGGATCATTGCGCCCCACGCGTGCCGTTTGGTGCTCCCGGGCGCGCGCCACCGGCTCCTCGGGGCGGCATCCTTCATGCTGGGCGGCGCCTTTCTTGTGGTAAGCGACACGCTGGCAAGGACTCTCGCGCCGCCTTCCGAGATTCCGGTCGGGATCATCACCGCGCTTTTCGGCGGGCCGTTCT